>JAGXSU010000155.1 GCA_018333785.1 Methylomicrobium sp. | reverse complement strand
TTGCGTCCTATCATTTGCCGTTGACCAACAACGAAGCTGAGCGGGCACTGCGGCACTGGGTGATTTTGAGACGCATCAGCTATGGCACTCGCACCGAACAAGGCTCGCGGGTATTCGCCATTTTAATCAGCGTGATCGAAACCTGCCGTAAAAGACAACAATCCCCTTGGCTTTATTTGGCTGTCGTCATTGATCATCAGCGGACCGGACGGCCGATTCCAAAATTGCCTCCAGTGGTCTGGGGGGTCTGAATAGTTACCCGAAAGGAGTGTTCTCTGCGTAGGAGAGTAGGCCACCATCGAAATATGCGTTCTTGGGTATATTCAACAGAAAGTCAATTCTGGAATTTCTGCAGACGTCAGGAACATTAGCCAAATAAACCTTTCTTTCTGACATTGTTGCTACAAGAACTTCCTGCTCGTAGTCCTTAACATTTATTTTTATAAGATTATCTTCGACAGGCTCCACATCAAGAATCTGATCATGTGAGATCAATTTGTCGCACGCCCAAGATGCAGCCCAATTGTTAGTAGAACTCATAACCTTTAATACTTGAAAATTGTCTCAAATGATTCAGGAAAGCGCCGTCCGTTTTCTTCCGCGCCAGCAAGGTGCTTTGCCTCAAAATCATCTACATGCTGGTGAAATTGTATTAATGATGTGCGCTCACTCTCATTCAGCAAATGCATGTTTGCATCGCAAATATTAAGAATCGTACGATTGTTGGGTATTATCTTTGATCGTATTTTTCTCAACCATTGTGCGGGCATATCACTTTCAGGGTTAAATCGCTCTTCAGTCATTGGCCCGTACTCGTGGAAAATAAACGAATTTTCCGCTATTAGCGGCTCAATCCTACTTCTTGCATCTTCCCTTGAGTCAAAACTTTGGACCCCAAAGGCTTCTGCGATTCTCTGCTTATGTTCTTTTTTCCATTCCAAGAGCATTTCGATTGGATATTTGTCCTCAGCTTTGTCAATTATGGTGTGGCATGTTGGACACAAAAGTATTAGATTTTCATACCTAGCTCGCTGCTCGGGAGTAAGTTCCTGATCAGAGCGTGGGCCCTCGTCTCCAGCGCTAATAACATGTGCAATCTCAGCAATATGGATCACTTCATCATCTATATCTCGAAATATCTCGGTTAAACATGTTGGGTTTCCGCAGAACCCTCCAGAATCGGCGAATAATCGCAACTTAGTAGTTGTTGTCGGTGAAATTCTTCCGTTTACACAGGTCATTATTTTGCTAACAAGTTATTATCTAGGTCCGCATATCTTGTACTTTAGCCGTACTGTTTGCGTCAATCTCCTTCTGAAACCCTTGAAGTTCTAAACGGGATAACATGCATTTTTTACATGATAACCGGATCCAGATAACTCCAACGGGTGAACCGCTAGAGACAAATACTTCAGGGTTTTTAAATGTCTGCTCTGTCATAACTTTCTGCCATTCGGAAAATTTATCGATAGGCAGGTTGAGGTCGATAACGATCAACAACCATCAGCGCTATAAACACATCCAGCTAGTAGGATGGGTAGAGGCGCTAGCCGAAACCCATCAAAAACACCATCGATTACGCCAAATCCAATTCAGGATATATGCCGCCCGCCCAATTTGCAGGGAGAATGCCTCGTTTGACGAAATCATGAAATGAAGAATATCGCCAATCAGCAACACAACGGACATAGCCGTGTTTTACTGGATTGTAATGAATATAGTCGACATGCTTGACGAAGTCGTCCTCGTTTCGAATTCGATGTTCCCAAAACCGTCTTTGCCAAATACCGCGCTCCTGTTTGCTTTCACGGCTTTTGGAAATTCGCTCGCCTTTTTCGATCTGTTTAGTAAAGTGGGTCTTAATCAACCGCCAGCGGCAACTAAAATCATCGTCACCTTCCGGCAAAGTCCAAATGGTATGGAGATGTTCCGGTAAAACAACAATCGCGTCGATATTAAACGGGTGTTGATTTTTCACGTTACGAAAAGACTCGCGAAGCAGTTCAATATTATCGGTCAGCAAAGTCCGATTTCGTTCCGCTAAATTGACTGTAAAAAAATAACAACCAGCTTTGAGGCGATGTCGGCGATAGTCTGTCATATCTCATTATCGGCGTTTGGTTTGATGGGTTTCGCTTCGCTCTACCCATCCTACTGTGTCGGCAATTGGCTCACCCCCGGTCATTGGATAACCCCAGTCGGATATCTCCTATGGTCGATTGCGCCAATTTGACGCGTCCAAAAGCCGTCATTCACTATTGGCGTAATTATATCGGAATCGATGGCCGGGTTTGAATCGGAACTGACGGCGGTTTTCAATCGTAATGGGTGATTGGTTGGTTTGGACTGGAATATGCAAAATGATTGCTGCGAATCACATGATATCTTTTGCCTGATCGAATAAGCTGATAGCTTTTGGCGTCAAGGGTCATCTTCAAGACATTTTAACTTGAGCGCGTTCTTAGAGAATAAGGCTTATGAGGCATGTGCACATAAGCCTTCCAAACAGATACCGCTTGGTTTTCGCTTTAAAAACCCAGATCACTCAGCCCGGGATGGTCATCAGGACGACGACCCTGCGGCCAATGGAATTTCCGTTCGGACTCGTGGATAGGCAAATCATTGATACATGCATAGCGACGCCGCATCAAACCGTTCTCGTCAAATTCCCAATTTTCATTGCCGTAAGAACGGAACCAATCGCCTTTGTCATTGTGCCACTCATAGGCAAAGCGGACAGCGATTCGATTGCCTGCATAGGCCCAAAGCTCTTTTATTAAGCGATATTCGTGTTCTTTTGCCCATTTTTGGGTAAGAAACGCGATAATTTGTTCTCGGCCAACCGGAAATTCGGCCCGATTACGCCATTGGCTGTCGGTGGTATAAGCCAAAGCGACTTTTTCCGGATTGCGACCGTTCCAACCGTCTTCGGCCATACGTACTTTTTGGACAGCCGTTTCGTAAGTAAAGGGCGGTAACGGTGGGCGGATGTCAGAGGATGTATTCATTACATATTCCTTAGGGTTTGATGAAAAGCGGGTGAGATTTGCCCACCCAAGTTTATGTACTACTGCTATTCGGGCTGCCACATACCAGGCATACTGCGATAACCCGGGATTGCCTGGATTTTACGTATCCAATTCAATATGGCAGGATAAAGCTGAAGATCAATTCCTCCCTCCGGTGCCAGTGCCACATAGGGATAGACGGCGATGTCGGCGATGGTTATTTGCTCTCCAGCGAGCCAAGCCTGTTGATCGAGCTTTTCTTGCAGAATCTTTAGTAAGTTTTCCGTCACTTGCTCTGCTTCATTCAGGTTGATTGTTCGACCAAATTTGTAATGCAAACGCAGGCGATTAGGGCCGAGCGCCACCTCATTTGCAGCGGTAGAAAGCCAGGCGATAACTTCTGCCAGAGTAGCCGGTTCATTGGGTAACCAATGGTCATCGCCGTATCGTCGCGCTAAATAAACCAAAATGGCTTGACTGTCTCTAACGATCACCCCATCGTCTACCAGTACCGGGACTTGTCCGAAGGGATTCATCAGAGTAAAGGCTGCTGCTTTGTGCTGTCGTTCGCCACCATTAACATTGATGCTCTGGTAATCAAGACCCAGAATTGAAAGCATCAGGCGAATCTTGTGGCAGTTTCCTGATAGTGCGAATTCATATAATTCAATCATGTTGGTTCCTCATAAATCCTCTACTTTATAAATCGATAACCAGATGTTCAGAATGGGCGCGGGATACGCAAATACACATTAACCCGGCACGCTCTTTTTCCGCTTTCGTCAATGCGCTATCCCTATGATCGGGATTGCCTTCTAAGACTTTGACAGCGCAGGTTCCGCAGTTTCCCGTGCGACAGTCGTAAAGTGCGTCGATACCCGCTAAGCGAACCGCATCAAGAATTGATTGCTCGGCTTCGACTGTAATCACCTTCTGTGATCGCCTTAACTCAACTTCAATCGGGCGATCCGCTTTAGTTGTCATAGCTGCAAAGCGTTCAAATCGAATAGTGTCGGGATCCTTCGCTTGCGAAATCGCTTCGGCAGTAATGGCATCGATGAGTCGGTTGGGCCCACATAGGTAAAATACTGCCTCTGGTGAATAACCTGACAGCAGGGTGTTCGGATTCAGACGCAGGTTTTTATCCGAGGCATAAACGGTCAGACGGTCGCCAAATGACTGCTCCAACTGCTCCAAATAAGCGGCCTCTCGACGGCTACGTACGGCATAGTGAATCTGAAATTCTTGCCCCTGTCTTTGCAAGGCATGCGCCATGGCTCTGATTGGCGTAATACCGATACCGCCGGCAACCAGGATGGCCGGACGACTGTCACTGTGCAACGTAAAGTCATTCTTTGGCAAACTGCACCGCAAGAGCATGCCTAACCCAAATTGCTCATGCACTGCGATAGAACCGCCTTGGCCATTTTTTTCACGCAATACTGCAATTTCATAAACATGCTGCTGAGCCGGGTCGGAACAGATCGAATAACGGCGCGTGGACATCTCGCCATCATTCAGTCTTACTGGCACGCTAAGGTGCGAGCCGGCGGTGAATTCGGGTAAATTGTCGCCAGCGGGGCTTCTGAGTTCAAACGACCTGATATGCGGTGTCAATTGTTTGATACCGACAATGGTCAGTTCCAGCGGACCATCGCCGAGCACTGTCAACTCGGTTTTAGGCGTTGATAATGAGGTGGCTTTGAGAAAACGGTTTTCTTCAAGAACCGGAGCCAATAGATTGTCGACTTCGCTTTCCGAATACCGGGGAGTGATATGTTGCGGGCAATTCCAATCAAACGCTTCGACATGAATAACCATTCCTCGTTCGACTCGCGCTCGGTAGGTCGCCACTTCAAGTTGTGCGATAAGGTCTGGTTCATCCGCTTCATGAACGATACGAACCCTACCCCATATTTTTAGCCGTCTGCGATTGGGGTAATCCATTAGAATCATGGAGATTCTGTCATTGGCATTGAGGTTGCCGACACTGAGGTATTGAACATTGCCGCGAAAATCGGCAAAGCCAATGGTTCGCTCATCCAACACCTTTAAAAATCCTTTCGGCCCGCCACGATGCTGCACATAGGGCCAGTCTGATTCCGATGCCGTAGCTTGATAAAAACTGTCGCGTTCGGCAATAAACTCAGCTTCTCGCTCAGTAAGAAGATTCCGCTTATCCTCAGACGACTCAAAACCAAGATTTGCCTGGCGACTGCCGTACAAGCTTTGAGCTGCCTTAACGCTGGGCGTGAACGCTATATCCGCAAATGCACTAGCCATAACCGTTTTCCAAAATAGTAGGTTGAGATGATATTTAAAGCCGCGCTAAACGGCGTGGTTAAACTGTATGTGGTTTTACGAAAAAGAAGAACCGTCAGACATAACAATTGATAATTGCATGCCCCGGAATAATGGCGCCCTGTAATTATCAGTACCAAAATTAGTCTGAAGCCCGCAGGCACTAGGCCTGCGGGCTTAAATGGCCTTAGTGTGCTTTGGGTTTGAGATGGCGGCCAAGGAAATGGCGCATGTGATTAGCGATTTCTGATCCATGCGTTTCGAGTGCAAAATGTCCCGTATCAAGCATATGGATTTCCGCGTCAGGAATATCTCGCTTATACGGAGTAGCGCCCGCAGCAACAAAGATCGCATCATTTTGACCCCAGATAACTAGCGTTGGCGGCTTATGATTCCGGAAATACTCTTGCCACTGTGGATATAAAGGAATATTGGTACGGTAATCGTAGAACAAATCAAGCTGGATTTCTGCATTGCCGGAACGATCAAGTTGAGCTTGGTCTATGGTCCAAGTGTCGGGGCTTACCAATGTGGTGTCTTTCACACCATTCGTGTATTGCCAGTTAGTTGCCTTTATAGTAGTTAACCAACGGATGGCCTCACGCTCGGTTTGTCCGCCGGTTTGCCAATAGGCCTTGATTGGATCCCAGAATTTTTCCAGACCTTCGTTGTAGGCATTACCGTTCTGAATGATTAAAGCGGTCACTTTTTCGGGGTTTGCCGATGCTAACCGGTAACCTATTGGCGCGCCATAATCCATCAAATACATCGCGTAACGATTAACACCCAGTTGCTGGGTCAACTTCCCCATTACGTGAGCGTAATTGTCGAAAGTATATGCAAACTTAGCAGGTTCAGGCATAGCACTTTGACCAAAACCTGGGTAATCAGGGGCTATCACATGATATTTATCAGCCAGTTGCGGGATCAGGTTACGAAACATATGCGACGATGTCGGGAAACCGTGAAGGAGCAGAATGACCGGGGCATTTTTGGGGCCGGCCTCACGGTAAAATACCTCTACACCATCGACCTCAGTGGTGTGGTAATGCAATTGGACGGAATTAATTTTGGTATTTTTATTTTTGACTGGTGCGCCTGACGCCAAAGGTAGCGCTGTAATAAGCGCCAAGGCAATAGTGGGTAATAAGCGTTTTTTATTGATCATGACAATCTCCCAATTCAGAGTGTAAAAGTTGCGTTCTACAAGAGAGCCGCTTCGGACGATTACAATTTGTCATATTCCACTTATTTATAGAATAGCTGCAGAATGCAATGCATTATTCCATTTTATGGAAAAAAGATGGGCCATTTTATTTTCGCCCTTAACATTTATCAGTGTTTAAACTGCAAAAAATTGGCTCTGAAGATTTGTCTGGCTTTAGCGCTTCCTGCATTTTCCGTGATAAGTCAAACTGTTATGAAAATGGAAGTGGCGCCGAATGTTGAAAGAGTAAAACCGAAAATTACCGGGAAATTCCTGCCGTAGTTCATGCGGACATATTAAAGACTGGTAGCCGCTTTTGACCCAAATAATCAAATATTCCGGTTTTCGTGCCACTTAGTTTGAAAACTTTCGCACCTTGCGTATCAATCAGGTCCGCAAACGGCCCCGAACGGCCACTTTGCGACATTCAGGTAGCAAATAATATTGTTTACCAGCGGCAGGTTTTTGATCACAAGCAGTCCTCGATTACGTTGATTCTCTAACCAGTAATGCGAGAAGGGTTTCATACAATTTTTCCGGATCAACGGGTTTACTGATGTGCTCGTTCATGCCGGCAGCCAAGCAAGTCTCTCTATCCTCGTCATAGGCGTTTGCCGTCATGGCGAGGATCGGGGTCATCGTGTTGAGCGAGTCAGCTCGGATCGCCTGCGTTGCTTCGATGCCATTCATGCGGGGCATTTGCATATCCATCAGGATCAGGGCGTAAGTGTTCCGGCACGCCATTGCCAGTGCCTGCTGGCCATCCTCGGCAACGTCCACCACCAGTCCAATATGCTCCAGCAAGAAGCGAGAGACTTCCTGGGAAATCGGCTCGTCTTCCGCTAGCAGAATAGGGGTACCGACAAACTCCGTTTGCAGTCGCTCTTCCGCTATTTTGGGTACGGATGTCGGAGTTGGCGTGGCACTTGGCTCTCGTTTTTTTAACGGAACGACAAACCAAAAGGTACTGCCCAGCCCCGGCCTGCTTTCCACGCCGATCTGGCCGTCCATGAACGTCACCAAACGTTTACTGATCGCCAACCCAAGGCCCGTGCCGCCATATTTGCGGGTCATGCTATTGTCGGCCTGCTCAAAGGACTGGAACAGCCTCGCCTGTGCTTCGCTATCGATGCCGATGCCAGTATCGCTGACTTCAAAGCGCACTTGCACTGCCTCGGGGGTTTCTCCAACTGAACGGGCGAGCAGAGTGACTGTGCCTTTTTGGGTGAATTTGATGGCATTGCCAACCAGGTTCAAAAGGATTTGGCCGAGCCGCAGCGGGTCGCCCTTGAGTGGCTGACGTTTCAGGTCGGCAGCAAGGTCTGTGGTCAGGCGCAAGCCCTTCCCGGTGGCTTTGTGACCAAGCGTGCTGGTTATCCCCTCAACGACAGCGAATATTTCCAGTGGAACGCTCTCAAAAACCATGCGGCCCGCCTCGATCTTGGAAATATCGAGGATGTCGTTGAGGACGCCGAGCAGGCGTTGAGCGGATTGTTTGGCCTTGTCGAGTTGATCGAGCCCATTGACATCGGTCATGCGTCGCTTTGCCAGATCGAGCATGCCCAGCACGCCGTTCATCGGTGTGCGCAGTTCGTGACTCATATTGGCGAGGAAGGCGGTCTTGGCACGGCTGGACGCTTCGGCGGCGAGTTTGGCTTCGGTCAATGCCTCTGTGCGCTCCTGAACCAACTCTTCAAGGTGCTGACGGTAGCGTTCAAGTTCCGCCTCGGCCAACTTGCGCTCGTCGATATTGACTGAATAACCTGCCATGAGCAGAGGGTGCCCCTCCACGTCACGCTGCACCACCCGGCCCGTCGTTTGTAGCCAATGATAGCCGCCAGTGTTGTTGCCGAAGCGGTATTCATAATCGAAGCCGCGCGTGTCGTCCTGTCGCAGAGCTTGTTCTACATTCTCAGTGAATCGCGTGCGGTCATCGGAGTGCACCCGCACCAGCCAACCTTCCAGCGTATCAGGGGCATCGGCCTTATCCAAGCCCAGACCAATCATGGCGCTGCCATCGTAGTCCAGCTTGCCAGTGGTGAAGTCCATTTCCCAAATCAGGATCTTGGACGCGTCCAAGGCCAAGGCGAGACGACGCTCTTCCCGTTTTTGCTGGGTAATATCATCGTAAATCCCGAGTATGCCTATGATTTCACCTTGCCGGTCATATAGGGGCACTTTGGAGGTTCGCAACCGGATCTGCTTGCCGTCCGGTGTGATCTGAGGTTCTTCGAAATTGAGCCGAGGCTGGCCAGTTTGCATGATGACTTGATCGTCGGTGCGGTACCACTCAGCTTGCGCGGCCCAGCCCATGGCGAAGTCGTCCCGGCCGATTAGTTCGGACGGCGTGTTCTTGCCGGCATCGCGAGCAAATGCCGGGTTACAGCCCAGGTAGCGGCCTTCCCGGTCTTTCCAGAATACGCGAATCGGTGCTGTGTCGATGACCTGTTGTAGCAAGTCACGCGATGTAGCGAGTTCAGCCGACATGTCCTGTAGTGCCTGTGCAGCGGCACGACGCTCGGTGATGTCGCGGGCGAAGCCGACAGTCCCCACCACCCTGCCCGTATCGTCTAAGACCGATGCCTTGTAGGTCTCAAACCATTTTCGCGTTCCGTCAGCATCGATGATTTCCTCCTCCACATTCTTCTTTCTCCCGGAAGAGAGAACGGCACGATCATCGGCACGATAGCCTTCGGCCAGTTCCGCCGGTGCAATGTCAAAGTCGGTCTTGCCAACGAGTTCTTCCGCACTGCGGGCGCCGAACAAGGTCACGAAACCGGCATTGACGGCGAGAAAACGGTTCTCGGTATCTTTGAGCCAGACGGCGAATGGAAAGTTGTCGAGCAAAGCCCGCTGGTACTGGTCGCGTTGCTGCAGTTTGCGCTCATTCAGCTTGCGCTCGGTGATGTCGCGGCTGATCATAACAAAACGCTGGTTGGACTTGGCATCTGAATGCAAGGGAGCGATTGAGAGTTCAAACCAGTGCTCCCCTTGGGGCAAGGTTAGCCGGAAAATCTCACCATAAGAAAAGCCTTTTTGTGCAGCCTCATCAATGGCGCGTTGACAAGCACCAGCGGCATCAGGGGGCATTACATCTGCAAATCGCTTGCCCATAAACTCTTCATGCGAGGCCGCCAGCGGATCGGCGCGATAGCTATGGTATCTGAAGATACGGCCTTCGGAGTCTACTTCAAACAGTAGATCGGGCAAGGCATTCAGTGTAGCTTGCAACTGATTGCGCACTACTTTGATGGATTCATCGGCGCGCTTGAGCGCCTCTTCAGCACGTCCACGCTCAACAGCCAGACCGGTTATGCGCGCAGCTGCCCTCAGCAGGCTAAATTGCTCTGTCGTCGGGGCGCGAGGCTCTGGTGAGTAAAGTGCCAAGGCCCCCAGCACCTTGCCACTGCTGCTGACAAAAGGATGGGACCAACACGCGGCGACGCCTGCTTTCTTCGCGAGTCCGGACAATGGTGCCCAAAGAGGATCGGCCTGAATGTCCTCCACGATGACGGGCGTGTTCCAGAAGATGGCAGTGCCGCAAGAGCCGACAGTCGGCCCGATCGCATAGCCATTTACAGCCGAGTTGTAGTCTTCTGGCAGGCTGGGACCGGCGCCGAAAACGAAGCGGCCGTCAGCGACAAGTAGAATTGAGCACTTGTAGCCAGGGTTCTGCTCCTCAATAATCCGGGCTATGGCATCAAGCGTACCCAAAACCGAAGCCTCTGCGGACCTTGCTACCTCAGATTCGAGTTGAGATGGGAGCTTGGCACACCGGCCAAGTAGAAATGGGCCGTTCTCGTGTTCTGCCAGCTGAATTTGTAATTGCAGAGTATTGCCATCTCGCGTTATATGACGGGCAAAAAACAATCTCTCATCGTTTTCAAATGCAGCTTGGACAGTCGAGCGGTCGCGTGGGTCGATCCAGTCGAGGAAAGGTTTTTCAGCAAGTTCAGAGGCGTCAAAACCTACCTTGGCCTTGAACGAATCGTTGACGCGAACAAATTTACCTTTATCCATTGCTCTAATAATCATGGGATCATCAGCTTTCTTTTCTACCACAGACATACAATAACTCTCTCAATAATTAGACATTGCACTTTAGTCGTTGGTCAAGTAACCAAACAGTTTCCGCGTATTTCCAACCACGCCAGCAAGGTTTCATAAAGCTTGTCAGGTCGTTAAGCCGGTATCAAGACAGGCTTAACGATCCTCGTCGAAGGGATTGGCAGGCATCGACAATACCCGAAAGCTATTCTCGACATTATATATAGTAGGGTATTGTACCTGCGTTTCGAGATGACATGCCGGTGATAGGCTGCCCAACCGCTAAGAATCAAATTGAGAACTTGCGCTTAAAAATTGAACACCTCGTTAAGTGAAAGACCTGCTACTCTGAAAGTCCGCAAGGGCACAGAATTGGAGCAGAAAATGTACAAAAAAACGAGAGGAAAACATTCACCGGTCTTCAAAGCCCAGATTGCCTTGGGTGCAATAGCTGGTGATAAAACCCTGGCTCAGTTACCCCAGGAGTTCAAAGTTCATCAGAACACAGAGCTTTGACTGGAAAAAGCAATTGAGTGATCGGGCGGTCGAAATGTTTGGCAAACCGGCGGAATCCGGCTCGTCGCTGTTCAATCATTCGTGCCCTGAATGTTTACTTTGTGTCAGTAATCAGACGATCGGTTAGTTGATTACCGGATGACGCTTATGGGTCGATAACGATCAACAATCATCAGCGCCATAAACACATCCACTAGGGCGCAACTGGCGAATCGACGACGCTAGCAATCGCCGTTGCAAACATGCCCCTGATTTGGGTTATCTACTCGGATTTTTTAATCTTTGCGTCACTGGTTTTTCAAGAATTTGGCACGCTTTTCATTCGTAGTGGCATCCGACCGCTTTTGGAATAGCTGCTGCTTCAATTCGCGGCCCCTCGCACCTTCAGAAGCAGCGAGGTCTGGCACTTTAACCACTATGATAACTTTAACGCCATTGCTCAAGCAGTCTGACATCAACTGCCCATTTTCCAGGGCCTTTGACGATTAGCAACACTAACAGTGTTGCCCATGTGCCATGCGTTGGCCAAGCGTCGGGGTAAACAAATAGCTGGATGACCAGAGTCATCATTAACAACAAGATTGCTGACACGCGTGTGGCACAACCAAGCACTAACAGGACCGGAAGTAGATGCTCGGCAAAGGTGGTTAGATAAGCGGCCAGATCCGGATTAATCCATGGAAGGCTGTATTCTTCCTGAAACAGGAATAGCGTATTCTCGCTCAGTGATAGGCCATTCATTTTGGTTCGGCCCGATTGAAAAAATATCGCCGCAGTGAATACTCGCGCGAATAAAAGTAATGCGGCATCAGGAATAACATACTGTAGCCAAGAAACCGTTGCGTAATAACGTTGACTATATGAAGCCATAAATAATGACTTGGAAAAATTATTGATACTCATGATAGATCCTAATAATGTTGTTTCAGTAAATTATGCTTACAGTTAATTGCTCATTAACTAGGCTGCCAAGCGCCTCTGTCAGATTGAAGCCTGGATCTTTTGCTGATGCCGCTTTCCAAGCCTCTTCCAACGTTTGACCATTAATTAATGTCTTTAAAAATAATGCTCCACCGAGTTGGAGTTGTTTAGTAATCACGACGTTTTTTCGACGCAAGCAAATCACTTCTTCACCCCGCCAATCCGCAAGCGCGGGAATTGGACTATCGTGAATTTGGCTATGCCAAAGCTTGAAAATAGGATGTTCAGAAACAACAAGGCGTAAAGAGGGATTCAATACAAAAGATGCCGAAAGCAGCGCTTCAATACTCAGTGAGGTAAAGTCCTCCGCACTTAAAGTTGCTGAATCTGCAGCATGGAAACAAGCAATTCTTGCAAGTTCCAGCCGAGCAACATCTGCCAAATAAGGCAGCATTTCTAAAGGTAAAAAGCCTTCTAAATAGCCGGGCAACTGTGTTCCATACTCTGCCATGACCGGTGAATTAGGAGGATTTTCCTGCACAAACTCCCTAGCAACGGCATGAAAATAATTTTCGCCCAGTAATTGCACCAGTGCGGGAAAGCTATCGACAAGGCTATCAATTAAACTCACGATGATGTTGTTTTGATAAACTACAAAGCGTTCTGCGTCCTCTGTTGCAAACATCGTCAAAGGCGCTTTTTCCGGATGAAACAGTGCAGCGACCCAGTGTGTTTGCTCTAAGCGGTTCACGCGTATTCGCCTTGACTAACCAATAAAAAGTCAGACTTCTCTAAAATTTCTCGAGCCTTATTCGCTTCTAAACAAAGGCCTTGCCACGTTGGAAGATTGTTATCCCATTCGATAAGTGTTGGTTTCGAGCCAATACTGTCAACCACCTCCTGAAATAGAAGCCAGACTTCTTCTGAAACCTGTGAACCATGGTCATCTAGAAATAACTGTCCGCCATCCGCCAAGCGATTCTTTGAATGTCCCGCCAAATGGATTTCTTCAACGCCTTGCAGGGGAAAATCAGTCAAATACTGCACCGGATCAAAACCAAGGTTGAATGCGGACACATAAAGATTGGTAATGTCCAGCAAAAGGCCGCAACCCGTTCGCTCCGCAACCTGTTGCAAGAAGTAAGGTTCATCCAAGGTTTGCTTGGTTAACTTGATGTACCGTGCAGGATTTTCAATCAGCAAGCGACAGCCGAGATAATCTTGAATCTGGTCGATGCGAGAGATGACCCGGGCTAAGCTGGATTCGTCATAAACCAATGGCATGAGATCATTCAGGAAGATCCCATCGTGTACTGACCATGCCAAGTGTTCAGATAGGCTGACAGGATGATAGATGTTGCAGAGATGCTTCAGTCTTTTAAGATGCAGTGCATTAATCGGATCAGTACCGCCAATCGATAGTCCGACACCATGCACTGATAAAGGATAGGTCCTAGTTAATTCTCTTAATTGTTCATGATAGAGCCCGCCCAGGCTCATATAGTTCTCGGCGTGCACTTCGAAGAAATCGATCGCTGCCGATTCTAAACAAATGTCGGCAAAATATTGCGGCTTGAAACTCACACCAACGCAGGGGTTGACTGGTGATGTATCAAAGTGAGACATGAATTTATACTCGGACTCTAGTATTCAAAAGCAGGCGGCCGTTAGGCCGCCTACGATGAGAATCATCAAGATGGTCGTTGGATGGCGCTTAGAGAACCAGAGCCAAAGGGTGTCTTGATTGTTGTGCAACTACCCGTTGGAACCAATTTCCAAGCGTTTCCCTGATAGTCGATTTTTGAAGTACCCGCACACGATGTACCAGGACCAGCTGCACAATCGTTTTGTCCCGCCAAAGAAATTCCGTAGCATTTTTCTTTGTCTTTTTGCATAGCGACGTGTTCTTTAGCCATAACGTCGGATACAGAAACGACTAATAAGCTGGCTAGCGAAGCCTTCAATAGGTGTTGAAAAGTCTTTGTATTCATAATGGTTTACCTTTTGAATCAAAAAATGTTAGCTCGATCCCGTGCGCCAGAACCGGAACAAGTCGATTTATTTCAGATCCCGAGGCGCCTTATCTTTAATGGAAGGCCAAGTTTCATAGGCTTTTTTCAGATTTCCAGGAACATCCTCCGACCATTTCACCATTACATCGCTATTTACGTTGAGGTAAAGCTTGCCGTCCACGACCTTCCAAACTTGTGGGTCACCATCCAGTTTTTTACCCATTGCGGCTCCCATGGCGCAAAATCCGCCGAATTGGGGAGCATACTTTGCAGGGTTAGCTTCAAATTCCTTCAGATTATCCGCCGATGCAAAGTAATATCAAAGCTCGTAGAGAATTTTTTATTGCCTGGCGTCGGAGTATTTAGTGTGAAATACGCAACCGGGTCATAACCTCGAAGAATGACATTTTCCTTGTCGACGTTGATAATACTGGTTGACGCTTCGTCATAGGCATACAGTGGTGCAGAGAACATTGCCCCGGTTGCGCCAATCGCAACCAACATCGCAAGAGCCAAAGGGTTAAAATTTTTAGCAGTGATATTCATTTTATTTTCCTATTTCAATTTTTTCAGTGGCAGCAATTTCTTAAGCAATACTCAAGCAACTGCTTTAAGCGAAACTTTTGGAAAATCAATTTCCAGTCGGCTGGCTTTACCAATCATGTTGGTAAGGACATTCATCCCGACATGGGTAATGATCTCGACAATTTCAGCATCGCTATAGCCAGCATTGCGTGCCTCGGTAATTTCGGCAGTTGTTACTTCACCCGTGTTTTCTGCGACAGAGCGTGCAAATTTAACCGCCACGGCTGCTTTCGCGTCCTGACTTGAACCCGCCCGATTTGCATCGATTTCCTCGAGACTTAAACCGGCCTTCCGACCAATAGCGGTATGAGCCGATAGACAATACTCACAGGAGTTTTGTTGAGCCAGTCCAAGAGCGATGCGTTCGCGGGTTTGTGGGTCAAGGCTGCCCTCGTTGGCAATGCCATGTAGACCCAGAAATGCCCGAAGCGCTGCGGGCGAATTAGCAAAAACTTTTAGAAAATTGGGTACCATTCCCAATTGCGACTGGATTGCGTCAAGCAGTTCTTTTTGTTCGCTGTTGGCAGTTTCGCTAGTAACGACGTTAATACGGCTCATGTTCTTTCTCCTAAAAGGGATCGTGGTTAATTTGTGTTACCTGTTGAGCAGGTGGTTACACTTTATTAAATTTCGCCCGACAGAAGAATGCTCACAATTTGCAAAACATCATTGCATTTGTCGGAATAATGGTTGAAATGATTACACCTTATGGTTTTTTCTAAGTTACATAAGAAAAACAGAGTTTTTGCGGTTTTTAAAAACTCAAAATGTAAGTTCAGGTAGCCCAACTGATGGATATTTAAAATTAAGGACCCTTTGCTGACTTAGATGAAGATAAAACTGATTGAAACGTTCGAATTCAAGTAATTGAAATATAAGGCATCGAATCTTGCTTTTCACGGGTTTCTAGTTTCTTGGGGTGGTAGGGGCGGAAAGAAAGGGTATTTATGGTCGGAGTCCAGGGTTTTTAATTGATGCCTGGAATAAACTCAAAATATCAAAATAAGCTGCTCTAACCAGCCTTAGCAGGTAAAACCGAAATCCAACTTTTTAAGGGTGTATTTTGGTTGTTGGTGGAACTGTCGAAATGTGAACTTAAACCAATACATTTCGGAACGAACGCGAAAGTCGGCTTTTCGACCAAAAACTGCCGTTTAAAATCATTGTTTTTTAGCTAACTGAATGTCGCAAAATGGCCGAACTTGCTTTGTCAGTATTGAAGGAGAAAAAATCGACCCATGAACCATCTCTAAACCTAGATGTTTAACGGTAGCTTGAGTGGGTCATTGCTGTCATTCTAAATCGGACTTTGGAATTATCTCGATCTGTTTATCAAGAATGAAATGTAGATGCCTTTTTTAAAATTTTGTGTTGACGCTGCATTCTTGACAATAGAGCAGGAAAAGCCTTAATTTAGCTCGGCCGGAATAATAACGTGTAAGTCGATGCAAGTTCGGCGTTTCGTTTCGGGCTAGCTGCATGGATAAACCCGTGATCTCATGAAGGGGAAAACTAATGAGCGTAGCAATCTTCATTGCGCCAGAGCGAGAAGTCGAAGGCCTTGAAACGTTTGTCAACGGTAAAGCGTTTGGACAAACCAGCGACAAAGCTTTAGCCAAGGTTTGCAAGGCTGCTGGCATCAATTCCCCGTACGACTTCGTAAGCCAGGATCCTGAAGAGCTTCGCGAATTGCTGGAGGATGCTGACGTTGAGGTACCGGAGACTCTTCCTGACGAACAGTGGTTCGCACCTGCCGAAGGTCTCGCCTGGACGGAAACGCTTTCTGCGTATCTTCGCGCCAATCCGGAAGCTATCAAGCATGGGGCTGCACTGCTGGAAGACCTGGAAGAGTTCGCTTCCGTCTTCAAAGAACTTCAACGCCACGAGGTCCGATGGCACTTTGCGGTAGACTTTTAGCGAAGGCGGCGTATTAAGGGATCCTTAAGCAGCTTTTTTATAGTCATCTGCTTGATTTAGCCAATTACTATCAAGTTTTCCCGGCGCCCAAACAAGAGCATGGATAAACTGATTGTATCGCCATAAAAAACTGTTATAGCTCGGTTGTTCTGAGCGAATTCCCGTTATACTTTTGCTTTATTTAACTAAACCTAGTCAATAAATCAGCAAGCAAATCCTCGTCTCCTGATTGGGCATCACGGAACTTACAGCCGCCAAACTGAAGGATTAAGAACTGGCAGGCTTTTCGCTATCAAGCGGACATGGAAAGAATCGACATTATGCAATCACAAAATTTTGAGTTTCTAAAAACCAGCTGGCCGGAACTGTCTGCATTGGCAGGCTTCGCGGAACATTATGTCCTGGATGATCCGCAAAGCGCATTAACCAAGCTGCGAAATTTCGCGGAGCGAACTGTTGATGCCGTTTATCACCAGCTGGGTTTACCCAAGCCACCGATGGCGAAATTCATGGAAATGCTCAGTAATGATGCCTTCGAATCGGTGACACCCAAAGTCGTAGTCGATAAATTGCATGCTTTGCGCATTCACGGCAACAAAGCGGCGCATGGCGATAAAGTCAGCGCACAAAACGCGCAATGGCTGCTCAAAGAAGCGTTCGATATCGGTCGCTGGCTGTTTGCCACCTATGCCAATGGCGACCTCACGAACATCAAAAACTACGAAGCCCCAACCCCCCATCACTCAGCTAAAGCCGAATACAAAAATGAGCGCAAGGCTCTGTTGGAGCAATACGCCCGGCAAGAAGAACGCATGCAGGCGATGCTGGCCGAGCTGGAGGCGGAGCGCGATAAAGCCGCGCAATTGCAGCGAACCGCCGAAGAACTGGAACAGCTCAAACAACAAGCTACCAGCAAAGGCCAAAAAGCGGCGCTGGATTTACATTTCGACGAAGCCACCACCCGCAAACAGTTAATCGACCTGCAACTGGCACAAGTCGGTTGGGACCTGACCCATAGCGAACAAGTTACAGTCGAAGAGAAAGTGTTTTATCAACCTACGGCGAGTGGCGAAGGCTTTGCCGATTATATTTTGAAGGATGATAACGGCAAACCCCTCGCCGTTATCGAAGCCAAGAAAACAGCGGTCGATGCCGAAAAAGGCCGACATCAAGCCAAGCACTATGCCGATGGTTTGGAAAAAATGCACGGTCAACGCCCGGTGATTTTTTATACCAATGGTCACGACATCTGGATTTGGGATGACCACCCCGAGCAAAATTATCCCCCGCGGAAACTGTACGGCTTTTACTCTAAATCCAGCCTGCAATACCAGGTGCGTCAGAGGACAGAGCGCAAACCGCTCAACAGTGTCTCAGTCAACGCCGACATTTTGGGGGATCGCCTGTACCAGCATGAAGCCTTGAAACGGATCAGCGAGCGTTTTGAAAACAAACAACGCAAAGCCTTGGCGGTGCAAGCTACCGGTACCGGAAAGACGCGTTTATCTATTGCCCTGACCGATGTCTGTATGAAAGCCGGTTGGGTCAAGCGCGTCCTGTTTGTGTGTGATCGCCGCGAGCTGCGTAAACAGGCAAAAAATGCCTACAGCGAATACTTATCAGCGCCCATTACAGTATTAACCAGTAAAAGCGTACAGGACCTACATAACCGCATCTTTATAGCCACCTATCCGGCAATGATCCGGTTGTTTGAAAAATTCGATCCGGGCTTCTTTGATCTGATCATCGCCGATGAATCCCACCGCAGCATTTACAACATCTACGGTGATCTGTTTCGCTATTTTGATGCGCTGCAAGTCGGCCTGACCGCCACGCCGGTCGAAATGATCAGCCGTTCCACCTGCCAATTGTTTGGCTGCGATTTCAAAGAACCCACCTGCAATTACTCTCTGGAAACCGCTGTAGAAGAAGGTTATCTGGTGCCGTATCAGGTCGTGAAACACACCACCAAATTTCTGCGCGATGGCATCAAAGGCCATGCCTTAACCGCAGCAGAAATTGCCGAACTGGAAGACAAAGGCATAGACCCCAACAGTCTCGACTTTGACGCTCAAGAGATTGATCAAGCTATCTACAACAAAGACACCAACCGCAAAATCCTGCAAAACCTGATGGAAAATGGTATTCGTCAGATCGATGGCCAGACATTGGGTAAAACCATCGTTTTTGCCCGCAACCATAAACACGCCAAGCTGCTCGAGAAACTCTTTGATGAAATGTATCCGCAATATGGCGGTAAATTCTGTCATGTGATCGATAACTACGACCCGCGAGCCGAAGCCTTGATCGATGACTTCAAGGGCCAAGGCAGTAACGATCAGCTCACCATTGCCATTTCAGTGGATATGCTCGATACCGGCATCGATGTACCCGAAATTGTCAATCTGGTCTTTGCCCGTCCGGTAAAATCGCCGGTCAAATTCTGGCAAATGATCGGTCGCGGCACTCGCCTGTGCCTTAACCTGTTTGGTAACGGTAAACACAAAACCCATTTCCAGATATTCGATCACTGGGGTGTGGTCGAATACCACGGGATGAAACAGCGGGAAGTCACCATCAACCCGTCTAAATCGCTGATGCAGCGCTTGTTTGAAACCCGTCTGACATTGGTCAAAACCGCCCTGCACCACGCCGAAGCGGATTTTTTCGACACGCTGGCGGAATGGCTGCACAAAACCATCAACAGCCTGGATGATAGAACCATCGCGGTCCGCGATAAATGGAAAACCAAACAGCAAATGAGCGACCTGGAAACCTTGCGCCAGTTCGGTGCCAACACCGTTATCTTGTTGGAAACCGAAATTGCTCCATTGATGCAATGGCTGGATGTACGCGGTCACAGTGATGCCTACCAGTGGGATTTGCTCATCAGCCAAATTCAGCAGCAAAAACTGCTAAATTCCGGTGCTTTTGATGATTTGATCGGGGAGGCTATTAATCAGCTCTGGCAATTGCACATGAATCTTAACCAGGTTAAAGCCAAAGCCAGTCTCATAAAACAATGCCGTGAACCCGCATGGTGGCAATTGGCCTCCCTGGATGAATTGGAACAACTGCGCAGTGAGCTTCGCAGCATCATGCAGCACCGTGACAAAGGGACAGGTCCAAGGATTGGAGCGTGTACTATCGATATTAAGGACGGTGGTGAAGTTCGCGAACTGCAAAGTACCTATTTAAACGCTGTCGATATGGCGAGTTACCGTGTCAAAGTCGAACAGGCACTGAAACACCTGTTCGAGCAAAGCCCGGTGCTGCAAAAAATTCGCAACGGAATTCCGGTAAATGAAGAAGAACTGGATAACTTGAATGCGCTGATCCACACCCAGCACCCGGATATTGACTTAACTGTCCTGAAAGACTTTTACCCCACCACCGCGCCGATGGAGCAGATTTTGCGCTCCATTGTTGGTATGGATTCCGAAGCCGTTAATCAGAGATTTGCGGCATTTATTCAGCACTATCCCAGCTTAAACGCCAGGCAGGTGCAATTTTTAGGTTTACTCAAACGCCAGATTGCCCAAAGTGGTGCGATTGAAATCGACCATCTTTACCAAATGCCGTTTACCACGATTGGCGAGCTGGACAGCCTGTTCACTAGCGAAACCCAAATCGACGAATTGCTGTCAATTGTGCGAAGCTTTGGTAAACAACCTCAACAACACGAATAAACAGGAGCTGATCATGCATATAGAAGCTGAGCTAGACGACACCCACGCCGCGAGATTATTAGCGTTACAACAACGTGAGAATAAGAGCATAGCGGAAGTCCTAATAGACCTCATCGACGCTAATTGGAACCAAACCTTGGAGGCCAACACCGAAAACGAAACTTCTCCGTTATTTCAAGCTTTTGATTCTGCCGGTTTAATTGGCTGTATTGCAACGGGCGAAGAACTCTCAACGACATACAAACAGAAACTGGATTTCTCCAACAAAACGACGGGAGCACCTGAATGATCATTGCCGATACCGGATTCTGGGTAGGGTTGTTTGATCATACCGATGCCAATCACCCGGCTTGCAAAAGTTTTCTTTCTCAATGCCAGGACGCATTGATCACCACGGCGCCGGTGCTAACGGAAACTGTACACCTGCTAAATCAGCGCCGCTATCAACAAGTCGCAATCGATTTTTTAGCCTTACTCGTGCAGTTGCAAAACAAACAGCTCTTTTCGATTTACAACATAGGGGGCCAACAATTGCCCAGACAATTGGAACTCATGCGGCAATACCAGGATTTGCCCATGGACTTTGCAGATGCATCCTTAGTGGTGCTTGCCGAGCATTTGGGAGACGGCCGCATTGTATCGACCGACCGGCGAGATTTTAACGCCTACCGCTGGAAAAATCGCCAACCCTTTGAAAACTTGTTGCAGACGCTTTAAAGCAGCCCAGCTCAAACAGAATCACTTCGGCACCTGGCACCATAAACGACAAAAACATTAAATTAACAACACCTCTATGATCACCGGCGACCTGAAAAACAAAATCGACAAACTCTGGCTTGAGTTCTGGCAAGGCGGCATCGCCAACCCCTTGACCGTCATCGAACAAATCACCTTCCTGATGTTTGCCCGCCTGCTGGATATCAACGAAAGCCGCGACGAAAAACGCGCGGCCCGCACCGATTACCAGTTCACCCCGCGCTTTAAAGACCACGAACAGCATTTGCGCTGGAGCCAGTTCAGCCATATCGAAGATGCCGAGCGCCTGATGAATGTGGTGCGCGATGACGTGTTCAAGCATTTTCGCGAACACACCAGCGACAGCCGCTTTGGCGATTACATGAAAGATGCCCGCATGGTCATCGACAAACCCAGCCTGCTGGTTAAAGCTATTGAAATGATCGACGCCTTGCCGCTGGATGCCGGTGACACCAAAGGCGATTTATACGAATACCTGCTCAGCAAACTCTCCACCGCCGGCATCAACGGCCAGTTTCGTACTCCGCGCCATGTCATCAAACTGATGGTCTGGCTGCTCGATCCGCAACCCGGTGAAGTGGTGGCAGACCCCGCCTGCGGTACCGCCGGGTTTTTGGTGGCGGTAATGGAATACCTGCTGGAAATCTACAGCAGCCAACAAGGCGTGATGCAGGAAGACCTCATCGACGATCAGGGTAAAACCGTCAGCCAAAAAATTTACACCGGCGATTTATTAACCCAGGATCAATGGCAAACCATCAAAACCCGCATGTTTCATGGCTTTGATTTTGACAACACCATGTTGCGCATTGCCGCCATGAATCTCTACATGCACGGCGTCGATAATCCGGATATCCATTATCAGGATACCCTGGCGCAGAGTTTTGCCCAGCACTTTCCGGAGCTTGAGCACAATGCTTTCGATGTGATCTTTGCCAATCCACCCTTCAAAGGCAGTTTGGATCAAGACACCATTAATCCCCAGATTTTGCGGCTAGTCAAAACCAAAAAAACCGAATTGCTGTTTATTGCGCTGATTTTGCACATGCTGAAAACCGGCGGCCGCAGTGCCACTGTCGTACCGCAAGGCGTATTGTTCGGTTCCTCCAACGCGCATCAAGCCGTACGTCAGTTACTGATAGAACACAACCAGCTGGAAGCCGTCATCAACCTGCCCAGCGGCGTGTTCAAACCTTATGCCGGTGTTGCCACCGCGATTTTAGTGTTCGCCAAAGGCGGCGCCACCGATCACGTCTGGTTTTACGACGTGCAAGACGACGGCTACTCGCTGGACGACAAACGCGACCCGCTGTATCAGGACGAGCAAGGCAACCCGCTCAGTTTTGCCGGGGACTTGCCCAAAGTGTTGGCAGCCTGGAAAACCCGCCAAAAACCGGGAGATAGCCATCGTCACCCATCTTCAGAAATAGAGAGTCCTTCGCAAACCCGTCATCCCGGCATGGATTCGCTATCGCGCTCTGACGGGTGCCGGGATCCAGAAGCCACGGATGGCGAAGGCCTTTCACTTCCATGTGACCTGGATTCCGGCATTCCACTTGTGCCCCAGAGGGTATGCCAGAACGACGAACGCACCCAAGCCTGTTTCTGGGTCAGCAAAGCCGAGCTGGCCGCCAATAAATACGACTTGTCGGTGAAACGCTACAAGGAAACCGTTCACATTGAAGAACAGTACGATTCGCCGCAAGTAATTTTGCAGCAGTGGATGACCTTGGTGGATGAAATCTCTGAAGAGTTAAAAGACTTAGAACGCATGCTCTGATTGATTAAACCTGAAAAATAACAAAGGAAAGATTATGCAAGCCTATTACGAAACAGAAGTTATTTTGCCCGTAAATCATCATTTAAACCTTCAGTTACCCGATGAAATTCCGGCAGGACGCGTTCGCATCGCGGTGATTTATGAGAAAGAAAATAACGGCACTGAGCAGGGGAACCTCAGCCAATTTTTATCAACGCTGCCACTTAATGAACAAGGACGTTCTGATGCGGATATTCTGCAGCAGATCAAAGAAGAGCGTGACAGCTGGGATGAAACCTGATGCCGCGTGTTTATTTAGATGCCTGCATGGTTATTCATTTAGTTGAAGGGAATTCGCAGCAACAGCAAGTTCTAAAAAGGGCCTTGCTGGGACAAAAGGTTTTTAGCAGTGAATTAGTCCGACTTGAATCGAGAATAAAGGCATTACGTGAAAATCAAAGCTCATTTTTGAAGATCTATGAGCAGTTTTTCAAAGATTGCCAAATGATTGATTTGAATAGAATCGTATTTGGGCAAGCCACTGATTTACGCGTCATTCATAACTTAAAAACGCCCGATGCCTTGCATTTGGCAGCCGCATTAACGGCTAATTGCGATCAATTTTGGACAAATGACCAACAGTTAGTCAAAGCCATCAATGATAAGCTTCAGCAAAGCATTAGCGTCCGAGACATGGCTGATTTGGAGGGGATGTTGTGAGTTGGCCGATAATAAAAATTTCTGATTTTTGTAAAACAGGAAGCGGTGGCACTCCTTCTAGAAAAAATCCAGAATTTTATGGTGGCAGTATTCCTTGGGTTAAATCAGGTGAATTACGAGAAAGCTTAATAAATACAACATCCGAATTTATTACTGAACAAGCCGTAGAAAAAAGTAGCGCAAAAATCGTCCCTGCTGGAGCAATTTTATTAGCAATGTACGGAGCAACTGTAGGCAGAATGGCGATACTCGGAATTAACGCTGCAACGAATCAGGCGGTTTGCAATATTATTCCTGATGAAAAATTGGCCTTTAATAAATATGTTTATTATGCGCTTTTAAATAAGGTTCACTTTTTTCTCGATAATGCTGTTGGTGGGGCACAGCCAAATATAAGTCAAGGCATAATCAAAGATGTAAAAATTCCACTTCCACCACTAACCGAACAAAAACGCATCGCCGCCATCCTCGACAAAGCCGACAGCCTGCGCCGTAAAAACCAGCAAGCCATCCAACTCGCCGACCAATTCCTCCGCGCGGTATTTTTAGACCTATTCGGCGATCCGGTAACTAATCCGAAGGGGTGGGATGTCAGAGAATTAAAAAATGGGCTTATTTCAATAAAATCAGGATGGAGCGCAAATGGTGAGAGTATCCCATGTAATTCTGAACAACTTGGTGTCTTAAAAATCAGTGCAGTCACTTCTGGCGTTTTTAAAGCAACCGAAAACAAGTACGTTCCATCTGTAACTATTCCAAAAAATAAAGCTTTAATTTTTCCAAAAAAAGGTGATTTGTTGTTTAGCCGCGCTAACATGAGAGAACTTGTTGCGGCAACGTGTATCGTTCCAGAAAATAATGAAAATGTATTTCTTCCTGATAAGCTTTGGAAGGTAGAAACGAATAAAGAAAAACTACTGCCCGAGTTCTTGCACTATTCGATACAACAACCCATATTTAGGGATTTATTAACATCTCAAGCAACAGGAACCAGTGGGTCAATGTTGAATATCTCAAAGGCTAAGTTTGAAGAATGTGACATAATTTTTCCAGATATTAGCAGCCAAAAGAAATTTGCCGAAATTTATTGGAAAATTCAAAATGTTTTTTCCAAATTAAACCTGTCAAGTGTTTATTCATTTGATGGGTTCAATTCACTCAGCCAAAAAGCCTTCGCCGGTAAACTCTAATGCTTATCCAACCCGCGAATGCCCTTAAATTGACCCGTCATACCGGCAGGGATCGCCGGTATCCAGGTCACATGGACGTGAAAGTCCTTCGCCATCCGTGGCTTCTGGGCTCATGCCGGGCTGTCCTGCCCGGCCCCCTTCGGGCGAGTGCCAATCCGCTCCCGGCGGATTGGTCCGGCGATCCCTGCCGGAACGACGAGTCTCTCAATTGCTCGAAAAACCAACCAAAAGCCTTCGCGGGTGAACTGTAATGCCGATTCAGCAATCACCCGAACAACTGGCGAATTTACTGCGTGAATTGTGCAAGCTCCCCAAGGAAACCGATTGGGTCGAGTTTAAGCACAACAACGACGATCCGAAATTGATCGGCGAATACATTTCGGTCGCAGATGCCGATCACGGCTTTCCGGGTATCGCGTTCAAGCCGTCAACCGCCTGCCATAAGCAACAAAAAAATGTAGGTTGGGTTAGCTCGATAGAGCGTAACCCAACAATCGAAGGCCAACGCGTTGGGTTACGGCTAGCGCCTAACCCAACCTACGATAATGCCCGGCCCCTTCGGGCGAATGCCAATCCGTTCCCGGCGGATTGGCCCGGCGATCCCTGCCGGAACGACGAATCTCTCCACTGCTCGCATAACCAACCAAAAGCCTTCGCGGGTGAACTGTAATGCCGATTCAGCAATCACCCGAACAACTGGCGAATTTACTGCGTGAATTGTGCAAGCTCCCCAAGGAAATCGAATGGGTTGAGTTTAAGCACAACAACGACGATCCGAAATTGATCGGCGAATACATTTCGGCGTTAGCCAATTCCGCCGCATTATTGGGCAAGCAAGCCGCAGATGTAGTGTGGGACGTCGCAGATGCCGATCACGGCTTTCCGGGTATCGCGTTCAAGCCGTCAACCGCCTGCCATAAGCAACAAAAAAGTGTAGGTTGGGTTAGCT
>JAGXSU010000154.1 GCA_018333785.1 Methylomicrobium sp. | reverse complement strand
TTCGTCCCGACGCCTCATGGCAGTCCCTCTTGGCAACGAGGGTATGCTCGCCGCAGCGCCTTGGAACGGATCAACAACCGGATCGACAATAGCTTTTGTTTTGAAAAACACTTTATCCGGGGTCAAGCCAAAATGAAAACCCGGATGGGACTGGCACTGGCGGTTATGATGGCTATGGCGCTAGGGCATGTGAAAGCAGGGCGCATTGAGCAAATGCGCTCACTGGTTCAGCCGATTCCGATTCGAAATACGGGTTAAAATTTGACTGAGGCGATTTCCAACAACCGCCGATAATATCGGCAAGCAGGCGTATTGCCTAAAAATAGGCTCTTATGGTTTTTTCGATATCTAGCGCTGAAAATCGTCGAAGGCGGCGTGAGTGAGTCGTCCAGAAATGTATTTTGAGGCGAAATATCCACCCCTTTTTCACCCGTGAATCTGGAAAGCGTTACAGCGCAAATGGCTCGATTAAGAGATAGTTTTTTATGTGTGGGTAAATTTGCGATAATGCCCGGTTTTATCTGGAGAGAACAACGCGTATGTGGTTTAAAAATATTGCACTCTATCGCCTCACGGAAGATTTCGGTTTATCGTCCGATGAATTTGAAGAAAAGTTACAGCAAATGCCGTTTCGGCCTTGCTCCGCTCAACAAGAGATGAGTTTCGGCTGGACGCCACCCTTAGGACGGCAAGCAGAACAATTGGTCCATGCTGCCAACGGCTTTATGATTTTTTGTGCAAAAATTGAAGAAAAAGTACTGCCTGCTGCCGTCATCAATGAACTGGTTGCCGAAAAAATAATGGAAGCTGAAGACGAACAAGGCCGGAAGTTATCTAAAAAAGAACGCACAGCCATTAAAGATGAAATTTGTTTCGAGCTGTTACCTAAAGCATTTTCATTTTCACGCAGAATCTATGCCTACATCGATCCTAAAAATCGCTGGTTGATCGTCGACAGTGCGTCTACGAAAAAAGCCGAAGATGTACTAAGTCAACTTCGTAAATGCTTGGGTTCATTACCTGCGGTGCCGCCGCTTACGCAGCAAAAACCGATCGCGGTCATGACCGAATGGTTGACGTCCAATGACGTGCCGGGGGACATTGTGATTGAAGATGAATGCGAATTACGCTCACCTAAAGAAGAAGGCGGTACTATCCGCTGCAAACGCCATGACTTGAGCCTGCCCGAGATTAAAAACCATCTGGAAACAGGTAAACAAGTCATAAAATTAGCGGTGAGCTGGGAAGATCGTTTGTCTTTTGTCGTGGATGAAAATCTGTCGATCAAGCGTTTACGGTATCTGGATTTGATCCAGGACCAACTGTCTGAAACCGATGCGCAGACAGATGCCGAACATTTTGACGCCAGTTTTTCAATCATGTCTCTGGAACTTGCACGCTTTATTCCCCGTCTCATGGAATTATTCGGCGGAGAACTTCAAAATGGCCAGCAAGCGAATTAAATACTTTTTAATCGTTTTATCGTTGATTGTCCCGCAGGCGATTGTCGCGGCAGATTTTCGCTTACCTGAAAATCCGGGCGACAGCCTGATTGGCGACAAGATGAGCAGCGGACAAAGTCACCCGGACGAACATTTCTATACGACCGCTAAAGAAGAGGACACCCTGCTGGATATCGCCCGTCAGTTTAATCTGGGTCAAACCGAGATCGTACTGGCTAATCCGACTGTTGACCGGTGGCTACCCAAAGAAGGTACCCGGGTCAGGATACCCAATTCCAGGCTTTTACCCAACGCGCCCCGCAAGGGCGTGGTGATCAATCTGCCGGAATACCGGATGTATTATTATGCCGGCGACGGCAGCAATACGGTAACAACGCATCCCATCAGTATCGGCCGTCTGGATTGGAAAACACCGTTAGGCAAAACAACGATTGCAACTAAAACACGGAATCCGACCTGGACGCCCCCCACGTCCATCAAACGCGAACATGCGGAACGCGGCGATATCCTGCCTGATGTCATACCGGCAGGGCCCGATAACCCTCTGGGCCTCTATGCCATGCGACTGGGTGTTCCGGGCTATCTGATACACAGTACCAATAAACCGTTTGGCGTCGGGATGAGCGTGACCCATGGTTGTATCCGCATGTATCCGGAAGACATTGAAAAACTGTTCCCCCGGGTTTCAGTCGGTACGGATGTCTATATCGTCAACCAGCCAATCAAGGTGGGTTGGTATAAGAACACGCTTTATGTAGAAATTCATCAGACGCTGACAGACGAGCCGGCACCTTACAAAACCAAGCTTGAACAAGCGCTGGATTTGATTATTAAAGCCAATAATCAGGAAATGCCGGTTATTAATGGCGCGGCGCTGAAAGGCGCACTTGAAAGAAGAGACGGCAGGCCGGTTGCAATCTACACCCGGCTCCTAGATCAAACGGCCTCGCAATAACGGGCAATTTATTGCTCCGAAAAACGAAAGCCCATGTTGCAGATCGTTCGCTCTGAGGATCGAAACATCGATCACCTAAAGGGCGAACGGTATAATCAAAGGCTCGTTACAGCTTATAGATAATTGAACAAGGATAATCGCTGTACTTGTGTAAAAGCTTGTTGGGCTGCTTGTAGCGACATTTGCTGCAAGTTAAAGCGACTGATGGCTTCTGCGTAATCCAAATCTTGTGTAGCTGATAACGTAGACCGGGTATCAATGATAAATTTATCGTTTTGAGATTCCTGGTCATCCAGCGCCCGCAACCTTGCCCCTACGCTGGTTCTGGCTTGTAACAAACTGTCTAAAGCCGAATCAAGGTCAGTCAATACATTGCCCAGATTAGCATTAAAGACTTCTTCGGTACTGAACCTTCTGATTTCCGGTTTATTAAGGCGCAAATCGTCTTCATTAAGAAAGACATCATCGGCGGCATTGCTTTGCCCTTGTTTAAAACCGGCATTGTCGAGGAAAAATGGATTGGCATTTTGGATTTCTATTGTTGAATTAATTCCGGTGGTTAATGAAACAAATTCAACTTTGTTCCCGTTGGTCCGAGCCTGAATATTATTTTCCATTCCCTGAGTTTGGATTTGGCTGTTTATCTCAGTAACCAGCGCATCCAAATCAGTAAACTCAGCAGTCAGGCTGATCGAGGCTGTGCCGCCATCGCTGACCAGATCAAACGCCGAACCTGCCGCCAAACCATAACGTAAAAACCGGTCCCCGGTAATCGTCGCCTGTTGCGGCTTGAAGTCTCCGGCTAAACTCTCGGATAAAGCCTGCAAAGTGTTAAAAATACTGCGTTTTCCGTCTTCATTTTTATAGCGACTGACTGAGGAAATATTTTCAAATACATTGGAGCCCAAATCGCCGTCCGCGACTTGTCTCTCCGGGCCAATCGGCAATGCTCGCTGATGTACGCCACCCTGATAAACGTATTTCCCGGTATCAGGATCGAGCGCATAAGCCGCTTCATTGGATAAATCACCGGAAAAAATAAATTCGCCATTGGCATTTTTGGTATTAGCCAGGCCGGCCAATTCCTGGATCAGTTGATCGACTTCTTGCTTTACGACAAGACGGTCACTGGCGTTCAAGGTGCCATTCAGTGCCTGAACAGTAAGTTCCTTGACACGAAGGATCACATTTCCGGAAGACTCCAGGGCCGATTCTTCAATATTCAAGCGCCCTCGGGTAACAAAAATATTGGCCTGATATTGACTGGTTTTTTCTATCGATTTTTCCAGATCCAACACCCTGGCCGCCGCCGAGGGATCGTCTGACGGCGACAACTGTTTAAGCCCGCTGGACAATTGCATCTGGGTTTTTGACATTTTAGTCTGCTGCGCCTGCATGGCGTTAACGCCAAGCTGTTGCGCCCATGCGGTTGATATTCTCATAATCCCCTCCTTATCTCATCGCGCCGATTAATGTATCAAACATGCTGCTTGCCGTTGAAACAACTTGAGCGGCTGCCTGATAAGACTGCTGAAAAACAACCAAATTTGCCGCTTCTTCGTCCAGATTGACACCCGCCACATTTTCTTTTGCTTCTTGCGCCCGGGTCAGTAAGGTTTTTTGAGCGGTTGCACTTAACTCGCCTGACCGTGTCAAAGAACCCACCCCCGAAACCAACTGGCTGTAAGCATTATGAAAAGAAGCTTTGCCTCCCAACAATCCCAGTTTGTTTTCCAATTTGGCCATGAGCAATGCATTACGGTTATCGCCAGGCATGGGGCCGTTGATGATGATGGCATTGCCCGAACTGTCAAATACCGGCTTGCCTGACACCGGGTCCACCTCAACATTAGTTGCCGCCGCAATTTTGCGTGGATCATCGAAGCTCACACCGATCTTCTTGGCGGCCTGATAAGTAGGCCGCGTCAAAAATTGGTCACCGGCAACAGCGCTTCCCGCGTTAGTATCAATACTGATCTCAAAACCGGGCAAGGCAGTAATTTTAGGATCCGTCGCCGAGGCGAAGTTTAAATTCAAAATATTCGGATCAGTACTGGAAGCAACTGCTGTTAACGATATGACCTGATTATCACGCAGCCGCGTCAAGGTATAATTGGAACCGCTGACAAACTCCAGCCTGAAATCACTGAAGTCAAGATGCTGAGCCGCATCCGGTGTGAAATTGAGATCCTGAAAACGCGCAGTGACTACAGCACTGCCGGTATTGGCCAGATTGGCCGTCACCGGGACTTCACTCCCCTTAAAACTGAATAAGGCTTCGCCTTGGCTACCATCAAGATCAAAACCGCTTTTTTGCAGGGCATTCATTTCCATTGCCAATCCGGCTGAAATCTGGCCTAGCTTCTGCTGAGCCGGATCAAGAATTTCATCGCGAAATCGTAACGAACCGGCTAATTTACCACCGGAAATTTGATTACTGATATCTGAGGTACCTGATGCAGATTCGTAACCGATTCTCAAGAAAGTAGGATCGTATTCATCATTGATGGTAGTTAGCTTTGATGAGACGCCATCCAGTACCAACGGCATGCCTTTCCCGATAAAGATGCTGGTCATACCGTTTTCTTGCGGTACGACCGCCACACTGACCAGTTCGGCCAGTTTGGTCAGCAACCGCTCTCGTTCATCCAGTAAATCATTAGGCTGTTGCTTCCCCGAGGCGCGTCCGACATCGGCGGCTATGCGGTTATTCAAATCGGCCAAAGAGGTCCCCAACGCATTAATCTCGTTGATTTGGACTTTGATGTCTGTATTGACTTGTGAACTCAGTTCTTCAAAACGCGCGCTCATGGTATTAAAGCGCTGACCCAGCAATTCAGCTTCCGACAGCATGACCTGACGGACAGGAATGGAGGACGGATCATCCGCCACTTCATTAACCGCATTAAAAAAGCTCTTGATAGCCGGAGCGATACCCACACTGTTGTCGGCTAACAGCCCGTCCACTTGAACCGACAACCGATGAAACTGTTCCGCTTCTCCCGAAGCGGTAGAGCTGGTTCTAAGCTGACTGCTGATAAACTGGTCATAACTGCGTGTGATATTACTGACTTTGACGCCTTGACCCAGATAACCACTTCCCTCGAATACTGCCGGTTTTGTCGACAACTCTGTCCGTTGACGGCTATAACCTTCTGTATTGACATTGGCAATGTTGTGACTGGTGGTTTCCAGCGAGCGCTGGAAAGCCAAAAGACCTGAAGTTGCAATACCTAGAATTCCGCCCGCCATAATTTTGTCCTGTTAAGCTTTCTATAACGTCTAAAGCAAATCAAGTGCCAAAAAATAAAAATTATTCGGGAATCAATAACGCCTAAGGTGAATTTCTGTTAGAAACAAAAAGTGCAGTCATTCCCGGTTTGATGGTAAAAAAGTGGGGGTTAAGCTTTGCGGAGATGTCGGCAGCCGGAATGCTGCAAAAACTGAACTCAGCTTTTCTTCCGTACTGCTTTAGTTCATTGCCAAATTTTCGCCGGAGCCAACCCCGGATAGACTGTCTCCATGATAAATTCTCATGACTTTATCAGCATAATGGGGGTCAGTCGCATATCCGGCCTTTTGCAGCTCAAGCATATAACGCTGAGGATTTTCCGCATGTTTGAGTGCTTGTGCATAACGGGGATTGTTTTTAAGCAGCTGCACATAATCATCGAAACTCTCTTGATAAGACTCATACGCTCGAAATCCGGACATTTTCTTTTGAGGTATGCCGTTTTCAAACTCCAGAGAGGAAACATTTGTCCGTTTACCTTGCCACTGGCTGCCTGCCTTGATATTGAACAAGTTATTACTGCTGGAGCCGTCCTTGCTTTTGATCACTGAGCGCCCCCAACCCGTCTCCAGCGCGGCCTGAGCCAGCAGTACTTTGGGTTCGATACCCAATTCCCTAGCCGCTTTTTGAGCATGAGCGTGCAACTCACTGACAAATTGTTTAGACGAGGTGATTGGCCGATTTTTGCCGGGGTTGAGCGAGGAGTTTTCCCACATTTTTTCCACTTCCTTACCGGAAAAAAGATCGCTATCAGTCAGCGGTTCGCTTTTTGTAGCACCCGACGCGTGCTTGACTCTATTAACAGGAATACTGCGAACCGGATTATTCAGATAATCGTCCAATACTGTTTTTTCATTTTCATTATTCTCCGCCCCTTGTCCTTGCTGTTTGCTCAGTTGCCGGGTGATGACATCCGCTAAACCGACGCCCTTCTCACCTGACAAATGAACGGCCAGTTGCTGGTCGTACATATCCTGAAAAAACTTGCTTTGATCGCTGTCAAAAATACCATCGGCCAGTTTCGCCTCACGCATACTTTTGATCACCATGTTGACGAACAGCGATTCAAATTGTTTGGCGGTTTCCTTGATTGCCTCGGGTGTTTCTTTCCTAGCTTCGTTTTTTAATTGGGCTAAACCGTTAAAATCAGAATAGTCCGGACTTTGGGCTGCATTTAACACGATAACCTCCGATTAAATGACGATTAACTCCGCACGAAGAGCGCCTGCTGACTTAAGTGCTTCAAGAATGGCGACCAAATCACTGGGCGCCGCTCCGACATCATTAACGGCCTTGACGATTTCATCCAATGACACGCCGGGATTAAAGACGAACATCCGATTATTTTCCTCTTCGACACTAATATCCGATTGTGGCGTAACAACGGTTTGACCTTCAGAAAAGGGTTCGGGCTGACTGACTTGCGGATTTTCACTGATGGTAACCGTCAGGCTGCCGTGAGAAACTGCAGCAGGTTGAACCGTGACTTTGCTATTGATCACTACCGTCCCACTGCGAGAATTAATAATAACCCGCGCGGGCGCATCATCAGGTGATACCACCATATTCTCAATCATGGAAGCGAAGGTAACCCGTTGCGAGGTATCCGATGGTGCGCTGACTTGCACTGAAGATCCATCCAACGCTTTGGCAGCGTTCGGGCCCAAGGTACGATTAATAGCCTCGGCCATGCGATTGGCCGTCGTGAAATCAGCATTATGCAGATTAAAGACCAGCTCGTTACCCTCAGCAAAAGGAGAAGCGACTGCGCGCTCTACTGTCGCGCCATTTGGAATACGGCCGACACTGGGATTATTGACGGTAATTTTAGAACCATCCAGCCCGGAAGCACTTAAACCGCCAACGACCAGATTACCCTGGGCAACCGCATACACTTGTCCGTCCGCCCCTTTTAATGGGCTCATTAACAGCGAGCCGCCGCGAAGGCTTTTAGCATCGCCAATGGATGAAACAGTCACATCAATTGTTTGACCGGGTTTGGAAAATACCGGTAATTCGGCATGAATTGCCACTGCGGCAACATTCTTTGCCCTGGGATCGACGCCAGGCGGCAAGGTCATGCCTAACCGGGCCAGCATGCTGCGAAGCGCTTGCCCGGTGAACAAGGTTTTATCACCGGATTTATCCAGGCCAACCACCAGACCATAACCCACCAGCTGGTTACTGCGAACCCCGGCTATCGAGGCGATATCCTTGATGCGTTCTGCTCTTGCAGGCTCCAAGACACTCATTGCCAGCAAAATAATGATAAAAGGCTTTATTATTTTCACGCCCTACTCCTTAAAACGGGAACCATGGACTTAAAAAGATTCGCGCCAACCAGCCCATTTTACCGGCATCGGCCACCGCACCATCGCCTGTGTACATTAACGTGGCATCAGCGACTTTGGTGGATGGAATCATATTGGCAGCGTCAATATCCACCGGCCTGACGATACCGGAAAGACGCACATATTCACTGCCCTGATTGAGCGATACGCGCTTTTCACCCCGTACACGCAAATTACCGTTTGGTAAAACTTCCACCACAGTGACCGATATATTACCGGTTAAACTGTTGCTTTGATTGGCCTCGCCTTCTCCGTTAAATGCGTGTTCCGAGAGCAATTCGGTTTCCACGTCTTGTCCCAAAATGGTCCCCGGAGAAACGCCCATCAACATAGGGGCGGATACTCTTACCGAAGTCGATTTATTCGCATCCATATCCGCTTGCTTTCTAGCCTGCATTCTTTCCGTAAGAGTGATCGTCAAGACATCACCGACACGCTTGGCGGTATGGTCTTCAAACAAACGCATATCATAATTGGCTGTATAGATGGAACCGCTGGATTGAGCAGGAGGTCTTAAATCAGCCGGTTCAACCGGAGCAAAAGCAGGATCCCTGTTTGGTAAAGGCATGCAGCCAATCACCAAGACAGGCAAAATAGCAATCAGGCGAAATGTTTGCGTTTTCATAATAAATCACTAAAGCTGCTGGGTAACAAACGAGAGCATCTGGTCTGTCGTTGAGATGGCTTTTGAGTTCATCTCATAAGCTCTTTGGGTTTCAATCATATTAACCAGTTCTTCTACCACATTGACATTCGATGTCTCCAACGAGCCTTGATAAAGGGCGCCCAATTCATTTTCGCCAGGTATACCCAGAATCGGCGGCCCACTGGCTGTGGATTCACGAAACAAATTTTCGCCAATGGGTTCCAAGCCCGCCATATTGATAAAGTCAGCCGTTTGTATTTGTCCGATTTGAACAGCCGCTGGATTTCCCGGTTGAACCACAGTGACGGTGCCGTCCCTGCCAATCGTTAAACTCATAGAATCATTAGGCACGGTAATAGCAGGTTCCAGTAGCATGCCTTCGGAAGTGACGAGCTGTCCTAAATCGTCCAGCTTAAAAGACCCGTCACGGGTATAGTTAATATCGCCATTAGGGCTGAGAATTTGAAAAAAGCCTTTACCGCTAATAGCAACATCCAGAGAATTTTCTGTTTGCTGAATGTTCCCTTGCGTATGAAGCTTCTCGGTTGCGACCGTTCTAACACCAGTGCCTAGTTGCAACCCAGTCGGCAGTCGGGTTCCCTGGGTACTCTGCGCTCCGACTTGGCGGATATTTTGATAAATCAAATCCTCGAACAATGGGCGTGATTTTTTGAACCCGGTAGTATTAACGTTAGCGAGGTTGTTGGCGATGATTGCCATCCGTGTTTGCTGCGCATCCAGTCCGGACTTGGCTACCCATAATGCTCGTTCTGTCATGATGATCTCCTATAGTGACATTAATTTGTCGTTTACATAGCTATGAGCAGGGTTTATGCCATTTGCATCAACTTTGCGCTGATGCCAGAATTTTCATCCGCTTGTTTCATGACTTTGGTCTGTAATTCGAAATTTTTTGCCAATTCAATCATTTCCACCATGGCACCTACCGTGCTGACATTACTGCCTTCCAATGCCCCTTGAATCAAGCGAACCGAAGCATCTTCAGGGCTAACTCCACCGTCTTTCAGATAAAGCAGACCATCATTCTGTTTTTCCAACTGACCAAGATCGGGCTTTACTAATTTGATCCGGTCCAATACCGCCAATGCAGTGGCATTGGCGCCTTGCGGGATAATGCTGATAGTACCGTCAGAACCAATGGTCAGTTTTTCGGACGGTGGAATAGCAATCGGCCCATTGTTTCCCATCACCGCAAGACCCGTCCCTGTTTGCAGCAGTCCTTCGGTTGTCAGTCTCAAATCGCCGGCACGGGTATAAGCTTCCTTGCCGTCCGCTCCTTCAATCACTAACCAGCCTTCGCCATTAATAGCGACATCCAGATCCCGGCCTGTCATTGCCAAAGGGCCTGCCGTTAAATCAGTACCGGGGCTCTCGGTCATCGCATAAACACGCGAAGGATAACCAGGACCGAATACCGGCATACTGCGGGACTGTTCCAGATCGGCTTTAAATCCGGTAGTTTGACTATTAGCCAGATTATTTGCGTTGGTGGTTTGCGCCATCAGTGTCTGCTTGGCGCCGTTCATCGCGATATAGAGGCTGCGATCCATGACATTACTCCCAAAGAGTGATTACCTGATATTTAAAATAGTCTGCATAATCGAATTTTCGGTCGTGATTGTCTGTGCATTGGCTTGATAAGCCTGCTGAGCCACGATCAGATTGACTAACTGCGCGGATAAATCGACATTGGAATTTTCCAGAGCGCCAGCCTGAATCAGGCCGAAATTATTCGAGCCGGGTGCTCCCGATATCGATTCACCAGAACTGGCACTTTGTCCCCAGGTGGTATCGCCCAGCTTTGACAAACCTTGCGGGTTGGAAAAACGCACCAATGCTACTTGACCAATAGGCTCGGAACCGCCATTACTGAAGCGAGCAAATATAATTCCCTCATCATCGGTATCGATGCCGCTTAATTGTCCGGCCGGCAATCCATTTTGCTTTAAATCATTGACACTGAATCTCTGATTGAATTGCGTGGAATTCGCATAACTCATTCTACCTATGGCAATATCATTCGCCCCTGTGGCCGGAGCAACCGGATGATCCGCCAAGGTAAATAAACCATCCACAATGCCGTCTGCATTTACCGGCGCGCTCAAGTTACCCGAGGGGTTAAACTTGAGCACACCAAAATCATTAGAATTACCGCCTGAGTCAACTACCGGAACTAAAGTGTCATCGATATAATGAAAAACATTCCAGGTTGGCTGGTTATCTCCCGGATCAACCCCAGTATTGACAAAATAAGTCGTTAAAATGTGAGAACTGCCAAAAGAATCATAGAGAGTAGCTGAGGTCTGACTGCTATAGGTATCGGAGTCACTTCTATCAAAAGGAAGTGCAACAGTAGGCTCACTCGCATCCAAATTGACTGTAAATTTAACTTGCTCGGTCGCTTGAGGCTTACCTGCTATAGTATTGATCTGGATAGGCTGCATAACCCCGGTACTGAAACCGTCCGCAACCGTTGAGCCATTCGGTCTAAACGCCAACATCGCTTGACCTTGATTATTAACAACGTATCCATCTTGATCAAGTTTAAATTCTCCTGAACGGGTATAAGATCTATCGTTAGTTTCCGTGGGCGACTTAGCCAAAACAAAAAAACCTTCCCCACTGATGCCCATATCCAGATTATTATCCGTAAACTGTAAATTGCCTTGTAAAAACTGCTGCGCGACATTAGCCACCCTGACACCTGCGCCAGCAGTCGTTTTACTGACACCCGCCAAACTCGATGCATAAACATCGACAAATTCAGATCGGGATTTTTTGAATCCAACCGTATTGGCATTAGCAATGTTATTGCCCGTCACCGACAAATTGTTTTGTGCGGCATTTAAGCCACTGAGTGCTGCTGAAAAAGCCATGAGACCTCCTGACTGTTAAATAATTTTGGTAAGCTTGCTGAAGGGCACAGGACCTGCACCTGCTAAATTAACCTCAAGCCCTCTTTGACCATTACCCATCACGACACTCTCGACCCGCGATTTCATATACGGTTGTAAAGACACATTTTGTCCACCTATAGCCGCTTCCACTTGAACTTTATAGAGACCGGGGTTTGCAAATGTGCCGTCACTGCCTATGCCATTCCAGTTGAAAGGTAATGTACCAAACGCCTGAGGACCTAATTCCAGCGTTTGGACCTGAGCGCCGGTCGATGCATTGGTGACTCTTACCGTCACGTTGCTGGAAGAACCGGGCAAGTTAACTTCGCCACTGATCTCTCCACCCGCGGCCAACAAGCCAAAATTCACCGGCGCAATGACATTTCTCCCAACCAATCCGGCCGCTTGCAAGGCCTGATCCGAAGATAAGGAAGTGGCAAAATCCTTGAATGACTTCTGCAAGTCCTGAATTCCCGACACGGTAGAGAACTGCGCCATCTGTCCCATAAAGTCGGCATTTTCCATGGGCTTTAATGGATTTTGGCTTTGTAACTGTGTGGTCATGATCTTTAAGAAAGCCTCCTGACCTAATTCCTGTTTTTTAGCCGTGGATTTCTCGACGGTTGCCAGTCCCAATTCTTTGAATGTATCCAAACCTATTGCCATGATCTTGCTCCTGTTATTGTCCGATTCTTAGGGTTTGCAATGCCAGTTCCTTGGCCGTGTTTAAAACCTCAACATTGTTCTGATAGGAGCGGGATGCAGACATCATGTTGGCCATCTCCTCAATCGTGTTGACATTAGGTTTATAGATGTAACCTTCTTCATCCGCCAAAGGATGGTTGGGTGAATATTCTTTCAATGGCGGCACTTGGCTTTCCACCACACCCAAGACATTGACTTTGCTTGAAGCATTTTGCTTATCCAGGATATTTTTCAATTCCGCAGCAAAAACCGGCTGTCTGGACTTATAGGTTTGATCGATACTGCTACTTACCGTATTGGCATTGGAAATATTACTGGCCACCAAATTAAGCCTGAGTGATTGGGCATTCATACCGCTGCCGGAAATATCGAATACTTTGAAAGAACTCATGCGGACTCTCCTTTTATTGCAGTCATCAAACCAGAAAACTTGCCGTTGATAAATCGCAAGCTGGCCTGATATTGCACCGCGTTTTCTGAAAATTTGGCTTGCTCTATATGGGACTCAACCGTGTTGCCGTCTAATGACGCCTGATGCGGATTGCGGTACATAAGATTGGCGCCTAACAACAGATCTGACGGAGCCACATGCCCGCTACGAGTTCGCTCAATTGACAACTCATCCGGCATTGCACCTTTCAAAACCGATTGAAAATTGAGATCTCTGGCCTTGAAGCCGGGGGTATCTGCATTGGCAAGATTAGATGCCAGCACTTCGCCGCGTTTTTCACGCAAGGTCAAAGCCTGCGGATGAACGCCTAACGCCTTGTCAAAATTAATAGCCATGATTATCGCCTCATAGGTTCGCTTTTAGAAAAAATTAAGCAAATGATATGCCGCAATAAAATAACAATGTTAATTCATTAGGTTAACAAGCGTTACAGCGAGAGATGAAAGTAATTGACTCGATCAGAAAAAGGTCGAATGAGACTATTGAGTCCGGCAACATCGGCTTTGAGGCGGCAATTGATGGCCGTTTGTAATGAAATAAAGCGGCAAGTGGCAATTTTTGGAATTAACCCGCCGGTTTGATTCCAGGTGTCAATTTATTGACGCAGCTAGGACGTGGATTTTTTGTAATACCGGCTACGCTGGTCCCTCACGGCAATAAATCCGTTTACACCTACCGGTATTTGTTCGGTACTGCTCAAATACAACACTCCATCAGGCTCTAAGAGCGCTGACATGCGGGTCAAAATATCGCGCTTAACTTCATCGGAAAAGTAAATCAGCACGTTCCTGCAAAAAATAATGTCAAAACGGCCCATTGAATTGAAAGGCTTCAGCAAATTCAAACACTGAAAATCAACCCTGGAGACTGTCTGGGACTTAAGCTTGTATCCATCCTCAACCGCACTGAAGTAACGCTGTTTTTTCTCTGAATCGATACCGCGCAACAGTGCCGATTCATTGTAAACCGCATTTTTTGCCTGGGTAAGCACCGTATCGGAAATATCAGTACCGATGATTCTCGCATTCAGACTTTTACCTGTTCTATTCACATAGTCATCGATGCACATGCTGATAGAGTAAGGCTCCTGACCTGTCGAACAAGCTGCCGACCAGATTCGGAGCGGCGTACGTTTTTGAGCCAGCAAAGGCAATAAGGTATCGGATAAATCTTTAAACTGATTTTCATCTCTAAACCAGTAGGTTTCATTGGTCGTCATGGCATCAATCACCGCAACCGCTACTTTCGAGCCTGGATTTTGCTTGAGTAATAAAATGAGATCTTGATACCCACTGAGGTTAAACGAGGCCAGAAGACTCGATAATCTGTTTTTAACCAGATAATGCTTAGTATCGCTGAGAATGATGCCGCAGTTTTGCGAGAGGAAGTGCTGGAAGAATTTAAATTCCTGGCTATTCATTTCCATTATATTTTTCTCAAAGAACTCTCAGCCATTGCTGAATAGTCGAGACCGGAAATGCCCGTTTTATTGATGAGCATGATAAATCTTCAGCCTGTTTTGGATGGTCTTTATCAACTCATCGGGTTCAAACTTGGCTAAAAACTCATTAGCACCGACTTTTTGAACCATTGAAGTATTGAAAACCCCGCTTAATGAGGTATGTAAAACAATGTAAACCCCTTTCATTCTGGTGTCTTTTTTGATTTGGGATGCCAGCGTATAGCCGTCCATTCTGGGCATCTCCACGTCAGAAATGATCAAGGCATAGTGCTTTTCCAGCTCAACATTATCATCAACCAACTGATTAAGATGTTCCCAGGCTTCCAAACCATCTTTAAGCACATGACATTCCAAACCCAATTGATCGCAGACTCTTTTCACCTGGTTTCTTGCCACGGTCGAGTCATCAACAATCAACACGCGATCACCCGCTCCGGAAACCGTGCTGTCTATTGCTTCTTCAGAAGCTTGATCGCGTAAGCCAATGACTTCTTTCATGACTTTTTCAACGTCAATCACTTCCACCAGTTCATTGTCGACTTCAGTCACAGCCGTCAGATACCCTTCCCTGCCCAGACCTGTAGGGGGTGCTTTAACAGAACTCCAGCCGATATTGATGATTCTGTCAACCGACCCCACTAAAAACCCTTGAACCGTTCTGTTATATTCCGTCACGATGACATAACAGCCGTTGTCCCTGGAAAGCGGCCGTAAACCGATAGCCATTGATAGATCTAAAACCGGTATTGTCTTGCCCCGCAAATGAGCAACACCACAAATGACTGAATTGGAATTGGGAATTTGGGTTAAAGACGGACATTGAATCACTTCCTGCACTTTGAATACATTAATTCCAAAACGCTGCCGGCCGCCCAATCTGAAAAGCAATAACTCGAAACGGTTATGACCTGCTAACTGCGTTCTTTGATCTACGCCTTCCAAAATTCCGGCCATGACACCACCTTATTGATTTATGATTCTGCTGTGACTTTGCTAAAAATGTTGTGTTACCGGCCTTTAGTGAACGGCTCATAAACAACATTTAACCGACAATCGCTCTAAACTTACCACCCAAACCTAAAAAAATCTTAGTTCAATAATCAGGTCTTTTGTTGGTATTCATGGCCGGAAACGGCTCGAAATGAAGTAAGCAAGGCAATTATAGTTTGTTTCTAATGAATTGCTGTGCTGACGTTTGGCACCAAAAATGCTGCGGAACAGATAACGTCATTTAACCGGCACAGTCTGATGTTCCTGAATACTTTGCGCTTACTTCCATTTTTACTGACCTTCGCATCAGCAAGCTATGCAGAGCCAAGTTATCAAGCGCATAGCAGTCTTTATCAAGTTGTCAGTGATTTTGTTCAAAACAACATTGATACGACATCAAATTACGAATTGACAATAGCACCTTTAGATACGCGTCTCCGGCTAGCCGTGTGCAGTCAACCCATTGAAGCATTTACCTCCCAACCTCAAGGATTGGGGCCCGATAGAAATACCGTCGGAGTGCGTTGCAGTGGCATTCAATCCTGGACTGTTTATACGTCGGTCACCGTTCGTATTTTTGATCAGGTCATGGTGCTAAGCCAACCTGTACAACGAGGGGAGTTATTGACGCCAAACCACGTAAGATTGGAGAAAAAGGATATTTCAAAAGTGAAACAAGGTTACTTTATCAGTCCAGAACAAGTTTTTAACAAGCAAGCCAACCGCTATTTAGCGGCAGGAACCGTCTTGCATAACGGCCTGATCATGGAACCGGTACTGATCAAGCGAGGTGAAAAAATTGTCATTCGCTCAGGAAATCCCGCTTTTGACATTCGCATGCAAGGCGTCGCAATGATGGACGGTGTTAAAGGGCAATCAATCAGTGTCAAAAATGCATCCTCAGGACGCATCATTGCAGCTGAAGTTGAGCAGACCGGCTTTGTCAGCATTCATCAACGCTGAACCAATGAATATTAAATGACACAATTCCATAACTTAAAATCAATACTTCAATAAGTACTACTGACAAAAAGTTATTACGCTATAATTTTTTCTAAATCTTTTTTGAATGCTGCCGATACAGGTTATAGCAGAACATTATTGGAGGACACTACCATGGCTATTGACCCACTCACAGGCAGACAACTTGTTACCGTTCAGACCAAAGCATCCCCTAAGGGCTCGGTCGAAAACAAATCAGACAAACCCAAAGTTGAGGCAGGTAGCAGCGACAGCGTAAGCATCAGAGCGAATTCAGTTGGCCTTGCAGCCAGTGAAGCGCTCAACAACAAAACCCCACCGGTCGACGAAAATAAAGTAAACATGATCAAACAGTCGATAGCCGATGGCAGTTACCGTGTTGATGCCGAAAAACTGGCTCAAAAAATCATTCAATTTGAGGCTGCATTTAGCCAGGACAGCACATAATCATGATTAATAAAACATTTCCTATCGCTGAAAAGTTGATCAGTAATGGCTTGTCCTTAAGCCGCACCCTTTTTCAAGCCCTTCAGGACGAGTCTCACTTACTGATCAATCAGGATAAAGATAAAAAACTGGATGCGATCACGCAGCACAAACAGCATTTAATCAGTGAGATTTCGCAATTTACTCAACAAATGGGCCAGGTTCTGCAAACCGAGCATTTGAATGCGGATAAAAACGGCTTGGCGACTTATTTTGAAAGAGCCAAAGCAGCCGGCCTAGATCCCCAAAAAGCCGAAAATGACTGGCAGGAACTCATCAAACTCTCAGAAAAAGCGCGCGATTTAAACAACCAGAATGGTGCCGGCATCGAACTTTTGCTGCGCCACACCCGCCTTTCACTCAACATCCTGAAAGGCAAACCTCAATCAGTCCATACCTATGGCCGCGACGGCTCCACCCAAGCCGATGCAGGCTCAAACACGGTCTACACAGCTTAAGTAACTCAAACCCGAAACGGACACGAGCAAAATCAACTGCAAAGAAAAATGCCGTGTCAACATTCAATGAAAATCCAAAGTTCGTAACGCATCCGGATAAAATAACCAGTATCCTCTGCGCCATCCAAATTCAGAATTGCCTGTGCACTTTAACTGTTCAGGGTCAAAAAAAAGGACTCTTAACCTCAATCATTGAAGTCAATAAAGAGCAAAGCCTTCTCGTTCTGGATGAAATCAATTCTGCAGAACTCAGCACATTTCTTCAATCCGCGCATAAAATCAAGCTTTCAACTTATTTAAACGGCGTTCATTTAGCCTTTCTCCTGACGTTGACCGCAGTCAAAAAGCCCGGCACTGATATTCTTCATTATTCCACGCCCTTCCCTGATCGGATCTATTACCCGCAACGCAGAAGCTCACCCAGACTCGTCACTGATACATTGACCATCACATGGCTCACGACGAAAAACAAATGTTTAGTTCATGGCGAGGTAATCGATATTTCCAGAGGCGGCATGTCATTCAGCCTGACCGAAGAAGACAATAGCGTTCAAGCAGGCGACACCTTAAGAAACTGCCACTTAAACTTGCCGATTGGCTATGAGATGGTCTTTACTTTAGTTATCCGTTCAGTAAAAACCGAGCGAAACACTGTTTTTATAGGTGGCTATTTTGTAAACCTCTCGCCTCAAGGCAAAAGCAAGCTGGACTTCTACATAGCAGCTCTGGAGCGCGAAATCATAAGAAAACGAAAGAATCCCGATTTAAACCTGTGATACAATCGCCGCACAATGCCCCGGTAGCTCAGCTGGATAGAGCATCCCCCTCCTAAGGGGAAGGTCACACGTTCGAATCGTGTTCGGGGCACCAATAAAATCAATGGATTACAGAAAGATACCGGATCGAAAAGCCTGACTTGTCCCAATTTTGTCCCATTTGCAAAAAAAACAGCCGCAACACTTGCCGAATTTCGGACAAAAAAAAGCCGGGGTGTTATTCCGGCCTCTTGTTTTGAAAAAATGTTATGTGGGGTAATGCTTCATTTTGTTGACAATTGCCTAATACATTAATCATGCCAGCCTGTAGGCCTTGATATTCGTGGCTTGCAAATAGTTGGCACGATTTCATGCTAGGGAATTGATTGTTTCTTAATAGTAGCGTTACTAACGCCCAGGCTTACCCGATTCGTTCTGCACCTTCTTTGCCGTCCTTAGGCTGCGCTCCGACACATTCAAAAGTTCTGCCGCTTGAGACTGGGATGTTTTAGCTTCATTACTAGGCAAATTTGCCGGGTTAGAATTTGCCCAGTTTCGGCCTTCTGGCATATTCGCCAGCCTTGCCGCCACCATTGCCCGTTGTTACTGCTAACTCATTGAATTATAAAGGTTATTTAACAGAATTGGCGTAAGTTGCTGATTTATAAGGGGTTTTGTAAGTGCTTGTTTTTATTGGGCTTTTTGTGTTCAATTTATGGCTCGCGTGGAAAAGACTGCGATGTGAACAGGATAAATTTAATTCTTTGATTTTTTACCCTGGTAGGGGGGGTATAGCCCCTGTCATCCTCAAATGTGCATCGCAAATGCACTTTTTAATTGCCAACGTGTAACGATTTAATTTTGTTCATCAGCAAATTAATCTCTGCCGTGACGCTGGTTGATAATTCAGAACCATCATGCTTATCTGGATGACAAAGCAATCGAATCTTTTTTAGTAGGTCAACCTCAATATGCACACCATCTTTCTTGAAAGAATCGCCAGACTTTGAAATCGCATAACAGCGTCTACAAATTACTTGCCACTTGCCAGACTGGTTAAACGTCCTGCCGCAATCAGGACAAATCTTGCGCTTCATGCGTAACCTTTGGCCTGGGGTTTACTCTCGCCAACCAAAGAGCATGCTCCGGGCTATCGGCCTTTACTCTCAGCAAATCCCCGTTTGGCGTGAAGCAATCAATCCATAAATCTAATTCACTGGTTTCTCGTTTCAGCTCTTTAATAATTGCCGCTTTATGCTCTTTCAGATAACTACGCTGTTCATCTGATAGATTGCTGAACGGTTCAATCTTGATAAGGCCATCCAGTAATGTGACGTTAAAACCGGATAATCTGATTTTGTTAAGTGCTTCCATCAGATGTAACCTACATCTTCATTGCTCTGTGAGGGTGTTTTATCCGTTACACCGTTACAACCCTCGCCGTTCGTGGCTTGGGGCGTAACGGATAGATTTTGTGTAACGTTACATAGTGCGCTATCCGTAACATTTTGCTTTTCCGTTACAGATTCAGGATTTGAATTTGTAACGCTTGAGACTGAATGTAACGTTACATGTTTTTCATCCGTTACAGCCTCAGCCCGCGTGGTTACTGGGTTTGTCGTGGTTTGTAACGGCGTAACGCTTGAAAAGGGGGGTGCTGCGAACGTAACATCAGAACCATGAACGTAACGGCTAAAAACTTCATCGAATTGTGATTTGTAATATCCTTTTTTGATGTCAACTTTAATTCGAACTGTTGTTGATCTGATACCGTAACTATTCAATCGAGTAGATACTTGTCGTGGTGATATCGGTTTTCCACGGTTATAAGTCGACCAAGATTTTTCATCATCAGCGCAAAGAGCCGCTATCAAGTCACAAGTAAATATCTTATCGATAAGCTGTATCTCAAATATCTCTTCAATATCGGATAGCAATTCCACGCCAACGCTAGGTGATGTTTCCGTCTCTGAAAGTTGAATAGCTGCTCTTTTTGCTAGTTCAGGCCAGCGCCCACCAGCAACCTGAGCAATCGCTAGTAATGGCTCCCAGTTATCCTGCGCTCTATCATTCAGTTGCGGTGGTAAGTGTGGACGTGCCGCTTTAACTTTATCGCTGTAGTCATTCGAAAAACGAACCAGTTTTGCCGCCAGTGTCTTGAATAATGAATCTGTTGCATGGCGTAACCTGCTTACATTCTCGTCCGGTAGCTTGCGCCTTAATTCCAGAACTACAGCTCTATCCATAATGGTATCTGGTAGATGACCAATTCCTGATATCGCCTTTGCCCCCCACACATTAAAAATTGTAGGCTCATGATTATCGCCAACGGTGCGGATAATGAAAGCGCTGTCCCGGGTGTGGCCGCAATTAATAATCCCTCGAAGCTCTTCGTTATCCTTCATAAACGCATCAGCTTCATCAATCAATAAAGTAGGCCCCCATTTCTCGATTGAGCGAAACAATGCAGCCGGACTGATATTTGAGGCAACCAACGGTTTATCAGCCAGCTTACCTATGAGGGTAAGAAATTGAGATTTACCACAGCGCTTTTCAGGTGCGGTGATGACCGCTAGCGCTGCCACATGTATCACGGTGATAAAATACGTCATTGCAATCCAAAGAGTTGCGGCTACAGCCGTTTCAGGTGGACAAACAATAAAACGCTTTATCACCTCTAAAATCTCAGTTAACAAAGCGTCCGGGTTTATCGGCTCATGCCACGCATCAACGCTCTCAATCTCCATCGTGTTGATTGACTCGTCTGCTTTTTGCGAACCTTTAATCAATCTGTCGAGTATCGCCGCTCTGATACCAAGTTTTGCGGCCTCTTCAACTCTGACTCGCTCATATTCAATAGGTGTGAGTGCCGATAATCGCTTTATGGCCTGGTCGTCACTTTCTTTAGTGGCATCATCAGTGTCGTTTGGCTTTTCAGCTTTCGAGAAATCAATAACATCATCTGTTTGTGGCGCTTCATCCATTAGATACGCCCCGCATTGATTTCATCGTTAAAGTGATGTCCAGGCACCTTAGGTATCAAATAAGCGCCATGACAAGCCAGCGCCGCATCATGAGCGGCTTTTTGTCCTACTCCGGATAAGTCGTTATCACCACAAATTATTAACTCAGAATCTGGAAACAATTTTCTAATCTCAATCGACACAGGCACCAAATTGCCAGCGTCCAAAGCTACAAACACTTGATGCCCTGTTGACTCATTCAAACTCGCCGCCGTGGCATAACCTTCAGCAATCAATATCCTTTCGGTAGTGCCTCGGATAACAGCAAAACAGCCTTTTTTCTGTCCACCTGCTAAGAAACGCTTGCCTCCAGTAGGTGAAATGAATTGCAGGTTTACCAGTGCCTTATCAGGTGCGTAAATCGGGATTATCAGCGTATTGTCACGACCCGATCGTGCACCATGTGCTTGAATCTGTTTTTTTATCAAATAGGGATGGTTTGCTGTTGCTGCCGGTGCTGGCTCAGCCTTTGCCCAGATTGAAACGGCCTTGATTGCTGCATCACGATGTTTTGAAACTTCTAACGCCTGTCGTGATTGCTCATCCTCAAATCGCTTTTTGGTGAGCTGTTGCTTTTGAAACTCGCTTAAAGGCATATAGCCGCTTGCCGCCTTCCAAGTCTGCTTGATGCCCTGCTTGAAATCTTGAAAAAAGCCAGCCGGTTTATTGTCCAGATGTAAGCAATATGCGCCGTTAAGCTTTCCATCAATCTTGAATCTTTGAAGCGTACCATCTGCAATAATCGAATCAGGTGGCTCGATGCCGTGATCCTGCATCGCGGTTTTGAACTGTTGGATAACGTCCCCAGAATAAAAGTTATCCATAATCATTAGGCTCCTGTTTTGGAGCTGTTTTTAGATGCAACCCATTCTGAAAATTTAGCTTTATCGATTAAGATTTTCCGGCCCACGCGAGTAATAACCCCGTGTTTTTTTAAGCCGTTTTTTCTTTCATCAAAAATTAACATCCTCAAAGAACCTTCCGTAAAAACTGATTGTTCTTGAGCGAACTGTCTAACTGTTGCGTATCTGCTTTGGATTTCTGACATGTAATACACCTTATTTTTAGTTTAAAAATAAAGCTTTCAGCTATTGCCGATTGCTTGCGGTGCATTGTGTTTTTTTGGTGGTGGGAAGTAACTTAGAGAAAATTCAATATTTTCTTAGCTGTTGGTTTTACTCGTGTTTCTTGCGCATTTTCTCAATATCTTGGCCCCATTTAGTTTTTCGTGTCTCGCGATACATGTCCCATGCCATTTGCTCATTAATACCGAATTTTTGACAGACTTCCGATATCGCTCCATCATTTGAAATCGGCAACCCGCGCCGCTCAGCCTCAAGAATCGCCAGGTAAACGTCAAAAGTTTTATCTACCTCTTGCTTGTGCTTGTTCAGGTGGAAACCTTTTGGCTTTTGTACGTCAAACGCCTCATCAAGCGTCTTAACTTTGAATTGCTGCCATCGTCTATGCTGATGCATAAAATTGTTTGCAACCCAGTCAGGCATCACCAACCGCCAGGCCGCGCACCAATCAACCGCGTCTAGCAATGCGCTTTTGTCGCCGTTCTCAAATTCTGATTTCAACCAATCAAGTTTTGACTGTAGGTGCTTTTCTCTGGTGTCATCCATCATGCGCCGCCCATCCGCTTGGCAACCATATCAGCCAATACACCATCTACATGGCCTTGACTAAGATGAAGGTATCGCTTCAATGATTTCAAGTCCCTATGGCCTGTAATTTCGGATATTTCAGGCAATGAAGCGCCAGCCATGCAAAGATAAGACGCGCAAGTGTGCCGTAAATCGTGAAAGACAAAATTATCTAATCCTGCCGCCGCTCTTGCGTTCTCGAATGGCCGCGTTAAATCAATCGGCTTTTGTGGATTATTTAGGGAAGGAAAGAGTAAATCGCTGTCAAACCGCCTAATTTTTCGATGCTCTTTGAGTAGATCGTAAATCGGCCCGACAATAGGCAAGCCCCGCGAATCTCCGTTTTTAGTTTGGTGAAGTTTGATGCTTTTACTATCCAGGTCAACCACTCCCCAAGCCGATTCTTTAGGTGGGGTTTTAGGTAATCGCCAATACAGATACATGATTTCGGATTTACGCATCGCAGTACATAAGCCGATCATCACCACCAAATAAAGCCATTCATTTGAAGAGTCACGGCAAGCCGATAACAGCCTTTCGCGCTCATCATCATCCAAAAATCTAGTTCTGCCGCGTGGCAACGAAGGCAATTCAACCTTGCCGTCTGCTAATGGATTTTTTTCAATCAAGAGCCATTCGTTACAAGCAACTTTTAGAACATTCTTGATGCAATCAAACCGCTTCTTAATGGTGTCCGGCCCTAAAAAGCCGCCTTTATGACTCTGTGTCTTGGCTAACTTGTCTCGACACTCAGCAAAGATTGCCGCATCTAATTCAGATAACAGCAAATAGCCGATTTCACTCTTCCACCATGCCAGGATAGGCCGCCTATTCAACTGCTCTTTATGTGTGAATTTAACCGGTAGGATGTCAGATTGGTAACGCTCGATAATATCCGCTAGTGTGTGTTTTTTTGATGCCGATGTTTTGAAGTGTCGATTCTCGCGAATTGCTGATTCAGTCGAAGCGGCCCATTTGCGGGCATCAGTTAAGCGTTCGAAAGTTGCGGCTTGTGGTGGAAAGCCTTTTAACCGGATCTCAACCGTGTGTTTGGTTTTGCCGTCTTTACCGGTGCGGGATTTAAAACGTGCCATGATTGCCCCTTGGGACAATGGCATTTTGATATAATGCTTTTGCCATTGCTTAACCCAGAATTAAGTTATTGGTAAGGGCTTGTTGGTGGTGGTACACCTTCAGGCCCGCTTTATTTCTGGCTTACAGTATAATTCTTTGTCCCATTTTTGTCCCATTTACTTGCAAATAACAGCAAAAAACCAGCATAAACAAGAAACACAAAAACAGGTTAAGTTGTTGATTTATATTTTATTGTTTGTTGTGGTTATTTCTGGCTTATAGGATTTATGTCCCTCCTAAGGGGAAGGTCGGACGTTCAAATCGTCTCCGGGGCACCAATAAAATCAATGACTTAGCCTTTCCTGGTCATTTGTCATAAAGGCCGTGACACACTCCTGGCACACTTCTAAAAAAACACCCGCAACACTTTCCGAAAATCCGGCATCAATAAGCCCGCTTTTTCCGCCCTCTCTATATTAATAACATCGGCTTTTGAATCGCCCCGAAACCCAATCGAGTAAACACTACCCCCCATTCCCTCAATAAACGTATCGATAAACGCCTTAATCTTATCCGCAACCCGTTCAATAATCGGCTTACGTTGCAGTATTTTGGGTTTAAAGCTGAGTGCGCTAACGATCTCTTTAAAGTGGACCCCATTGTCCAGACAAATTATTACTGAGTTTAAGATAGAGCCCTATTCCCACTCCAGCTGAATGGCGCTGTCCCAATTCTTCTACACGGGGACTGACGCTTCCGTCGCCTCGTTAAATTTATCCACAATCTTGGCGCCACCGCCCGCAGCCGTCCGATACACGACTTCTGGCGTTTTGTAACCCAACGATTGATGCATCCGCTCCTCGTTGTAAAACATGAAGTAACGAGTCAAGCCCAGCAACAAGTCTTGCAGGCTGCCGTGCTGTTTCAAATACACCTCTTCGTATTTCACCGTTCGCCATAGCCGCTCGACAAAGATATTGTCCAGGGCCCGGCCTCGTCCATCCATGCTGATCGCAATACCGTGCTCGATCAGTACCCCGGTGAATGCGTCGCTGGTGAATTGCGATCCTTGATCACTATTGAATATCTCGGACGTTCCATAGGCCTTGATGGCTTCTTCCAAACAGTCCACGCAAAACCCGGCGTCCATGGTATTCGACAATCGCCATGCCAGTACCTTACGGCTATACCAGTCGATGATCGCCACCAGATAGACAAAGCCGCGCGGCAGCCGAATATAGGTGATGTCGGTACTCCACACCTGATTGGGTCGGATGATGTCGGCGCCCCTCAACAGGTACGGATACAGCTTGTGCTGCGGATGCGGTTTGCTGGTATTGGGTCCGGGTGCCATGCCCGCCAATCCCAGCGTTCGCATCAAGCGTTGAACCCGCTTGCGATTAACCGCATATCCACAGCCACACAGATACTTCGTCATCCGCCGAGAGCCATAAAAAGGGTGCCGTGTATATTCCTCATCAAGCAAGCGCAGCAATTGACAGTCATCCTCGTCAACGGCTTTTAGTAATCGCCGTTTCTGCTCGTATACCACGGAACGCGTGACTTTGAGCAATTGGCACTGCCTGAATAACGGCAACTCGTCATCCGCTGCGGCCCAGGCCTGGCGCTCCTCTACAGGCTGAGTCCAGACTTTTTTTTCAGCCAATCCAGCTCCATGTTGAGTTGCCCGATCTTTGCATATAACCGGTCTGGATCGTTCTGAGCATTGACCGGTTTCGGCCCGCGCTTGCCTTCGAACAGACTGCCAGCATTGTCCATCAACTCTTTTTTCCATTGACCGACCTGCGTTGGATGCACGCCATGTTCTTGGGCAATTTCATTGATCGTCTTCGTGCCTCTCACCGCTTCCAAGGCTACCTTGGCTTTTTGGGCTCCTGTAAATATCTTCCGTTTGCTTTCGCTCATTTTGTACCTTTCATTTCCCGTCAGGGCATAGCTTAAACTACTGTCCGGATTCCAGGGTCCACTTTACTTTTACTTGCCCGCGAGGTAAGCGATTGGCGAAGGCATAATCATTGAGCAGCTTTTCCAGTTGCTCGGGCACAATCTGCTCTTCTGTGCACAGGGCGTTAAAGGCTTTTTGTTTGTTTTCGGCCCAGAATGATTCAAACTCGGCAATGACATTGCCGTTGGGTTTGATTTTGGGCAGGTTCTCATCAATAAACGCTTGAATCAGCAATTTTTTACTGCGCAATTGCACTTCGCCGGCCACCATATCAACAATTTCTTTTTGCCGCTTGATGCGTTCTTCGGGTGGCAATTTATTCAAGGTCATTAACAGGTTAAGGATATACGCCACTTTAATTTCATCGCGGTGAATCAGGCTTAATTCAAAATCCACATCTTCTAAAACGGATGTTTTTTCTTTGCCCTGGTCCTGTTTAACTTTGTCATGCACATCCAGATACTTCGATTTGTAATCTTCAAAAGTCTGGGCAGTAAGATTTAAGTCGACCTCATCAAAATCGGCAAAGGTGGTCAAAATGTTTTTAATGCGTAACAGCTCCCTAAATTGGGTTACAAACGCCAGTTGTTCATTTTCGCTGGGTAGTTCATCAACACTTTGTACCGTGGGCACAATTGCCAGTAACTTTTCAGTGGCTTTGTTAAAGGCGGTTACTAATTAACACCGTTTCTTTGGCGTCTTTGTTGGAAAACAAGGCAATCGCTTCATCAGTAGCCGCTTTCAGGTTACGAAAGCAGATAATATTGCCATGCGATTTTTTCTCGTTCAGATTGCGGTTAGTGCGCGAAAACGCTTGAATCAATCCGTTATATTTCAGGTGCTTATCCACATACATGGTATTAAGGCACGGACTGTCAAAACCGGTTAAAAACATATTCACTACCAGCAAAATATCAATCTCGCCGCTACGTACCCGCTTGGCAAGGTCTTGGTAATAGTTATAAAACGACTGGCTGTCGTTGGTAGTGTAGTTGGTGCCAAACTGCCCGTTATAGTCGGTAATGAATTCATCCAGCTTGTCACGACTGTATGAATTGATTTTTGCACTGGTGAGCACGTCCAGCGATTCTTCGGGTATCAAGCCATTGATTAAGCCATTCGCCCCAGGGTCTTCCTCATTGGCGGCATAACTGAAAATCGTGGCGACTTTTAAAGGCCGGGATGCACCGGATTGCTTCAGCTTGAACAACTCATAATATTTAATCAACGTGGCAACACTACTTACACAAAACATCGCATTAAAATCCGGCGACTTGGTTTTTTGCCGGTGGTGGGTCAGGATGTAATCGGTAATCTTGTCTAAGCGAACCGGGCTTTCTAACAGCTCCCTGGTATCAATAATTTTCGCCCACTTGTCCAGAATGTATTCTGTTATAGGTAAAACGCGATGAACAAACTTTACTTCTACCGTAATCAGCCACTGTTCAAGTTTTTTAAAACGCTCAGGGTGCGTAGCTTCAATCTTGTAAAGCCCTTTTTTAATTTCTGCAATGGTAATGTGCTTAAAAATAGTTGCGCGGGTTCTTGTTCATTAAACCACTGGGCAAAGAAGGGATCGGGTACTTTTTAACGCACTCGGACAGCACACAGGTATCAATCAAATAATTCATAAATCAATGTTTCTACCGCTGTCTTTGTTTCGTTCAAATAACAAGGCAAGCTCATCAAAAGCACAATCATCTGCCAGGCGCATCTGTTCAAAAAAAGCCGGTTCATTTTTATGTTCCCGCAAGTAATCAGCCAAAATTTTAACAACCGCCTCCTGAGCGTTTGGATTATGACTTACGGCAATCACTTCGTTAATTAATGCGTCATCCAGAATAATAGTAGCCATGGTTTACTCCATAAATTAAACAAACAGTTGCTGCAACAAGCCTTTTTTATAGCGCTTCAGGGCGTTGAGCTGGGTTTGGTTGAGGCTGATTTTGTCATCTAGCGCGGTGAGAAAGTTGGCGATTTTGGTTTGTTCGGGTTTAGAAGGGGGAAAGATTAAATGGAAGTTTTTTAGAATTTCCGTATTGAGTGAAGCCATTGTCTGACCAACTGCAACACTCCGAACGCGATATTTAACCAAATCATTTTTAAAGTTTTGATTTAAAAATTTAGGGCAAGCGTTATCATTGGTTAGACGCACTCTCAAAAGACGACCAGAAAAAAGCCAGCCATTTTCTTTCGGCCTTATTAAACAGCTTCTATCAACAGAACCTACTCTACTAAAAACCACATCGCCTTCTTTCAGATGGTATGACTTTAATCTGGCCTTATCATCAGATACTAAAGGTAAGTTTTGATGTACGACACCTTGTTCACCTAAATGCTCAACAGAAATTATAGGTGTGTCTGATAAAACATAATCCGCCTCATGCAAAGTTGAATCGAATGGCCCTGACTTAATGTCGGAAATTTCGTAGAACCATTTTTCCACCCACGCCCCACTAAACTCCTTAAACCGCAACCGTGGCGCAGTCACAAAATGGTCTCCCAATCGCTCAATAAAACAATATGCCCCAATTGCTGTGTTTTATTAAAATGTCTTTTGTCGGCTGTGACAAAATAACAATCGTTTTTAATGGCTAAAGCGTGATAGCTGGCGTCATAAAAGGAAGGAAAACCTGATTTGTCATGACCTGATTCGCAAATTTCCAGTGTTTTTTCTATGCACGGCTTATCCAATTCAAGCAATTGCAACTGTGTGTTTTGAAAATCAATAATTAATTCGTACGCTTTTGCAGTGGGAAAACCGCTAATTTTTGCGATGGATAACACTTCATATAAAAACAAGCTCGGCACAATCACACGATAGTCTTTTTCAGTTAATGCGGTAATTAGATTAACGACTTGTTGCGTATCGGGTTCTTGCAGAAATAATTTGTTAAATACGCAGGAATCTAAAACAATTTTATTTTCCATAGTTCGTTTGTGCGTCGATTAATAATTGTTCTTTGCCTTCGCGTAACATAGCCACCATTTCTTCCGAGTAACTATTCAGACCCCCACAAAAAAACTGTATTTTTAAGCCACCAAGACTTATTCTGTGCGCCATGCAACTGAGCGATCATGATCTAAACCAACTGGATGAAGACAAGCTTCTTGACCTGCCGGAAGAGGATTTGCGTCGCCTTTCGATTCGCTTGCTCAACGATCTCAAGGAAGCACGCGAGCGCTTGAAGCAAAACTCGCGCAATAGCTCCCGGCCACCCAGTAGTGAAGCACCGTGGGATAAGGCGAACGATACAGCCAGTGATACCGATGCTATAGACGCTGG
>JAGXSU010000153.1 GCA_018333785.1 Methylomicrobium sp. | reverse complement strand
TTTTCCATCATCTGCGCCGCCCACAACTTCAAAAAAATCGCCAAGGCCATTTTGACGGGGTTAATCCGCCCGGAATTTGAAAATTGCGTCATTCAACCGGCAATATGAGGAAAAACACCCCCAAATAGCGACTCATAGACCCTAAATTGAACAAAATCGCAGCGATTTCAAGTCGGATTGCCGGAAAAAATAAAAATGTTTTTCGGCATTCATTAGTGACTGCTCTGGGTTCTGTGTTCTCGGACAGGCTCCTAGGATTGCACTCATAACTTGAACTCAAAGAGAAAAAAAAGGAATTATTCCCGTGATAAGAAAAAAAGCCGTGATAACACGAATGCCTTGGGCTGTGAGTCCACAGCACTAGGATTCAATTGGGTTTTTGGCCCGAGACAATGACGATATTGACGCTGCAATAAAAAGAGCCGTTGTGCGCCGCCAGTTCCATCTCATTTCGCCAATAACTCAGTTCTTTTTCTGAAATGACGCTATCGGCCAGCGCTTGTTGCTCGATGGCATTTTGTAAAGAGATAAAATAAAAAAGATCGACATCGGTCAGGTAAATAGGAATAACCTCAATCTTTATGTTAGAAATATCCAGCGCTTTAAATTGCCTGTAAAGCGAGCGTCCCGAGTAACCGTTTTTAAGCACATGGCTGATGCGATAGTTGGACAGGGTCCGCTCCGTTCCCGGTAGTGTATTGTCAATTGACAGGCTGGCCCAGTCTGTATCGACAATTACGATGTGTCCCGACGGTTCTGTGACCCTGAGTAGTTCTGACAGCGTTTGATCGGGTTGACTCAGATGCATAAAAAGCCGTTCACTTCTGCAGCTGGCAAATAAGTCCGATTTAAAAGGGAGCTGATCCGCACTGCCTTGCACAAACAAATAATCACTCATCAGGTTTGCATCCAGGCAATTTTGGCTCGCTTGTTTTAACATGTCTTTATCGTGATCCAGGCCGACTACTTGCCCGCCTGGCCCAACACGGTCAGCCAGTGTGATGACGTCAATTCCGCTGCCGCAGCCTAGATCGAGCACCTTATGTCCGCTTGCAATGCACATTTTTTCATAACTGGCTTCCTTGATTGACGAAAAGAGTTTGGCAGATTCTGCCAAGTAATGGGTTGTCACTTCGCCTTTGAAAGATTGCATGGGAGGTTCGCCTGCTGGTTAATTTCGTTGATTCGACTATTCTTTAATTCTAGCGAAGTTCCTCTGAATTAATAGGGAGTCAGGTTATATGACTAGTGGGCAGGATGTCTCGTCTCATTATCAGCACTATTTCCAAATGCTTAAAGCCACCTCAGAAGAGTTAAAAAACCATGCCTATCAAATTCGGCATGATGTTTACTATGTGGAGGAGCAAATGATTACGGAGCAACAGGTTTATAACCAACGTGAATCAGATTCATGGGATGACTGTGCCGATCACTGTTTATTGCTTCATAAACCCAGCCAAACCTACATAGGTACCGTCAGAATGATTCCAAAGTTAAAAAGTCCCTGCCGTTTCTTGCCTGTAGAAAAACACTATCAAAAGCCCTTTGAATTTGTCGGCACTGCCATTAAAGACCTGGACGCCTTAAAAACCGGGGAGATTTCCAGGATGGCGATATTGTCCTCGTTTCGAAGACGTGCTTGCGATACCAATTTCAGTGAAGTTAATGAACAACCTTCCGATCAACATAATCGCCGATTTGCTGTTAACTATATGCCCATGTGCCTGACTTTCGCGGCAATTCATCTCCTGCTCGCATCAGAAAAAGAGTATGGTGTTGCCTTGATGGAGCCTCGTCTGGCTAAATTACTGAAGCGATTTGGAGTAGTGCTGATGCAAATTGGCGGTACGGTCGAATTTTACGGTCAGCGGGCTCCTTTTTTGATTAATCCTGTCGATACAGCTACGCGATTAACCCCGGAGTATCAGGGCTTATTTGATTTGGTCGGTTCTGAATTGGGGTGTTAGGCGGCAACGTTCTTCTGATTGATTATCCATGACTTCAAAAACAGCCGGAAAACTCCTTTTCTTTAGTCTTGTCTGGAAAGCCATCCTGGCGGTCAGTTTTGCTACTTTCCTTGCCTCTGCCGCCATTGTGATTTTCGGAAAGATTACTCTCGAAAAAAACTATGAACAGGAACGCGTGCGGGTTAGAAATTCGTACCGGCAAATTTTCTCCGGCATTATCGAGCGCGTGCAAAGTGAAAGAGTCGATATCGGATGGCTGATACCGGCGATGACTGATGAATCAACAAGCAAAAAAAATGCGTTGGAGGCCATAAAAAATCAGTTAGACCGCAATTGGTTCAAAATAGAAATTGAGTCAGACATAGAGTCCGCCTTTCTTTTTAACCGGCAGGGGAGCATGGTTGGATCGTGGGGCAATACGGTTTATGAAGGTCAATTCAGTGAATGGCTGGACTATGTGATAAGCAAGGAAGAACCTTTCGATAATATCTTATGCCAGGAAACCTGTATCCATTTTCATGCCGCACCCTTTTTATTCAGAGGTGAATTTATAGGAATTTTTATTTTTGGAATAGATCTTTCCGATATCGTTCTTCAAATGAAAAACATCACCGGATCCAGTGTCGGTATTGTCAATATGGCAGAGCTATCGCCAAACAACCCAGCTTCGGATTTAGCGCTTTGGAGCGCTAATATTGTGGCCTTGACCGATGCTGAAAAAAATAAACGTTTACTCAGTGAATTGAGTAAAAAGCATTCTTTGGCTCAAACAAAAAAGTCGGTTTTTTTTGAGTTTGAGAACAGACAATATGAAATTCTCGGGCTGCCGTTAAACGGCCATAACAAAACGGTACTCATCCTGATCGAAGACATTACCCAAGGCTTGGCGGATATTAGAAAAGCGACGGGGTTATATGCTATCAGTGGCTTACTCAGTTTTGTGTTATCCGGCTGTGTTCTTTTGTTTTTGCTGCTCAGTCCCACCCGGCGCCTGAAGAGTCTGATAACCGCTTTACCGTTGATTTCACAAAAAAACTACAGTGACGCAAAAAAATTCATGCCTCGTAAGCGCAGAAAACTGTTTTTTAAAGATGAAATTGACAATCTTGAGGAGACCGCACACGAGTTTATTTCTACACTCAAACACCTGGATGAACAAGTCAATCAACGTACTCAAAAATTGTCCCGGCAAACTCTGGAGTTACAGGCCGAAAAAAGCTTTATCGATACCATTTTGAATACAGCGCAAGTCATGATCATGACGATTGACAACAAAGGCTTGATCAGTTCGGCCAATAAATTCACAGAAACATTAACGAGCTATTCTGAGCATGAGCTGTTAGGCAAACAGTTCATCAATTTAATGATTGACCAAAGAGCACGCTTGCTTATCCGGACTTCAATTGACTTGCTGCTGAAAACCCATAAGGGGACGCAGCATAGAGAGTCTGCCATTCTGTCGATGGGTGGCAGCGAGCTTTATATTTCATGGTATTTTTCTCCGCTGCTTTTGGAAGAGGGGGAGGCCGACGAGTCCAATAAAATTTTAGTGGTTGGATTGGATCTCACCGAACGGCGAAAATATGAGACTCAACTCACCTGGCTTGCCGAACACGATCCCCTGACAGGGCTATATAACCGCCGAAAGTTCGAAAACGAATTGGTACACGCTTTAGCCATGGCGGTTCGCTACGATCATAATTCAGCATTGATTTTTTTTGATATCGACCAGTTTAAATATGTAAACGACAGCAGCGGTCATCATATCGGTGATGAATTGTTGGTAAAAGTTGCCGAAAAACTCCGTGCGACCACGCGAAAAACCGATGTTGTGGCGCGATTCGGCGGTGATGAATTCATTATTTTATTGCCCGAAGTCACTCAAATAGAAGCGGAAGAATTTGTTCAGAAATTGTGTAATGATTTAAAAACGGTACACATTTCAGTGGGTGAAGAGTTGCATAAGGTTTCAGTGAGCGCCGGACTGATTGTGTTTCCCGAGCAAAGCTGCACCAGTCAGGATTTACTGGCTACGGCAGATTTGGCGATGTATCGGGCCAAGCAAGGCGGAAGAGGCGGGTGGCGATTGGCCAACCAGGAAGATATCAACCGGCTGGAAATCAAGACCCGTGTCAACTGGAAGACAAAGATAGACAAAGCGCTGGCTGAAGATCGCTTTGTGCTTTATTTTCAACCGATCATGAAGATTTCAGATAGAAGCGTTTCCCATTATGAATGCCTGCTCAGGATGAAGGATGATGATGGCAGTATTATTCCTCCGGTCATGTTTGTGCCTGTTGCAGAACAGATGGGATTGATCCTGCAACTGGATCAGCGCGTGTTGGAACTGGCTTTTAAAGAACAGGCCAGTCTGCTAAAAACAGGAAAAAAGATAAAGTTAGCAATCAATCTTTCCGGTGAGATGCTGTCCGCACCGAATGCTTTTGAATTGATTTCCCACCTTTTAAGCGAATTTGACCTGGATGCCGGCCACTTTATTTTTGAGGTCACAGAAACGCAAGCGGTTACGAATCTTCAGGCGGCTCATGATTTCATCACACAAATAAATCGTATTGGTGGGAGTTTTGCGCTGGATGATTTCGGTTCAGGTTTTTCATCAATGAATTACCTGAAACAGTTACCTGTGAGCTACCTTAAGATAGACGGTGCTTTTGTCAAAAATATCCTCGACAATCAGGTTGACCAGTTGTTTGTCAAAGCGATAAACAGCATAGGACATGGCATGGGTATTAAAACCATCGCTGAATTTGTCGAAAATGACAGTATTTTTGAAAAGTTGTATGAGCTACAGATTGATTACGCTCAGGGATATGGCATCGCCAAACCCTTGCCATCGCCCGACTATGACTTATATCAATCACAAAGCCATTAAAAGCTGTAGGACAACATGAAGAGCATCATATTCCAGTGTTGAGTGGTTCCATCCTTATTTTCCAATTCCGATAGCCAGCCGGTGCCATTGATATAATGGTATTCGCCGCTTAACATCAAAGAAGGCAAGATCTTATAGCGTAAACCTACTGTCCAATCCTGGGCAAACCGCGAGTGTCCGGGTTTTCCTGTCAGATCCGCAAAATCGTCGCCTTTTTTATCATCCAGATCCCAAACAAGTTCATCGTACCGGACAATACCCTCGATTGATTCGGTGAGTTCGTAAGTGCCCTGGAAATAAAAGCTTTGTCCGGTAAATTCAATCATTGGGAAACCGAAGTTCTTCAATTTGGCTCGCCGAAGCGCATATTCGGCAGTCAGAGACCAGTTTTCACCGTTATATTGAGCGGACAAGATTAAAGGATTGAATCGCCATGCCCCCGGTTCCAGAAAAGCGCCGGCATCGGGTTTGTAATCGCCGTTAAAATCGGCATAAGTGGCCGCTAATCTGACGCGTCCGCCTTGCCATTCATAACCGAGTCTGCTCACCCAGGATACGTCACCTTCCATCTCCCCTGGAGAACTGCCAACAATGACATTTTTGAAATCCGGATCATCCATGCGCGGAACGATCAAGCCAAAATGAGCCGAAATATCACCGTAATCGGTTTGATGTTCCCCGTACAAATAGCCACCATCTGCCGATAATGCCAGATTTCGGTTAACATCAAAATAAATCGATTGAGGCAGCAAAATGCTGGGCCTGGTTGTGGCGACATCCCGGGTATCGTTATAAAAACCCAGTGGGGTTGGCACTCGTCCTCCCCGGACTGTAAGCACCGACGATTCAGAGGAATAAAGATTGTAACTGGCTAAACCGTAGTCAATTCTGACGCCGCCATCATCGGTTTTACCGGCATCGCGCCAAACGATTTGCATGGCGAGTTGAAGGTCGGTCAATGCGTTCCATGAACCGTTAAGACCGATTTCTCTGAAATCAAACGAAACCGAATCATCCGTTTTGCCAAAAAAATTATTATCCGTTGTGGTAATTAAACCCTGGGATGCAAAACCGTGTATTTGAACGGATTTGGGTAACCATTCTGGGGCAGCAGACGATGTTGCAGAATACAAGGAACCCTGGATGAAAGTGAAGGCTAAACCGATTTTTATAAATGTTGAATGCCGCATGGTTAAGTCCTTACTGAATTTCCAAAATACTGATCGAATCGCTGATGTCGTCTTCGACTAAATAGCCGACGCCACCCGGCGTGCTATTCAGCCGTTCGATCATTTCCTGTTTGTCTTTAACCAGCACGGGTGCTTGCCCTGTTCCGCTAAACACCAGTTTGTTCCAGCCACGCCTCATCTGATGCGGAAAAACATTTAATACCTGTTTGCAAAAAAGTTTATGTAAGAAATCATCATCCTGTAAAACGAAGACGGTGATGGCGGATCCATCTTGCCAATGTCGCAAGCGCATTTTGAAGATTGCACTGATACCGTTACGGCTGATTGTTTTTTGGGGTGAATTTTGATTGACGACGGGGTAAATTAATTGTTCGGAAGCAAAAGCCTCTTGTTCTGTGCCATTTTCCAGTAAAAAACCACAGACTATAAACAATACGACTGCGCGATTTTTTAGTATGTTGGATGGGAGTACGGTAGGCTTCAACAGAATTTTCCGGATAACGGTTGGAAGTGCATTTTAGATAATCAGTCTAGCTGTAAAGAAAAGGAATACAACTGATGTCAAGATCAAAGGTTGAGTTGCCTGAACAGGGCGGCTTGCATTTGTCGAACATATTCGAGAATGCGTTAACTTTTCTTGATCTGGTTGACGGCAAAGCGTCCCGCGTGGGCCAGTTGCTTGCGAATCAAGGCCCATTTTTCCCGTTGCTTGCCATCGGCCAGGCTCCGTAAATGGTGCGCTCTAACAATCGCCGGTGTTTTTTCAATCAGCGCCGACCAAAGCGCATCAATATTGTATTCATATTTTTGTTTCAGGTTGACCGGTATGCAGTCATTAACCGGTATATCCAGTGTGCTGGAAATGTAATCCAATGCTTCCTTGATCGCCCGCGCTTTTGCACTTTGCGGCGAGAGAATGTCGTAGGGGGGATCCCATTCCCGGATCGGCCGAAGTTGATCAATATGCGTCACAATCGCCAGAACTGGCGGGAAACGGCGCTTTAAATGTTGATCAAACCAGGTCCTTAGAGCGTTCATAAATTTTACATCGGCGTCTCTGGCTGCCTGATTGGCCGCGCAAACGAGCAAAATTAAATCAAAGCCGCCCAGATTCTGATCGGGTTCGGGTTCATACCAGGCCTTTTCATTGTCATAACCGGGGCTGTCAAAAATCAGCAGGTCACCGATTTGATCATGATTCAGCTGATAGGCAGTCAGTGTCCCGGTTAGCGGTAATACATCGATCGGCGCTCTTAACTCAGCAGAAAGCGCATTCACAAGGCTTGATTTTCCCGATTTCAACTGTCCGGCAATCAAAACGCGCAGAGGCTTTTTGCTTGAAGTCGGTGCGGTCTGTTCGGGTTCTTGCTCTGTTTCTGAGATACGCAAGGGGACTGATTGACCCCCGTAAAGTTCTATCGCGTAATAAGCGATGGTTTTAACCAGGGTCTGCAGCAACCAGCGTTCGAATGAGCCTATGGGGTATGCTGCGGCTTTACCGATAAAAAACTGTTTCAGTTCTCTGGGCATTGATGAAACAGGGCTTAAAAGCAGGCTGCCCATACGGAAAAGGAAGTGGCCACTTTCCAGGCGTGCTTTCCATTTCCAGATTTGTAAACCGTTGTTTACGGTTAACAAGTGGCTGAAAGGAATTTTATCATCCAGTAAACAGCGCATATCACGGCTTACTTTTTCGGTGATATACAGAATGTTTCGCAGCGGAACATCCAGGCCGGATTTATCTTTAGTTGACGAATAATAGCCCGCGACCTCCCCAGTGACTTTTTTAGCCAGTTCCATAAGGCGTTGGCTGTCAGTTAGCGGGTAATCGGCCGGATTCAGTGTTTCAGCCAAGGCATTGATTCGCGACCATATTTCTGTTGCTTCAGGCGGCCAATCTTCATTTGCTGTAACCGCAGGATAATCCGGAGATGAGCTTGTTTTCTTTTTGAGAAGAATTTTCAGCAACCCCACGAACGCATAGAAGGCTGCAAACACTAACACAAGGGTCTTCTCCTGGCCGGTTTGCAATAACCCGTAAATCCCTAATCCCGACAACAACAGTACGGGAAGAACCAGCAAGAGGTTCAGAATCGTGTTTAACCTTTTCATGATGATGGCGTTCGTTTAAACCGTGTGCGTAACATTTGTCGACCCCGCTCAAATTCGGATTGATACACTTTGCGCAAGAGCTCCGGACTGACGCTGCCGCCCCGTTTTGACTGAGCAAAATAATAACAAAGTGTTTTTCCAAGGCCATAGGTAACACCGGCGGTATACAGTGCGGATATACCCAGGCCAACGCTTTGCCCGTAAATCGGGATAAACTTCATCAGTTCCCGCCCTCCCAGGCCGGCAAGCACGCCGACTCCAATCGCACTGCTGATTTCACTCAGACTTTGTCGGGTTAACGGTAAGCCGTAGACTTGAGCAATGCTGTGAAACATTTTGGCCTGCACGGTGACAACCGAAGTGATACTCGCTGCAGGAACAGGAATGGCGGCTGCGAAACCGGCTGAAACAGCATACCCTATTATGTGTGGATGAGCCGAATCCCAATGGATGCCGGTAAAATCGTCTGCAGAACTGTTTTGCTCGAGCATGGCTTTTATGCCATAAGGAAATACATCTTCAATGCTTTGCCATAAAGCGTCGATACCGTAATCGGCGGGATCATAGCCTTCGTCTTCCGTTGTAAAATCAACCGGGATAAAGCAGGCTTTGATGTTCTTGAAATCCTCCCTTTGTTTTAATAGCGAACAACGCAAATCAGGCGGCACAGCCGGGTCAATGTTACCGTCATCAAAGGGGTAGGGGAGTACATGTTCGTAAGCGTTATCAGGATAGCCTTCATGTAAAGCCGTTTGAACGACAATGACCGGCTTTTCGGGGTGGGTTTTATGAATCCGACGAACGGTATTGATGACCGTTGATTGTTGCTGATCCATGGCTTTCATCACAACGATCAAAAGATGGGCCTGCTGGTCGCACCAGTGCATATCTTCGCTGGGATCATAGCCGGCTTCAGCAAGCCCTCGGGTGTCCAGAAAACGAATGAAAGCCGTTTCCGGGTCAGGATAATCGAACAACATGGCCGTTCGCGTGCAGGGTCTAAAGCCGTTGCCGATTTCGGCCTGAGTGGAACCTGTCAGTGTCCGGATCAACGAACTTTTGCCGCTCTGGGTTTTTCCTAGCAGCCATATGACCGGCGGCGGCAGTTCGGAACGAATGGCTTCCAGTTTTTCATGGATCAAGTGTTCAGGCGGTTGAGGCCTTAGAATTTGTTCAATCCAGGATTTCCAGTTCGCAAAGGGATTAGATGAGCTTGACATAACGGTATTTGATTCAGCACCAAAACACTACCATAAAGGATTTAAGCCTGGAAAAGCAAACTATGACTTAACGACAGTTCTTGCGAAAGTGGGTGTTGAGTAGGTACAAGGAGGCAATAGTAGACGATGAGTATTTCGGTTATGCCGGACGGTGCCAACGGCGATAGAACGGCGAGCTTCCATTCTTTGCGTAAAAATCCGGATAAAACCTAAGCCACTTATGAAATTCTCAGCGTTGCTGGGTTGTAATGGTGCTTTAGCTAAGCAGTGACTCCGAATGCCTGATTTGGGGATGCGTTAACAGTCAACATGACAGCCTCGAATTTCAACTATTCGCGCAGCTTGGATGATAGTCGGAAGGGGAAAATCCTTGCAGTTTAATAATTATGTGTTGCGACTCAGGTTTTATGGTGGATATACTGTTACAGCTTAATAACTTGTTAAATAGCGAAGGTTCGCAACATGACTTACGATAAAAACGGGGACCATTGACATCACGAGCGACGATCCAAAGGTGTACGAGAAGGATCTTTTCGCGCCCTTAGCTAATGTGACTGAGCAAATTGAAAGAGTTATCGCCTCCGGCAAACTTCAGCTGAAGAAGTTGCTAGGCAATGTGAATAATTTACCCAACCCAGACATCGAGCTTTCCAATGAAATGGTTCGCAGTAGCCTTAAACATATTATTGCTTGTGGTGGTCTCCATTATGATTCTGTCAAACTCACCATCAAGTGAAAAAGACTGGTTGCTTGCGTTGCTTTTATTAGCGGCACCTATCGCTAGTTTGGCTGCCATACTTTTAACTAGCCAAGAAAATTTGCTCAGCCTTTACTTGAGGCGAAAAGCATTAGAAGAAAAGCAGCGGATCAAGGCGTTAGAAAGACAATGATGCGAGGCCTCCAAAGTATCTTTTTCTAATCGGATCAACCAAATTGAGCAAATATCCAAAGCCTAACATGGCGTTCAAGCCGACCCGCTTCGCTCCAGCGGTTAGCTTAGCTTTACCTTAAGCGTAAAAAGAATGTCGAAACAAGAAGACATAGTGAAGCTGTTCTGCGAGGAGTGCGTATGGATGCATGCCATACGTCAACATTTTCGCGATTTGTTCGAATCTGGAGAGCTTCGTCGGAATCTGCTTACAGAAATATCAAAAGGTTTTTTCGGCGATCTGAATATCGTGCTCCAAGAGTACATCCTGCTGCAGAAGGCAAAAATTACCGATCCAGCATCTTCAGGAAAAGGCAAAGAAAACCTTTCTTCGAATTATTTGGTGTCTTTGAATTGGTCGCCACCTGTAGAGGCCGAGCTAAAGGCATTAAACGATCGGCTTATGGGGTTTCGCGCCAAGATCGATGATGCGCGTCGGAAGTATTTGGCACATGCAGATCTATCGAGCCATCTTGCACAAACGAAACTTGGCGACTTTTCCGAAGCGGAAGAGCAAGATTTCTGGAGCGCGCTGCAAGATTTTGTGAATATAGCTCATGAAGCCACTTTCGGTGGCCCATACCCTATAGATGCTGTTCAAGTCGATGGAGATGTTCAGAGTCTTATGCATGCGCTGGTCGGGGCAGCAGATTACTCTGATCTAGTTGAGAACGAAGAGGGCTTCCTGTATCGGCGATTTGTGAAGCAACGGTATAAAAACGCTTAACATGGTACACAAGCCGACCCGCTTCCGCTAAGCTCCAGCGGTCGGCTTAGTTTTACGTTACCAAACAAATAAATAAAGGAGTTCAGTTGCCAACAATTTCGATGTTCTACGGAATCCTGATCTTGATGTATTTCTTCGACAACAAGAAACACAGCGTTCCTCATATTCATGCAGAGTATGGCGAATACGAAGCGACGATAGCCATTGAGGACGGATTAGTCCTTGGTGGTAGTTTACCGCCAGCAAAAATGAAGCTGGTACAAGCATGGATAGAAATTCATAGAGAAGACTTAATGGCAGATTGGAAGTTGGCCGTTTCTGGCGAACCAGTCTTCAAAATTGACCCATTGCGATAGAGTGTTACATGGATAAGATCATAAAAGCCATTCCTCTCGATAATTATCGGATTGAGATTCTGACAACTAGCGGTATTTCCGGAATCTTTGATGTCAAGCCCTACCTAGGAGGGAGTGCGTTCAAAGAGCTTTTGAATGAATCATATTTTCGCCTGGTTCACCCGCTTCATCACGGTATTGCTTGGCCAAATGAACAGGATTTCAGTGCGGATACCATCATTTATGACATCCAAAATGCACAACAAAACGCTACAGCGGACTCCGCTAACCCGGTAAGGCGGATTCGCCAATAGGCAATCCGCCATGGCTTGGAGGAATAGTGGCGTTTTGCTATCGCGAAAACGCCCTACCGGTTATCGATTTTTATACAAGATTGTGTTTATTTGGCCGAACTTGCTCTGTCAGTATAGAAGGAGCCAAATCGACACCTGGAGTCCAATCGTTTAATGCCACTGGGAAGCGTATGAGCGCTACCTCATTATTTAATAATACCGTCTTCCAGTTCGACAATCCGGTCCGCAATATCCAGTATCCGGTAGTCGTGAGTCACCAGCAGAATGGTCGTGCCGGCTTCTTTCGCCAGTTTTTTTAATACACCGACGGCGTCCTGTCCGCTGTGTTTATCCAACGAGGCCGTGGGTTCGTCCGCCAGGACGATTTTCGGTTTTCCGACCAGCGCCCTGGCAATTGATACGCGTTGTCTCTGTCCGCCGGAGAGTTGATCGGGCTTATAATAGAGACGATCATCCAATCCCACCGAACAGAGCATATCGGCTGATCGTTGTAAGCGCTGGGCTTCAGTCAGACCCGGGTGCATTTCCAGGGCCATTGCCACGTTTTGAATGGCCGTTAATGATTTAAGCAGGTTATGTTGTTGAAAAATGTAGCCGATCTGCTGGCGAATTGTGACTTTGGCGTGTTCGGAACTATTGACCAGTTGTTGCCCGATGACGCAGACATTGCCTTCCGTAGCTTGCCGGAGTGCGCCGATGATGGTCAAAAATGTCGTTTTACCTGAACCGGAAGGTCCGGTCATGATGACTATTTCACCGGCATGTATCGTCAAGTCAACGTCTTTCAATACCGTATTTTTTAGTTCACCACTGCCAAAACTGAAGCTGAGGTCATTGACTTCAATCATTTTGTCCATCAGAACATATCGGCCGGGCTTGCTGCTTTAAGTTTGCGCATTGCCAGTAAACCCGCCGATGCACACATCGAAAGTATGAACAGAAAGACCGTGAATACTTTATGAGGTGTCATCGGCATGGGCATAAAGGTCTGTGATTCAGCCAGCCGGTATAATCCCAGCGACATCAGGAAGCCAGGTAAAAATCCCAGAATGGCCAGAAAAAAGGCGGAAGCAAAAACGACTCTAATAAAATAGCCATGCTTGTAACCCATGGCTTTGAGTGTCGCAAATTCGTTGAGATGATTGGTTATATCGGTAAAAAGAATTTGATACACAATCACCATGCCGACTACCAGGCCCATAATGGTGCCGAAGCCGAAGATAAAACCGATGGGTGCGGTGTTTTCCCAGTAACTTTTTTCATATTGAACGAGTTCGTCATAAGTAAAAATATTCACGAATTCATTCAGTCGTGTTTTCAAGTCAGCCTGGACTTTTTTGACATTGCTTCCAGGGCGTATTTTGATCACGCCGATATCGATCTGATCAGCTCTGCGGTCGGCAAAAATGCGCAGAAAATTTTGATCGCTGGTCATCACATTACCGTCTGCAGCAAACGAAACACCCAGCCGGAACAGGCCAATAATTTTCAATTTATAGTCATTGATTTCGGTGCTGTTTTTACCGGCATCCAAAAGAGCTCGCATCGGACCGAACTCAGGACGGGATGATTCGTCAAATAACGCCGTGTCTTTAAGTCGCAGTTCGGTGCGTTTTTCGATAATGGCCTCAACAGCCAGCAGATCTGCATCCGGATCGTAACCGTAGACCATGAGTGTTCTTTTGGTTTGTGTCTCGATATTTTTAAACTGGGCCAGCGATAAATACATGGGGTAGGCGCTGTCAACATCCGGATGACCTAGGGTTCGCATCAGTTCGCTGCGGTTGAATCGGGTGGGTCGCCACATCGCTTCGGTTTGTTTATGCATCAGGAACAAATCGCCATTCATCTTCAATGGCGCTGACGCGGCGCTGTTGTAGAGCGAATCCTTAAATCCCAGTTGCATAAAAACCAGCACACACGCAAACAAGACTCCGCAAATGGCAGCAAAGAGTTTCGTTTTATCGAAAACCAGCTGTCTCCAGGCCAGGCGGCCAGGAAAATAAAAGTAATTGTAGGGATTCATGACATGCTAGGGTTGAAAACGGATTTTGACTTGCCGGTAAATCTGGTGTTTCAAGTCGTTGGCTGTTTGGGCGTTTAAACTGAGTCTGACCTCTATGGTTCGGTTGTCTCTGTCGGCTAAGGGATCGGTATCGTTCAAATCATTTTTTTTGACCAGAAAACCGAGCTCCCTGACTTCTGCTTCATAGGTTATGGAAAAACCGTCGAGATGCACCGTTGCTTTTTGGCTTGCGCGGATTCTGGGAAAGTCAGTCTCATAGACTTCCGCAACCACATCCAGTTCTGATAAATCCGCCATTTCCAAAAGTCCGTCATCATCTATTTTTTCTCCCGGACGCGTATGAATTTTCAATACAGTGCCTGATATCGGGGCACGAATAATTGTATTTCCGAGAATAGCTTTGGCGATTGCCTGGTCTGCTTGATTCCGTTCGATTTCAGCCTCAAGTTGTTTAATCATAACTTTGGATTGATCGTAATCCCGTTTTTTTTCGTCTTTTAAAGAGAGGCTGGCGGAGGATTGTTCGGATAACGTCTGATAGCGTTGGTATTCTTTTTCGTTAAAAGCCAAATTGATCTTTTCATTGGCCAATTTGGCGGTAAGCTCGTTGCCGGTTGCTTGTGCTGCTCTATACTCAGCTTCTCGCTGAGGGCGATCCGCCAGAACAGCCAATATGCTATTTTTGGAGACCTGCTGGCCTTCATCAAACATCAGTTCAAGGACTTGCGATCCTTCCGGGCCGACATTGTGAGAGATCCGAATGACCCGCGAGCGTGGCTCAATTCTGCCCAATGCGCCTATGCCTGAAACCTGATCATTTGCCACGGCAGGCGATGCACTTATTTGATCATTTGCAGCCAGGCAGTTCAGGCTGATTAACAACAAAGCCGAAAAGGGTAAAACATTTTTCGAGAAAGGCACACGGAATCCTAAAATGGTTTTTATATCAATTACGTTAAATTTATCAGTAGATGTGCTTTTAGTTGAACATGGGCTTTGCCTTTTTTTGTAAGTGGAAAGTATAAACTGTTCAGCAGCGGTTTTTGATGTTTCCAAAAAACAAAATCCAGGTGGCTACAAAGCTATACGGTAATTGCTGAAGCGGGTTAAAATGGCCGCTTTTTGCGAGTTGGTCAGCAGACAAGGCCAATCTACTATTTTTAATACTCAATGCTATATTTTTCCAGACATGAAAATTAATTTTTTGTTCAGCGTTTTTCTGTGCACTTTTTTAATGGTGACGGGGCAACTTGTTTTTGCCGGGCATGGTAATCAGAAAATTACCGCAGGTTGGGTTGAAAATGTTATTTTTGAGGTGGGGCAAACTCATCTTAGAGCCAAGCTGGATTCAGGCGCCAAGACCTCATCGATTCATGCTGAAAATGTCAAACGTTTTGAACGGGACGGTAAATCGTGGGTCAGATTTACGCTGCCCAAAAGCTATAAAAAAAATGCCAAGGAAAGCCAGGTTGTCGAAAGGCCTTTGGTAAGAACGGTATTGATAAAAAGACATAAGCTCGAATCTGTCAGGCGATCCGTAGTTGAATTGAGTTTTTGTATGTACGGACATTACTACACGACCGAATTCACATTGGCCAATCGGTCAAATTATATTTATCCCGTTTTGTTGGGCAGGCAGTTTCTTAGCAATAATGTGCTGGTTGATTCTTCAGATAAACATGTCCACTCGCCGATGTTGAAAGAGCTTGTCTGCAGTCCGGAACTGGCTGGCGAACCCAGTGAAAAGTAAATCAAGCAGCAAAGTGGACTCATTGCTACATTTCTTAAGAAAAGCGCGGCGGAAAATTTGAAAAACTTACATGTAAATCTGTTGGCGACACTGTTAATCCTGGTGAGCGCATCAATTTGTTATTACAAAGTCACTGAACTTAAACTCCCTTTGCTACCGGTTCAAGAGTCTGAACTTTGGACTATCGAGGCAAAAGTCACTTACAAAAGAACTGCCGGTCCTTCAAAAGTCAGCATGATGCTCCCCAAGCAAGTACCGGGTTTTGTGGTTCTGGATGAGAATTTTGTGTCAGGCCGGTACGGCTTGACTTTGGAAAATGATGACCTTAATCGCGTTGCCCAGTGGGCGATTCGACGTTCTCAAGACGATCAAACGCTGTATTACCGGATGCAATTGATCCCCGGCGAAACACCGGAATTCAAAGATAAAAATGTGGTCTATCCAGGCGAGCAAGAATACCCTGAAATCATGAGGACGGCATTGACGGCTCTGCTGGAGCAAGTCAGGAACAAATCTGCAGATACAAAATCATTTACTCATCAGTTGTTGCAGAGGCTTAATGCACCTGATTCTGATGAGAATGTCAAATTGTTACGTAAAGATGCGGCCACTCCGGAAGCCTGGGTCAGTCGGGTTATCAGTATTCTGCAGGACGCCCGTATCCCCGCCCGGCAAGTCAATCTGTTGATATTGGCGGATGGCGCCCGGCACAGCCGATTGGTTCCCTGGCTGCAAGTTTATACCGGCGAACGGTGGGTGACGTTTAACCCTAAAACGGGCGAATCCGGCTTTCCTTCCAATGCAGTGCTCTGGAAATACGGTGATAAACCCCTGCTGGATGTCAGCGGAGGTAAATCGGCCAACGTAGACTTTTCCATTTATAAACAATCGCGCGGGATGACTGCGGTAACTCAGCAAAGGGCCGGTATCATCAACGGTCCGGTAATGGAGTTTTCGTTGTTTAACCTTCCCGTACAAACGCAAAATGTTTACCGAATCCTCATCATGATGCCGGTTGGTGTTTTGTTGATCGTGCTGCTGCGCAATATCGTCGGCCTTAAAACATTCGGCACCTTTATGCCTATTCTTATTGCTATGGCTTTCAGAGAAACCGAGTTAGCCTGGGGGTTGGCTTTGTTCTGCCTGTTGTTGGCTTTGGGTTTGATGATCCGGTTCTACCTGGAGTATTTACGCTTGTTGCTGGTGCCTCGTCTGGCCGCCGTGTTAATCATCGTTATCATCCTGATGACCTTCGTCAGTTTGTTGAGCCACAAGCTGGGAATAGACCGTGGTTTGTCGGTGGCTTTATTTCCCATGGTCATCATTGCGATGACTATCGAGCGGATGTCCTTGGTTTGGGAGGAGCATGGCGCCGGAGAATCGTTACAGCAATGTGCAGGTAGCCTTTTTGTAGCGTCAATCAGCTACTTGTTAATGACTAATGAATATCTTGAGCATTTGATGTTTGTTTTTCCTGAGCTTTTATTAACGCTTCTGGCATTTACATTATGGTTGGGCCGTTACACCGGTTACCGGATTTCTGAATTGTGGCGGTTTAGATCAGTGATTGTGAAGGGTAATTGATCATGCTCTGGAAAAACCTGTTAAATCCCTCAAAACGCTTGCGAGAGCTGGGCTTGTTGGGCATGAATCAGCGCAACGGTGATTACATTCTCAAATACAATCAACGGAAATTTTATCCGCTGGTCGATGATAAATTACGTACCAAAAAACTGGCTCAACAGGCGGGCATCGCAGTTCCTGAGTTATATGCAGTGATAGAAGCCGAATATCAGGTGGCTCAATTAACTGAAATATTGGCGCCTTACAGTGAATTCGTCATCAAGCCTGCGCACGGCAGTGGCGGCGAAGGAATATTGATCATCAAGGGCCGGAGCAAGGAAGGCTGCAGGAAGCTGAGCGGCGCTTTATTGACCAAATCCGAGGTTGATCACCACATCTCGAATATTCTCAGCGGCATGTACAGTCTGGGAGGACAACCCGATGTCGCCTTGATTGAATATCGGGTTGATTTTGATCCGGTTTTTGAACAAGTCAGTTACCAGGGGGTTCCCGATATTCGTACCATTGTTTTTCAAGGTATTCCCGTCATGTCCATGCTGCGTCTACCGACAAGAATGTCTGACGGTAAAGCCAATTTGCATCAAGGCGCTATCGGTGTGGGTATTGACATGGCCACCGGGCGAACGACCGGCGGCGTATGGCATCATGATTTGATCGATGCGCATCCGGATTCGGGGCATACCATCAATCATCTGGAAATTCCCGGCTGGGATAACATCTTGTTATTGTCAGCAGGTTGCCGAGAACTGGTTTCACTGGGCTATATCGGCGTCGATATTGTGCTGGATTCGAAATTAGGGCCATTGATGCTGGAAATCAATGCGCGTCCGGGGCTGAGTATTCAATTAGCCAATAAGCAGGGCTTGCTGCCCAGACTTGAGGCGGTAGAGAAAATCAAGTCTATTCCCTCGTCACCTGAAGAACGGGTTAAACTGGCCAAATCCATTTATCGGCAGACCCAAAACAGTCAGGTTTTATAGGTAACAATGCTGCGACTTGAACATCAGCGGGTTTAATGCTTGAATGCTCACTCTATAAGCCCTCACTGTTTTTTATGAATCCCGTACTTGTTTCTATTTCCTTGCTGATCTGCAGCAACGTGTTCATGACTTTTGCCTGGTATGCCCATCTTAAAGAACTCAATGACAAACCCTGGCTTTGGGCGGCAGTCCTAAGCTGGGGTATAGCTCTATTCGAGTATATGCTGCAAGTGCCTGCCAACCGGATCGGTTATCAGACGCTCAATATTGGTCAGCTGAAAATAATGCAGGAGGTTATAACCTTGACGGTATTTGTTCCTTTTGCATTTTTTTATATGAAAGAACCTTTAAAACTGGATTATCTGTGGGCGGCACTTTGTATCATGGGAGCTGTTTTTTTTATTTTCAGGGAAAAGCTTTTTTCCTGATTCCAGGTGAAGCCTTTTCAATCAAGCACTTTCACCCAATAAAAATGGAGGAGGGTGGGTCGATGAAGGGTTGAAATATTAAGCGCCGCTTCATCAAGTTTTGATCTACTGTTAACTCGCTCTCTCATTTTTTCACCCTTTTCCATCCGTCATGCATTCACTTTATATCGTTGTCGACCATCTTCAGGATTGGGCTCCTTATTTTCCAAGTAGCGACCTGATTACGGTAGAAGATTATCTTTCGCTGCAAAATAAAAAAATGCAGCATCGCGCGCAGGTGATCAATCTTTGCCGTGATTACGACTATTTGGGCACCGGGTACTATTGCTCTTTACTGGCAGAAGCAAGAGGGCAGCGCGTCATTCCCTCCATTCGCAGTATCAACGATCTTGCCAATCATCATTATTACCGCTTGTACGATAATGATCTTGATAAATATTTAGGCAAGCATCTTGAAAAATGCGGTCAGGCTGAAGCCGAAGAACTGAAGATCAAAATATTTTTCGGCAAGACTTGTTATCCGCCTTTGGAAAAAATGGCGCGCAGGCTTTTCGAGCTTTACCCTTGTCCTATTCTTGAGGTTGATTTTAAGCGCGCACTGCGCTGGGAAATTACCGGTATCGAGCCTGGGAATTTAGCGTCATTATCGGAAGATGAACAGAACGAATTTGCTTCGGCCATTGATGCCTTCAGCCGCAAAATCTGGCGTAAACCCAAGTCCCGCAAACGTTATCGTTTTGATATGGCCATCTTGTGTAATGCCGAGGAAGAACTGCCTCCCAGTGACAGCAAAGCGATTAAAAACTTTATCAGGGTAGGCAATGAATTAGGCGTCGATATCGATATCATCAATAAACACGATTTCGCCCGATTGCCTGAATACGATGCTCTGTTTATTCGGGAAACCACGGCGATCAATCATTACACTTACCGTTTTGCCAAGCGTGCCGAAAGTGAGGGCCTTGTGGTGATGGATGACCCGGATTCCATTTTGAAATGCGCCAACAAGGTCTTTTTGGCTGATTTGTTCGCTACCCATAGTGTCGAGACGCCAAAAACGGAATTGCTGTTGCGTAACAAGGTGATGGATTTTGATGCGCTGGAGCAGATGTACAGTTATCCCGTTGTGTTAAAAATTCCCCATGGCTCATTTTCACGCGGTGTAGTCAAAGCGCATAATCGTGCCGATTTGGTGCAACACTGCCAGGAATTGTTTAAAGAATCCGCTATCTTGCTGCTTCAGGAGTATGTCTTGACGGATTATGACTGGCGTATCGGCTTTCTCAATTATCGACCGATATATGCCTGCAAATATTTTATGGCGCGCGGGCACTGGCAAATTTATAACCACAGCAGCGGCAAACTTCAGGAAAAAAGCGGCGGTTTTGCGACTATGGCGATTCATGAAGTTCCTAAAGAAGTCATTAAAACAGCAACCAAGGCGGTCAAGTTAATTGGTGAAGGCCTTTACGGTGTGGATTTAAAGCAGGTAGGCGAACGAACTGTCATCATAGAAATCAATGATAATCCCAGTATCGACAGCGGCGTTGAGGACTTGTATCTGGGTGATGATTTATACCGCATCATCATGGAAGAATTTATCCGGCGAATGGAACGCAAGCACAGCGCTTACTCTTGAGGAAATGCCATGCCTTTTGATTTTGATACCGCTTCATTTGGCCAAGACTATTGGCAAGCCCGGGAAAAATTTTTAAGCGCGTGCCATCTTTTGCCTGGCCGTTTGACAACCTTGCTCCATCCTCTGCATTCGCAAGTGCAGCCTCTGGCGACTGATTTGTTTTGGCTGGGTGACGACAAGGCTGAGAATGTTTTGGTCATTATCAGCGCCACGCATGGCGTCGAAGGCTTTTGCGGGTCGGCAGCCCAGGTTAACTGGTTAAGGCATGAAGTATTGCCTGACAAGGTTGCTGTGCTATTCATTCATGCCTTGAATCCATTTGGTTTTGCTCATTTGCGCAGAGTCAATGAAGACAATATCGATCTCAATCGAAATTTCATTGATTTTAATCAAGTACCCGTCAACGAGGGTTATCAGGCGTTAGCTGATGTTCTGTTGCCCTCAGCTTGGGATGAGTCTTCCGTCACTGATTGTAAGCAGGCACTGGCTGAGTTCCGGGATAAACACGGTCAGCGCAAGACAGAGGAGGCCGTAAGCGGAGGCCAGTATCAGTATCCGGGTGGTTTGTTTTATGGCGGGATGGAACCGTCCTGGTCCAGACGCAATATTGAGCTATTGATGCAGGATTATCAATTAACGGATCGGAAAAAAGTCGCCGTAGTGGATATTCACTCAGGCCTTGGGCCCTACGGTTACGGCGAGATCATTTGTGATCATCTGCCTGATACAACGGGTGCGAAGCGGGCAAGGCGCTGGTTTGGCGATAGCGTGACAGAACCTGCGCTGGGAACTTCGACATCCGTGCCAAAATCCGGTTTACTGGATTACGCTTGGCAGCAGGCGTTAGGCGACAAGGTGTGTTACGTCACGCTGGAATTTGGAACTTATGCGTTGGAAGAAATGTTTGAGGTGCTGAGAGAGGAAAATTACGTCTGGCAACAAGAGGGGACATCAACGCTTCTCTCGAACTCAATCAATAGGGTTCAGCAGCGAATGCGTGGTTATTTTTATCCCGATAAATCCGATTGGAAAGAAATGGTGTTATTTCGAAGCAGCCAGGTTTTAGCCCAAGCCCTGCGAGGTTTACAAGAACAGGACGGCATCAGTGACTGAGGCCCGCGAATCCCGATTGACTTTTCGTGATGCAGAAAAACGGGATATCAATCCGTTAGTCAGCATAGAAAATCGGTGCTTTATTCTGGATAGATTGAGTCATCGGAGCTTTTTGCGGATGCTGGAAAAAGGGCACAGTGACATTATTATTGCTGAGCTTGATAACGTTGCAGTCGGTTATGCCTTGTTGCTGTACCGAAGAGGGGCATCGCTGGCGCGTTTGTATTCGCTGGCAGTGTTGCCGGAGTACCGTGGGGCAGGATACGGTGCGGCATTGATCGAGCAAGCGGAGCAACGCGTCAGAGCTCATGATTGCGTTTATCTGCGTCTGGAAGTGCGGCCGGATAACCTGGGTGCGATCAAGTTATACAGGCATTTAGGCTATCGCCAATTTGATGTCAAACCCGATTATTACGAAGATCACAGTGAGGCGCTGTGTTTTGAAAAAAGGATCATTTATCCGCATCCGGTTACCCGTTTGCAAGTGCCTTTTTATTCCCAGACGACTGAATTCAGTTGCGGCCCGGCTTCATTGCTGATGGCCATGGCCGGACTCAATCAGGAAATTGCAATGACTCAAGCCGATGAATTGCAATTATGGCGCGAGTCAACGACCATTTTTATGACTTCCGGTCACGGTGGCTGTGGACCTCATGGATTGGGCCTGGCGGCTTGGCGGCGCGGGTTTGAAGTGGATATGTACCTGAGTCATGAGCAAGTCCTGTTCATCGACAGCGTCAGGAGTCAGGAAAAGCGGGATGTCATTAGCCTGGTACAAGAGGATTTCATGCGTCAGTTGGAGGCGACCGACGTCCGTGTTCATTATTGCAATATCACGATGCAGATGCTCATCAACCATCTGGATGCAGGTCATATCCCTCTGATTCTGATCAGCACCTATCGAATTAATCGCAATAAAGCACCACATTGGGTCGTTTTGACTGCACACGATCCGCATTTTATCTATTTGCACGATCCTGACGTTGATAATGAGCACCTTGCCAGCGAGTCTGACAATTGTTATGTGCCTGTTTCAAAAGCCGAGTTTGTCGCAATGGCCCGTTTTGGCCGTTCACAGCTTCGGGCTGCGGTTGTGATATCACGGCGGTCACTTGACAGTGCCGGTCTTTCCCCGTCCTGATGTCGCCGCTTTAAATTCAACATAATCGCCCCGGATAATCCGTTTAAACTGCTCAATAGGCCGGTTATAGCAATAAAACCAGGCTTCCAGGCTTAGTCCATTGGATCTGTAAACGGGTGTTTTTATACGCCGGTATTCATGTGGGATGGAAAAATGCTCGGTGCATTCTTCAAATTCATCGAGCGTGTCTAAAATTTTTGCGCCGCTAAAGTCATCATCCATACTGTAAATATCGCCCCAAACTTTATCGGTGCAGTCAGGGTAGGTGATTGCACCCGGATAATCCCCAATGTCGAACAATTGGCCTTTGATAAAGGCGGTTTCAATCCAGTCAGCCTTATGTTCGAGCCATGCCGCCATGGCATTTGGCATGCCTTTTCTCAAGCTGCCGTAGACAAAAAGAATAGGGCAGTTATCGATCGCCATACAAATTTTCGACAAGTTTTTTAAACCAGAGTGGTCGGCTGAGTAACACATATAATGCGATTAACGAAGTAAACGGTATGGGTCCTATATCGATGACAACCAAAAACAGGAGGCATAAAAAGCACTTAATGCGGGTTATGGCATGACTCATTTATTGCAGATCAGGGTAGTTTTTTTATCATTTGCCATTATATGGGCATTTTTCATATTATTTTGCACCATAAAGTTGCAAACAGGACAAACAGTGGTAAGTTTTAAGTGTCGGGTTATAGGGTTTTATAGGAGCGGCTGATAGCAAAGGCTTTAATCTTCTGGATTGACCAGCGTTAACCCGGCAATATTTTAAAAAATAGTTACTTTGGTATTAATATTGCCTGAGATTATGTGAGTACGTCAGTAACTGAATGTTTCTTAAGGGTTCGATTACAACGTTCTCATCGTGTTTACTTTTTACTCTTGATTTAAGGGGAACAACATGAAAACCGTAGCGGCTAAGATAAGCGTAAAGAATGATACTTCTCGCGCAAAATATAATCTTGTCCTTTTGCAATTGGTATCGATAGCCGTTCTGGTGGCTATTAATCTTTCATAGATAGCATTAGTGAATAATGTCCCCTAACTCGCCCGATTTGAATGAGGGTTTTAAGTAGCCATGGATGGCCGAAGAGGTGCATCATTCTACTGGATTCTCGTAATTTTGGCGTCTAAGCCAGCTGTAAACCCGCTTTACAATCAATTTTTCATCATCAGGTGAATCCGTTTTTTCAAACTCCAGTCTGTCTTGCCGATAGCCTTTATTTTCTTTAGCCGCTAACCGCCTTTTGTTAGCTGTGGTGATTATTTCAGGCCTGTCCAGCCCTCCATAGAGATCTAAAATCGGGACCTCAGTTTTTTTGAGTAATTCTACTGCCTGGTATTCCGACTGAATCGTCTCGTCCATAACCGGCAAACTGATTGCGACAACCGCCTTGAATTGGTCTTTGAGTTGTGTTTTCCCATAAAGCGCCATCAAAGCGCCCAGTCCGTGACCTATTAATACGACGTTTTCAATCTTCTTGTTCTTCAGATAGTCGTTTGCGGCCTTAAGCCTTGCAATGAGTTCAGGGAATAAGCTTAAATAATCAATGGTTTGAGCGCCTTTCTCGAGAACAGGTGTCTGTAATGACAGTGTTGCCCATAGATGATGGGGGAGAGTTGTTCTCAGTGAATGGATTAAGGGCTTTTGATCGGGATAGCCGTCTTTGTCATGAAGCAGAATCGCGGCGTATAGAGTGTCCGTTTGAGGCGTTTCGGTATAAATGGCCAGAAACTTTTTATTTTCGGCATCGAGCCGGATGACTTCGCCAATTTCGAGTTGTTCGCCAATGAAGCGCGCGTATTCAGCTTCTCTTTCAATATCCGTTGCAAAGGAATTTACCGGCAGTAAAAGAGCGCCCAAAAGCAGTAATTTTCCTCTCATTATTTACCCTGTTGTGGACCCGTCTTAGATTCGGTCTGGTTGGGTTATTTTAAACGGCTACTGACATTGTGTCATGCTTGCACACAAAGTCTTGTGTTATCAAGGTTGGCGATTTTACTCCCTTCTTACTCAATAATCGTTCAAGTTTGTTTGGTGTGGAGTATGCCTAGCGAGGAACGCCGTGAACCCGTCCATGGGGGCTTGCGGCAGCTCCCTGCTGCCGACATCCTCGCTAGGCATACCCCCACACCTTCCCATTCCTAGACGTTTTTTCGGTCAAAAGGGAGTAGTAAGTCTTTTTGTTCAAGAAATGTTAAATGCGCGTGTTTTAGATGAATGAGTCAGAAAAGCTTTGCCGCCCAAATTCCTTTCAGGCGGCATTTTCGTGGTTAATTAGATTTCTTCCATTTCAAAGTTTTCTTTCGATGCGCCGCAATCCAGGCATTCCCAGTCTTCAGGAATGTCTTCCCAAAGCGTTCCCGGCGCGATGCCATCTTCAGGCAGTCCTTCGGCTTCATCATAAATAAAACCACATAAAATGCATCGCCACTTTTTCATCGTTATTTCCTTAAAAATTTAAAATTGGTTTTTTTTCATATAACTAGGCAATCACCCTTTTTAAGGATGAATTCCGGCTCTTCCGGATTTCCCGTGGAGACCACAACATATAGTATGCCAGAGGACCGAAATCGGAGTCTGATATAAAATGCCGGAAAAACACCACTTTTCTTTGAATACCGATGAATCAACCGCAAATCCAAATACCACTCGATTTACCCAATGTCCGAGTAGAAAGCTACGAACAAAC
>JAGXSU010000152.1 GCA_018333785.1 Methylomicrobium sp. | reverse complement strand
GAGGAATTACATCCGCGAGCAAGAACGTGAAGAAGAACGTTACGAGCAACTGACGCTCTTTGGGCAACCAAATCCGCCTTTAGGCGGTTCATGAACAAGCCCCTTTGAGGGGCTAACAGATATAAGCCCCCGGCTTTGCCGGGGGTGATTTAACTTGTCAGTTGGCGTAGTGACAGTGTCTGATTTGATGGGGCCTGGAGTTGATGATATAGGATTAATTATCGAAAAGTAGGGGTAATAAATTCTTAAGAATAATCATTAATGACAAACTTTATGTACTTCAGATTTAACCATTGCCTGGCTTGTCCATGAAGCGCCAATAAAAAAAGCTTCCGACTCTTTTTCTGACTTAAAATAATTTTTTACATAAGATTGACTTACGGGATTTCTAAATTCAAGAAAGCATTTTTTATAAGCCATATCCCACATAAACTCTTTAGCTGCGTCGCAATCTTTAAATTGGCTATAGTTTGCAGTTTTAATAGACGTTTCAATAAAGCTTGAATAGCAATAATAACTTTGCATGGTAACGTTCATGACCCTTTGCCAATGATCATATTTTTCTTGTTTAGCTTTCACTTCCGCCATGACTTTATTTACAACTTTATTAGCTGTTTCTTTGTCACGTTGATCTTGAACCAATTTCTCACAAATAGCGAAATTATCCGATGTTGAAGTTAATTTTTTTTCAACTATGCAAGCAACAACTTGATCACCAAAATTATCGGCATAACCAAAATTCGATAACAAAAAAGTTAATACGAACAAAAAAACCTGCATTAATTAACTCCTTGTTGAAAAAAAACAACAGAAAAGCATAGTATATTCCGATGTTATTGGCAGTCGGTTTTAGTAGCTCGTTTCAGTTAGGTTCTGAAGCTAAACCTGTTTGAAATTCGAACCCTTGACCATTTCTTAATAGACGATGGTTAGCCTTATTCATTCGCTGAGCATGGGCTAATCTGATCGACCGTAACAACACAAAAAAAGCCGGTGGCCTTGGTTAGCTTGATACTGTTACTGTTTATTGAGTTGAGGCAAAAAAATGACTATCGGACTTGAGATTATCCGAAACAACAAAACTATCTGCGGCATGAGACTCGATAAGCAGGAATCCAACTATATCGACCATGTCATTTGCAGCGGGACAAGAATGGGACGCGTCTGGACATTAGGTTTGGCTGTCCCGTTTCCGCTTCCAAATGCAGACTCAACATTAAAAAATTGTCCGTCAATATTCACCGCCGATTGATGGACAACCTGATGGGCAAAATATCCAAATTTAACGTAAGTTGTTGAATTTTATAGGTGCGCTGGCGGAGAGACAGAGATTCGAACTCTGGGTGGGCTATTAACCCACGACGGTTTTCAAGACCGCTGCCTTAAACCACTCAGCCATCTCTCCACAGGCCGCATATGATAACTGAATCGATTATTTATTCAAGCCTTTTTTGCTTTATCTTGAGCAGAATGACTTGAAAGAGAACTTTCCTGCGATTGAAGTACTGAATTAGTGACTTGATCTGTTCTTAAAAAAACAGGGCGCATGATTGCGCCCTGTGATTCATTGCCTGGATTAGCCTTTCAGCAAGTCTTTGGCTTTAGCCATGATGCCAGCAGGATCGATACCTTGATGCGGGAACTGTTCCCATAAACCGCCGCAGCCTTCTTTGTGCGTGGCGATGTGAGCATATTTTGGCGTATGGCCGCGTTCCAGTAACCAGGAGCCGAAACGACTGCCCAAACCGGTCTTGCGGTTGAAGGCTTCTACGACCATCACCATCGGTGATTTGCCGATTTTAGCCAGCATCTCTTCATCGATCACGTTCAAAGTAGGCTTGTTGATCAGGCCGACATCAAAACCTTCCTGTTTCAGGCGTTCAACTGCATCCAGCGCCCGGTATAAAGATTCACCGAAGCTGACGATATAGCCTTGTGTGCCTTCACGAATGACTTCGTCTTTGCCGGAAACAAATTTGTAATCGCCGCCGAAAAACTCCTTGCCTTCGCTGTCCAAAATCAGTGGGACTTTAGAGCGGGTAGAGAATACGAAACGTAAACCCGGATCAAAGAAAATGGTTTCCATACAGGCTTTCATCTGGTTTGGATCAGCCGGGAAATACAGGTTGGTCGCATAACCATCACTTAAACCGTTGTCCGCAAACATGTTGTTTAAACCGAAATGGCAGGTGTTGTCGGCCATATCATCAATGCCCGAGTGCGAGAAATGACTCAGAACATTTGAGTTATTCAGGCGCGCCATGGTGATTTCGGAAATACACATTTCCAAAAAGGCACTGAAGGTACCAAAAATGCCTTGTTTGCCTGCTTCCATGCCGAAACCGGCTGCTGCAGAAAAATTGCCGCGCTCCATGATGCCGGACGAAATAAAGATTTCAGGATAAGCGTCATGAATTTTCTTTAAGCCACATGAGCCTTCAAGGTCGCTGTCGATAACGCGGACTTTTTCAACACGTTCTGCTTCACTCAGACGGCTCAATATAGCTACTGCGGCATCGCCGAAAACGTTACGATTGGCATCCCATTTGTCGCTGGAGCCCAGGAACGTGTAATCCTGTTTCGGAGCCTGAATAGACTTTAGATGATCGGCAGCTGCCTGCTGGCCATTCGATTCCAGGTATTCAACCGCTAATTTGACCGAGATGACATCGTGGCCGTGAGTTGAACCTTCCAAGCCTTTGATGCCTGGGCACATAGGGCGGTGGTTGATAATTGCAACTGGGCCTTGAGTGTTGATAGCGGTAATGATGCGGCTGTACAAGCCGTCAATATCTTCGCCGTCGCCTTCAAGTACGGTTAATCCATGTCCGGTCAATGTTTTGGCGGTACTGCAGCCACCCAGGTAATGCGATGGATGGCCTGCGATCGTGACATTGTTATCGTCAATGATCAGTTTGACATTGAGCTGTTGAGCTACGGCTAAACGAGCTGCTTCAGCATCGTTACCTTCTTGTTGCGAGCCATCAGAACCGAGGCAGAATAAGGTTTTTGTCGGGTTGGCCATGGCTACGCCGTTGACATAAGGCCACATGTGGCCTAAACGGCCTGAGCTGAATTTTACACCGGGAGTGAAGCCCAGTTCAGGATGGCCCGGCAGATGGGAATGCGCTTCACGGTAACGCATCAATTGTTCGGCAGGCAGATCGCCGTTTAAAGTAGACATCAGGTATTGTGTGGCGACACGGTGTCCGGCTTCATCGAAAAAAATCGGCACGAATTTGTCGTCGGAACCCCGAAACAGTGCGTCAAGAATCATGACTTCAGGCACGGTATCAAATGGACCGCCGGTATGTCCGCCTACACCCCTGGCCGCGCCAGTTGCAGTGAAGAATACGATGGCATCGCGGCATAATTTGATATTGGCTTTGAGTGCTGATTTTTGTTCGTCTGTGAGTTTGTTGTTGCTTGGATCAAGGGAAATGCGTTGGTACGCGCCGAGATCAATAGGAAATTTTGACATAGTTTATTCTTCTTGTGGGTTGAGGTTAGAAATAGATAGCCAGGTTTAACTCAGTATTTTTATCAGTAAATGAAAAAACTGAAGAAGCGTACTCATCCCGGAGAATAATTGAATTATGCCTTGTTTACCTGAGCCAGCCGTTGTGAGAGTCATTTTCCGCCAGCGTCTGAGTATTGCCTTCAGTGCCCGGACGTTCCTTTGAAAATGATCCTTAAAAAAACGGACATTACACACTTGAGAGTTCAACAGTGCAAGCAATTTTCGCAACTTAATCTCCAGTTGATACACAATCCGCTTTTGACGTGGCGCATATGCCTGACAAGCTCTTTTACTTGACATGTTCATCGGCTTTTTTCAGTTTGATTTAATTCCTAATTTGTAACTGCTTGCCCACTTTGACTTGAAGGTGACCGCGCTTGATAAAAGGACGCGTGATTATGTCTACGTGGCTCATGTTACAGAAGCGTTTCAAAACACGCTTACCTCATCAGAATTGATAAATTTGAAGGGGTTGAGCACCTACTCTAATCGGTGAATCGGTATTTTTGGCAAGCAAAATCCATTGTCTCTGGTCTAAAATGAACATGCCTTTACATTATGAATGTGCGTATTTAACAGGAAACCTAACTATGAGCTGGAATTTAGATGAAAAAACCAATCTTGACGCATTAATTCAGAACATATACATACAAGAGATAATTTTTATCGTATTGATTGTGTTATGTATTATCAGCGATTTTTTGGGTGAGATTTCCGATCGGACAGTTATTCTTTACTGGTTGCTGATGGCGCCGGTATTTTTGACTGGTTCGTTAATTTGCGAAAAAGCCAACCTTCACAAGACGGGGCAACCCCGGGCGCATTACGTTAAATTTGAATGTCTGTTTTGGGGGAGTGCTTTTGTCTCTATATTACTGGTATTGCTGTTATGGCATGCGGATCTGATGACGGCCAGAACAACGGGTTTGGTCATTCATATCGTCCTCGCCCATACGATGTTTTTAACGGGAATGTTGTTGGGTGCGCGCTTCTATTTGCTGGGGCTGTTTTTATTTTTTATAGCCGGTTTGGATGTTATTTTTGAAGCTGAAGTGGGTGATGTTTTTTTATTGGCCGTTCCTGTCGTTATTGTGGGCCTTTATTACGAAAAACATTTTCTTTTCCCCAGTCTAAAAAAATTGCATGAGGACCTTTATAAAGATCAGGAGTTATAAGGCTTGTACATGATAGCTGATTCGGTGACCGGAGGCTTTTTTAGCCCATTTAACTCTAAAAGTTAATAAAATGCAGGAAATGATTCGAGAAATACAGAATTTAGTTGAGATTCTGTATTTTTGGTTTCTGTCCAAAACAGGGATGGTGTATCCTATAAGCGAATCCAAAATCTGCGGATTTTGTCGATTGGCGATCAATCTGATTTGTAACAATGGGTGCTTCTTGATCGTACACTAATCGACCGTTAGACATAGGCTGTTTGCAATTAGGTTTGTGACTGCCTTTACCCTCGATTTCTGATGATGCAGAGGCCTCTTTTGTTTACGCGATTTTCCTGCAGTTTGTCTGTCGGTGAAAACCAGTGGCACGTCTTACTGCTTGATTTGATCATCTGACAACTTTTAATCATTGAAATCAACATGAATTGGCTCGTACACCTTTTTAGCCACGAATCTGTTTCTCACTCGTTGTTGGTGATCAGTCTGGTTGTTTCAACCGGACTGTTATTAGGAAGATTGGCCTTGTTCAAAATAGAACTGGGCATTGCCGGAGTGTTATTTTCAGGCCTTGCTTTCGGCCACTTTGGCATTACGTTGCCTAAAGAGGTCATGCACTTTCTGCGAGAGTTCGGACTCATTTTATTTGTCTATGCCATTGGACTTCAGGTGGGTCCCAGTTTTGTCAGCTCGTTTTTTCGCTACGGTATCAGGTTGAACGTGATGGCCGCTTCGATTGTGCTGCTGGGTGCTGCGATTACTGTTCTAATCAGTATTTTCGGTGATATTCCTATCCCTGTGGCGGTCGGGCTGTTTTCAGGCGCAACCACCAACACACCCTCATTGGCGGCTGCACAGGAAATTCTTGCCGGCATATCCGGAATCAATCCTGAGACTCTGAAACTACCAGGATTGGGCTATGCGGTGGCGTATCCTTTTGGCATAGTTGGTATTATCCTGTCTATGCTGCTGACGCGAGCGGTTTTTAAAATTAACCTGGCCACTGAAGCTGAAGACTTCAGCCGCATACAGCAGGAAAACGCCAAAACACCGGTTTGGTGTGATTTGACGGTGGAAAATCCAAATCTGAATAACTTGACCATTGGACAAGTTCCTTTTTTTGATGCCATGGGCGTGGCAGTAACCCGTATTCTGCATAACGGTGAAGTCAATATAGCGACAAATGACACCTTATTAACGACAGGCGACGCTATTCGACTGGTCGGCGAAAAGGAACATTTGGATAAATTGAAAATTCTGATCGGGCCTGATTCCAGCTATAACCTGAAAGATATTGCGACCAATCTTTTCAGTGGCCGCTTTGTCGTAACCCACAAAGATGCTGTGGGTCAAACCGTCAGTAACTTAAGGACATTGTACGGCGTGACCATTTCCAGAATTCACCGTCCGGATGTTGAATTTACGCCTACCGGATCAGTTCATGTCCATTACGGTGATGAATTGAATGTAGTCGGAAGCAAGGAGAGTCTGGCGCGCCTTGAAAAAGTATTGGGTAACTCGTTGGAGGTGCTCAGTCATCCGCAGATCGTTCCTATTTTTATCGGCATTACCTTAGGCATTTTGTTAGGCAGTCTGCCTCTTTATGTACCGGGTATTCCTTCGGCCGTTAAACTTGGCTTGGCGGGTGGTCCTTTGATCGTGGCCATTTTACTGAGCAGGATCGGTAATTGGGGCACAATGACCTGGCATTTGCCCAAGAGCTCGAACATCATCCTGAAGGATGTGGGGATCGTTTTGTTCTTGGCCTGCGTGGGCTTGAATTCGGGTGACAAGTTTATCAATACCTTGATCAACGGTGACGGTTTTTACTGGATGGCTTGCGCGGTACTGATCACCATAGGGCCCTTGCTGATTGTTGCGTTTGTGGCGAGGTTCTTCTACCGGGTTAATTTTCTGTCGATGTGCGGTCTGCTGGCCGGCAGTATGACTGATCCGCCGGCATTGGCTTTTGCTAACAGCTTGAATCCCTCTGCGGCAGTGTCAATTGCCTATGCAACCGTTTATCCGTTAGTGATGATATTAAGGATTATCTCTGCGCAGATGATCATTTTATTGTTTCTTTGATATTTGAGAGACTGCCCGCAACACGGGCAGTCTGCCTTACTTTTCCTGTTTTTTTCTGTAGTAGCAACGCATTGATAAGTAACCCATTAAAGCGCCCCAGAGGATCAGATAACTTTCATGAATCAGCATTTCAAGTTTCAGGTTATCCACACTGCGAACATAGTCGGCGATATGGTCGGCAAGCAATAAAGCTACCACCAAATACAATGCGATTTTAAGTTTCAACCGGTGTTTGTAGCTTACCCAAATCCCTAAAATGATAAAGCCTGTAAAAAAGCGAATCAGGTTATGAATAAACATTTCCAGATTGATGTTTTCCAGTCTTAATGCCGAATCCATAAAATACTGGATTATCAAGCCCAAGATAAAAACGGCTGTCAGTAGTTTCATTTTGTTAATGTCCGCGTTTTGAGTTAAACCATTTTTAATAATTTAGCGTAGGTTTTATTGCCTGTTTTCCTCAATCCAACAATTAATGCCCTTGCCTTGAATGTTGGGTTGGCTGTCGCCAACCGCAACCTACATGGCGCTTCACCTTTGTTTTGTTGCTCCGTCGAATAGTTACAACCATTATTAGCATTTATTCCGTTAAAACGCCGTCACATTGTTCAGGTAGAAGCAAAGGTGCCGGCGCTTTTTTTGGAACCGCCGATGGCGTTTTTGCTTCAGCAGAAAACCACCAATCCAGCGATGCATCGCAGCCGTTGCTGTTGGGCACAGGATCTTGTGTTTTGCAATTAGGGCTGTCAGTCGGGCATTTCAAGCGGACATGAAAGTGATCGTCATGCGCCCACCAGGGTCGGATTTTTTTTAACCAGGGACGGGCTTCAGGACCCCTGTTATTACACAACTGCCGCTTGATGGCCGCGTTGACAAAGATACGGTCGACTTCCGGCATCAGCGCTGCAGTTTCCAGGACTTGTTCCATGGCAGGTGACCATTGAGACGGATTGATGGTGTCAGAATGAGGCAGTAAAACAGAGGGTGCTCCCCATTTTTCGCGTTCGCCATGGCTTAATTTTCGTTTGGTTGCTTCTCTGGATAACAAATACCAGATGTCGACATCCAGTCCGGATTGATGGCTGCGATGTCCGCTAGGCGTGGGTCCGCCGCGCGCCTGGCCCAAATCGCCGATCAATAGCGTTCCCCAGTCTTTATCCACTGCGCTGCGGCCCAGTTTTTCTATGAACTGAATCAAATCGGGGTGGCCAAAATAGCGTTGACGCGATAACCGCATGACCTGATAGCCCTCGCCATTTTCGGGTAAAGTCAAGGCTCCCCGTAGACATCCGGCGGTGTATTCGCCAATACTCTCAATACCATTGATAATCGGGGTAGGGGAGGTGACAGTTGCCCAGCGGTTCGCCGCCAGCGAAACAGAAGAGGCGCTCAAGATCGCCCCGCCTAATAGACTCAATAACACCTTCATGATGAGTACAAACTCCAATTCAAAATAAATGACTTAAAAAAGGCTATGTTCGCGTTAATAGCGGGCGTCGCCCCGGCAGGGATTGCCGGGGTCCAGAAGCCATGGATGGCGTTGGACTTTCACATCCTTGTGACCTGGATTCGCTTTCGCGGTCTAACGGCTCCGGCAATCCATGCCGGAATGACGGTGTTGATTTACTTTCATCTACTAACGCGAACATAGCCTAAAAAAGCGCGCCGGTTAATCTGCTCTTACTCGGTATTGACGGATTACAAGATAGCTTAAAATAAAAACAACGAGATCCAGATTTTTCTGTATAGAAAACTGAGCCTAAAAAACAATCCACTCAATATCACGTTAAAACGCGCTTATTGTCCACTGTCTTTAAGTGTGCGGCAATTCCTTTACTTGCTTTACGTTTGTAAATCCTTATAATCGGCGGCCTTCTTTCTGGTGCCCTTTGATTTATATCATCGGGTTAAACGGGAAGTCGGTCAGGTATTGATTGCCAAAGCCGACGCTGCCCCCGCAACGGTAGATAAGTAAAGAATCATCATCAAGCCACTGTGTCTTTTGCATGGGAAGGCGGTGATTCAGGCATACGCCACTTATAAGCCCGGAGACCGGCCCGAGAGTTGATTCGAGACAGCGGCGGGCTGTTTGCGAAAAGATTCCCCTGCGTTTCTCTTTGCCTTGCCTTTTCGCTGTCATTTCCTAAGCTTCATGCGCGGGCGGCGCAGAGGATATAATGCGAAAACTCATTTTTAGTTCATTAATTTTAACCGGTGCGCATCAACCGGTTCTGGCCCAAAATACGGAATCTGAAGATTCATACCATCTGCCTAACATGGTTGTTACTGCAACCCGTTCGGAACGGGAAAAAAAGCAGTTAGCGGCCGCCATTACCGTATTTACCCGCGAAGATATTGAAAAATATCAAGTCAATACCTTGCCTGATTTGTTAAAACGAGCCACCGGTGTCGATGTCGTGCAGTCAGGTGGTTTAGGTAAGCCCACCAGTATCTTTATGCGCGGCACAGAATCAGACCAGGTTTTGGTCTTGATTGATGGCATTCGTTTCGGCTCGGTTACTCTTGGCACCTCTCCGTTTGAAGTGATCCCCATCGATCAGGTCGAAAGAGTTGAAATCATCCGGGGTCCACAAGCCAGTCTTTACGGCTCTGAAGCGCTAGGTGGAGTAATTCAGATTTTTACCCGCAAAGGCGCTCAGAAACAAGAACCCACTTTTACATTGGATGCCGGTGGCGGGTCTTATGATACAGCCAAGGTTTCCGGTACTGTCAGCGGCGAAACTAATGGCACCTGGTATACGCTGGGGGCATCTCATATCAACACCAAGGGCTTTGATGCAAGAGAACCGACGCCCGGTTTTTTTGGTGTCAATCAGCCAGATAATGATGGTTATTATAATACCGGTCTTAATGCCAGGCTCGGTCACCGCTTTGACAATAAGGCGGAAATTGAAGCTTTTTTCATGCGGTCGGAAGGTAAAAATCGATTTGACGGTTTTGATGAAGATAGAAGCGAATTCTTTAATCATGTCGTTGGCTTGTCAGGACGGCTTTTTTTAACTGACTATTGGGAGTCTTCGCTGCGTTTGGGACAAACCCGAGATGATAATGATAACCTGGATTTGGATGGCAACTTTTCTACCAAATTCAATTCAACCCGCTGGAATGCTACCTGGCTGAATACGTTCAAGTTATCCGATGATCATCAGTTGATTTTGGGTTCTGATTATCGCTATGACGAAGTGGAGAGCACTACCTTGTATACTGAGCTAAGCCGGTACGATGTGGGTGTGTTTACCGAATGGCAAGGCCGTTTTCTGGACAGTCATTTTCTGACTGCCTCGGTTCGATTCGATGATAATGAAGCGTTTGGTGATTTTGTCAGCGGTAATATCGGCTGGCGGTTTAACTGGGATTACGGCTTAAGTGCATTTGCCAGTTTCGGCAACGCGTTTAAGGCGCCGACATTTAACGAACTCTACTTTCCTGATTTCGGTAATTCCGGATTATCGGCCGAGGAGTCAACGTCAGTCGAAGTGGGATTGGCCGGAGATTATGATTGGTTGCGCTGGGAATTGCGGGCTTACCATACCGATATTGACAACCTGATTGGTTTTTCCTTTAATCCCAATACCGGTAACTTTGGCGCTGAAAATACCGATAAAGCCCAAATTGACGGCATCGAAGCCGAAATTGGAACCCAGATACTGGGCGTGAACGCACAATTGGGAATGAGCCTGCTGGACCCTCGTAATCGCTTGACCAATACGCGTTTACCCAGGCGGTCTAATAAAACCTTGTCATTTGATTTATCCAGGTCCTTTGGTGCGCTGGAAACGGGGGCAACTTTACTCGCTCAAGGCTATCGCTATGACCGGCAGGGTAACACCAATAAAGTTGGCGGCTTTGTCACCGTTGATTTGCGCAGTGCCTATCAGTTCAATAAAAACTGGAAGTTAAGCGGACAATTGAATAATTTACTGGATAAACAATATCAAACCGCCGATACTTTTTACACAGCGGATAGAAACTTTTTCTTATCAATACACTTTACGCATTAATTTTTTTGGCCAGGGATGGCTATCACTTTCTCACTTTGGAGCTTTAACTATGGCAATACCCACATCATCGGCACTCAATCAGCCATTGACCAAACCCGGTCCCATAGCCTTGATTGGCTTGATGGCGATGACCCGCATGGATCATTTCGGTTCGGCTTTTGCCTTACCTGATGCATCCTTGGCGGTCTTTTTTCTGGCGGGTTTGTGGTTTGGCGGTCGCGGCTTGTTTTTGACTTTGTTGGTTCTGGCAGGACTTATCGATTATGTTGCGATAGCCCAGATGAATGTCAGTGACTTTTGTATTTCTCCGGCGTATGTTTTTCTGATACCTGCTTACGGGGCGCTTTGGGCAATGGGTGCTTACTACCGCGAAAAAGATTTGACCCGATTGACTGATCTGGCTGGCTTATTCGGGATGCTGTTTTTGGCGGTATCACTGGCGTTTTTGCTGGCCAATGGCAGCTTTTACCTGTTGTCTGACAATGTCAGTAATCGCTCTTGGGATGCTTTCCTGGGGCAGTTTACGCGGTACTATCCGCACTATCTGACCGGAACGATGACCTATGTCGCCGCAATCGTGTTGCCGGTTATCCTGTTTAAAGGAATCATCGCGCATCGTTGGGCTTCAAAATCGCTTTAAAGTTTTGACGATAATGGATTTACACTGCAAGGATGCAGTATATGCCTTTCTGATTCTTGGCCGATTGTCGGGTTAACTTTTTTTGGTTTGACGTTAAAAAATCTTGTCCACCAAAGACATGATGATTTCCACGGCAATCAGCCAAATGATGATCCATTCCAGCGTTGACGAATGCAGATGTTTTTGTTCGTCAGCCAGCATTTCCAGAAGCTCATGGATGGTTTCCAGTTTTTTCGACAGCACTTCGGTTCGCTGCTTGATTTCAAGATAATTCGCTGCCATCAGGTAAATCGATTGGTATTCCGGGTGTTCCCAAAAAAATTCGGGCGTATCCAGCAAGTCGTAATTCAGAATAATATCGCTTTTGGTCAAGAACAACTGGCCGCGAATTTTTGCCATTGCATTTCTGCCCAATCTGATTTTACCTTCCCGCGCCAACGATTCGGGTAGATGACTGGTGGCATGGATAGTGTCAATGGCATTACCTTCAAATGCGGCCAGCTTGATCGACTGCGCCATAGCGTGTGACAAGGCAACATAGACTTTGAGATCGGCGTTTTGCAACTCGATATGATCGTGCTGAATGCGGTCTTGTTCGCAGTTGACCTCGTAGCTGAAATTATCTTCCTGAGCTTCCGTCTCCGGCTTTACCGCATAATTTAATAGAATGCTGTGCAGCTCACGGCGGTCATCCAGATTCACATTCCAGTGCACTACAACGCCGTAGGCGAAGACGATAGACACGCCGTTTTTATGATCGATTGCGACAGTATCTCTGAAGACCTGAGCGCGGGTGGTGTCGAGCAACTTTTCTTTTAGTTCGTTAAACACGAATGATTGTGCGAGACAAACGGTTAAACAACGCTGAATAACTTGATGGGAGGACATTGTATTATCTACGAATTTCAAATGAGCGAAGGATAACATACAACGACTCAATTGAAGTTTCCCAATAATTTCAAAAACGAACGGCCATTATGCTTGGGCTGCAGGCATTATCGATAGGATCTGCGTAAACGAGCTAAACCCATCAAACAGAGCGCTGTTTGCGATAGGTGTGGAAAAGAGACAGAGGCGTCATTTGTACGCTGAAAATACAAAATAAGAATTTTTGCCTGGCTCAGATCGACCCTTTTTTACCGGGTAGAGTGATACTAACCGCTATTCAATCTATTGAAGGATAATTATTAAGAGAGATGAAATACCAAAGCATGCCGCCAGTTATCGAAAACGAAAGCCCTCAACCCTCTCAAGGTGCCATTGCGCTGTTTGTTAAAACACCGGGCTTGTCTCCTGTTAAAACCCGCTTGGCGGCTACGCTCGGAACAGAGGTTGCTGAAGCTTTGCATTTAACTGCCGCACAATCTGTGACATCGGTCATAGCGGATGCCTGTCAACGGTTTCCATTGCAAGGTTACTACGCCGTCGCGGAGGTTGGCGCTTTGGATCATTCTCATTGGCAGGCGTTGCCGACGGTCTGGCAAGGGGAAGGCGGCCTGGGTGAGCGTATGGGGCTGATCTACGAAAAGCTTTTACAGCGCCATCCTTATGTACTTTTGGTGGGTGCTGACATTCCTCAAATGACTGTCCTTCAACTGTGTGATTGTGCTCGCTGGTTATGCGGTATTGATTTTCCTCGCTTTGCTTTTGGTCCGAGTTTAGACGGTGGATTCTGGCTCTTTGGGGGTAATCGACCGCTTCCTCAAGCGCTTTGGACCCAGATAATTTATAGTCAATCCGATACAGCGGAACAATTTTTAAATGCAATTACCCATTTAGGTGATATTTTTCATACAGACAGTTTACAAGATGCTGATGAGTTAATTGATTTAGTCCGGGTTATGACATCACTGGAGGCGCTTCTTAGTCCGACACCCGAACAGCAAAATATGATGCACTTTTTGAAGGAATTAACTTCACCGAATCTGTGACTTCTGGTGTTGCTTGACTTGAATAATTGGCAACACATGCGCATTAGCTATTACAATTCGCAACGTTCAGAAAAAATAATAAAAAGAAAGTAAATGGAACCTTACCTGACCGCTTCGTATCATTCGCTTGAGAGGCGCTCTGACAATAAAAATCCGGTTGATTTGCGGGTTTTTAATCGTGTGGTGTGGTTCAGCAACCCGGTTAGAAAAGTACCGGGCGAACTTAATTAACCCGATAGGGAGATATCCTTTGAATTACTCAAGCAGATTTTTTGTAGAATTCATCAAACTGGCCGGTCCGTTCTGGCATTCCGAAAACAAAGCCACTATTCACAAATTGACCCTGGGGCTGATCATCTTTACCATCATGCAGATTGCCATTGCAGTATTGCTTACCGAATGGAGCGCTAATCTCTTTAATACCCTGGACCAGCGTTCCATGTCCGGGCTGACCAAGCAAATTGTGATTATCGCGCTGATACTTATTGCTAACGTCATAGTCACTTCAAATCACCTGAAAATGAAGCGTCAGTTACAAATTGATTGGCGCAGTTGGCTGACGCATCGTTTGATTGGTGAGTGGATGAATAACGGTCGCCATTATCAAATCAAGCACATGGAAGGACGGCATGACAATCCGGACGGACGTATTGCTGAAGATATCCGGATAGCCACCGAATATGCGATTGATTTAATCCATTCACTTTTTTATTGCTTGCTGCTGATCGTCAGTTTTACGCAGATATTGTGGACATTGTCCGGACAAATTACGCTTAAAATCGGTGGTCTGGAATTTCCGGTTTACGGGCATCTGGTCTGGCTGGCGATTATCTATGCCGCGTTTGCTTCGACGTTGGGCTGGATTATCGGTCGTCCCCTGACTCAAGCTACCGATGCCAGACAAACCGAAGAGGCTGATTTTCGCTTTGGTTTGGTGACGGCTCGCGAGAACTCTATTGCCATTGCGCTTGTTCGGGGAGAAAGTACCGAACGAAACCGATTTCTGCATTTGTTTAATGACATCTATCGCGCGTGGCAAAGACAAACCCGTGTCTGGTCCAATCTTCTGATGTTTACTTCCGGGTATTCCGTCTTTTCCATGGCTTTTCCCATTCTGATATCGGCCCCGCGCTACATCGCCGGATTCATTTCTTTGGGGGGTTTGGTTCAATCCGCTCAGGCGTTTCAACAAATGGCCGGCGCCTTGTCATGGCCGGTCGACAACATGGCAAAAGTGGCCGAATGGCGGGCATCGGTAGAGCGGGTTTTAGGTTTGGTCAATGCGCTGGATGATTTGGAAAAAAAGAATAAAGACGAAACACAACAGCGCATAAGGCTTGTTAAATCTGAAGAATCGGTTCTTGGTTTCAATCAGGTTTGTATTGCTAAACTGAATGGAGAAATGATCATCGCTTGTATCGAAGATCAGGTAAAACAAGGCGAGCACGTTCTTATCTCAGGCAATGGCGCAACGGCAGCCAAACTGTTCAAGGCAATAGCAGGTCTGTGGCCCTGGGGTAAAGGTACTATTTATTTGCCTGATGATGAGCCCATGTACTTTATGCCGCCAAGACCCTATTTGCCGAGAGGCACGTTGCGTTCGGCAATTTGTTATCCCTATCCTGTGTCGGCTTTTAATCAGGCCGATCTTGAACAGGCGTTCGATGCTGCAGGGCTTAATGATTTACTCGAACAGCTGGATCATGTCGATCAATGGGAAAAAACGCTGTCGCGCGAACAAATGCAGCGGCTGGGATTGGTCCGCTTGCTACTTGTCAAGCCCAAGTGGATTTTAGTGCAGGAAGCTTTTGACTCGCTGGATCCCGAAGGCGAGGCCGACATGTTGCGTTTGATTACTGAAAGGTTGCCGGACGCTTCTTTGCTGACCATTATGAACCAGCCGACCGCAGATGCTTTTCACGAACGCCGTTTAACGCTTTAAGCTAAAGTCGTTTGATGTTTGAAAATAAGTACAGGAAAAAGCTGCGTGGCGTTAATCTGGGCGGCTGGCTGGTTTTGGAGAAATGGATGACGCCCAGCCTGTTTGAAGGCTTGGCGGCGCTGGATGAAACCGCATATTGTGTTGAATTGGGTGAGCGGGCCGGTCCTTCATTAAAACAGCACTGGAACAACTTTATTACCCGGGATGATTTTGCCTGGCTGGCTAAAACCGGCATCAATGCAGTGCGAATTCCTGTCGGGCATTGGATCTTCGGGCCCGACTATCCCTTCCATGCTGCCTATGGGTCCTTGCGTTATCCCTTCGTTCAAGGCGGCATCGACATTCTGGACCAGGCGATGAAGTGGGCTGAAGAATGCGGCTTGCATGTTGTGCTGGATTTGCATGCCGCACCGGGATGTCAGAACGGCTTTGACAATGGCGGCATCCAGAATGTCTGCGAGTGGCATACCCAATCCTCTTTCATCGATTATTCTTTGACGGTTTTGGAGCGGCTGGCGGAAAGATACGCCTCCAGTCCGGCCTTGCATGCCATTCAGACATTGAACGAACCTCGCTGGGATATCGCGACTGATCTATTGAAGAACTATTATCTTGAGGCCTATCACCGTATCCGCCAGCACTGCGGGCCTGAAAATGTCGCTGTCGTAATACATGACGGTTTTCGCTCTTACAGGGAATACCAGGACTTCATGAACGAACCCGGCTATCAGAATGTTGTGTTCGATATTCACCGTTACCAGTGTTTTGTTAAAGAAGATATTGATCTGGATATCTATGGTCATATCCAAAAAGCCGCTATTGACTGGAAAAACGAAGCTGACGATATTATTACCGGTTCTGCTTTGCCGGTTTATCTGGGTGAATGGAGTTTGGGAATGGATAAAAACATGTCTTCTTTATGGACGGCAGGCCTGTTTAATCATACGTTGACCGCAATGGACGCTGTGCAAATGTCCATTGCCTACCGTGCTTTTGCCGCTGCCCAATTAGTGACTTTTGAAAAATATCTGGGTTGGTTTTTTTGGAGCTACAAAACCGAAACCACCCCGGAGTGGTGTTTTCGTGAATGTGTCGAGCGGGGCTGGCTCCCGGATCAGTTCGCCTGAATCCGGCAACCTCTGCAGCTACTTCAATCACCGTAACCCAGGTTGCGAGTTTCAATTAACACGCTGTTTTCAAAAAGTAAAAATTGCTTTAACTTTCGTGGACCGAAGTTGTATACCCATTCATCGATAACGACTTGTTCATAGTTTTCAATTTCGAGTACACCTCGATTATGCCGCAATCGGCTTCCTTCAACGCCTATTCGGGTTTCGGCGTAATCCGGCTCACCGCATTTTTGCAGTACATCTATTTTATGATCGCCTACGCGAATAATTCTATTGCCACATCGTAAGGCAAAGGCATCATTAATGCCGATCAAAAATAGAAAGAGTAATACCGGCAATGTGAAATTTTTCATGGTAGCTACATCAAAGAGTGTAAGAAAAAAACTAGCTTAAAAAGACCGTTTCGAATACTTTGCAAAACGTCCCTGCTTCGCCTTTTGATCGATATTAATTTTGGGCTTCCGTTTAATTTATAAGCAGTATCTTAAACTTCGCCTGAAGAAAGCATAGATAAAATGAAATGGGCTCAATAATTTGACCTAACGCCCATGAAGGTTTGGGCATCACCCCGGCAGATGAGAGGCCTTTGATATACAAGGGCTGATTCGATGCCAGGCAATCCGCATGGCCTTGAACTATATTGGCGTTTTGCCATCGCGAAAAGGCCCTACCGCTTATCGATTTTTACATCGGGGTTGTGTTTTTTAACGGGATTACTTTGTGTTAGACGACCGCTTTATGTCTCGTACTCGTCGTTGAAAATCAGTGCAATTACTGAACTACAAATCAATTACAATCGGCGCGTTGACAGGTTCATACCCTGCATCACAAATTGAAGCGTTGACGAAAATGGTGCCTTTACGCTCCATAACGCCATAGCCTTCGTGGATATGCCCAAAGATATGCAGTTTCGGCTGGATACGCTCCAATGCATGAAGCAAGTCTTCACAGCCTACCGCTTCGCCGCTGTAGATCTGATCCAATATTCCATAAGGGGGAGTATGCGTAATAAGTACATCGGTATCGTCGGGAATGCGTGACCACATCTGCGCTAGCGGTAATCCACGCGGCAGATTGAAAGCCCAGTTAAAAAATTCAGGTTGCCAGGGAGATCCCCAGAATTTCACCCCATCAATTTCAACGCCCCTGTCCTCAAGATAAATGACATTTTTAATCAGTCTTTTAAAATAAAAACTGACCCCATCTGCAATCGGCCAATCATGATTGCCTGCAACTAAAAACTTGGTTTTGTGCGGCAGGCTAAGCATGAATTCATCAAATAGCTTCAGTTCCGAATCATAACCTGCCAGACAAATGTCGCCTGCTGCTACCAGCACATCGCCATCAGGAATCTCGATCCGGTCGGTCATTCCGTGAGTGTCAGACAGGCAAACTATGCGCATAGGCTTTCTCTTCAGTGGCCATGACAAAAGATTATAATTGAAAAAAGTGGTTTTCTTGACGCTTTACTATGGCATAACTTTGGTAATTGATTGGGAGGATTTTAATCACCAAGGCAATGTCGTTAAGTTAAGCGGAGATTATAGGAGAGCTCCGCTCCCTCCGCGCAGTTATTGGCAATCTTGATTCATGACAACCGCGTTTTCACCGACTGTGTCTCTGATGGTCTACGCATAATCGACCAGATCTTTTTCTGTTAGGTTGCCGGTAATAATCCAGGGAGAGTCTTGTAGGCGTGGGCCATGCCCGCGACTTAAGTCGGTTCAATCGGCTTAAAATTAGAAGCATTAGTTGTCGCGAGACCTGATACTCTTTCAGTATTTGACCTAAAGCAACATAAAGGAAACAACCGCATGTCTTACGATATCATTGCTTTTATTGTCTGTTCCCTGCTGGTGTTGGCATATTATCTCTATTTAAGACGTCGTACCCGGCTAAAACCGGAGTCAAGCCTGCATTCGCTAAATTCCAGTATCCGGGAGCAATGGGTGGAAATGGTGATGACGAGAGGCAATATGGAAATACTGGCTATTCAAACGTTGCGCAACTCTGTCATGGCGGCAAACTTTATGGCAACAACCGCCATATTGTTGATAATCGGAACCTTAAACTTAAGTGAAAAAATTGAGTCCTGGGCACTGGCTTGGCATCCTTCACATTTAGCGGTCTCGGTATCCACCGGGTTATGGCAACTAAAACTAGGCTTATTGCTGCTCAATTTTTCTATTGCCTTTTATTGTTTCTCGATGGCAATACGTTACTTTAATCACGTCGGCTATATGATTAATGTTCCCGGCATAGGGTCTGCTGATAATGCTTTGTTAAAAAAAACGTGTGCCTTTTTAAACAAAGCGGGCAGTTTTTATACGTTGGGGACGCGTTCTTTCTTCTTCAGTCTCCCGATCATTTTGTGGTTTTTCGGCCCGTACTTTTTGATACTCGGCACGATTGGACTCATCTGCGGACTGGCTATGCTCGATAAGGTACCCGGGAAATAATCTCAATTTAGCCGATAGCATTCATTGTATTCTTCTTTGTAGCCAAAGCTATCGCTTGGTTGGCTTGGAAAATAACTCGGCGGCCATTCAAAAGTCATTTTCTTGTCTATAATGGATCTATTGAAAAGTTACATAAATGAAGATGGCAAACCGATCTTTTAAATGATTTCCTGTCTATTATAAAAATTATGCCCCCGTCTCTTCTTATGGTACCAGTGACTCAACAATCTATCATCAGATCCCTTCTTGTATTTTAAAATTAAAAAGAAAGATAAATGATTTTAAGAAAATTCTGGCCATTCCGAAAAAAAATCAAAAATAATTCAAGAGACAAGGATGGTCTGCTGTCTTCGTCAGAACGTGTCTTGACGCCGGTTTCTCAGTTAATGATAGGCATGTATGTTGTCGAGTTGGACCGGCCTTGGCTTAAAACTGCTTTTGTGTTTCAAGGTTTTGAAATTAAAACAGAAGATGAAATCAAACAATTAAAAGATACCTGTGAGTTTGTTTATATTGATCTGACTAAAGAAAAAAAAAGAAGGCTCGTAAAAATTGATTCAAGCGCTCAACAAGTCCCGGAAAGTTACGACGTCAACGCAAAGCCGCCGCCCAAAAAAGGCAGTTTTGAAAAAGAAATAAAACGCGCCGATCTTGTTTATAAACAAACCGGCCAGTTGGTTTCTGAGTTTATGGAGCGGATTGCCCATGGTGGTGGGGTGGATTCGAAAGTCGCGAAAGAGGCGGTTGCTCAATGTGTGAACAGTATTTTGCATTCTCCCGATGCCATTCTGTGGCTAAGCCAATTAAAAAATCGCGATGCCTATACCGCGCAACACAGTTTAAATGTGTGCATGCTTTCGATCGTTCTGGGCCGACATCTGAACTTGTCAGAGGCTAATCTAAACAATGTCGGGCTTTGCGGCATGATGCACGATATGGGCAAGATGCGGGTGCCGCTGGAAATTCTCAATAAGCCTGGAAGACTCGAGCCCGATGAAATGGAGATTATGCAATCACATCCTTTATTAGGCTATGAATTGCTCCGATCCAGCCCCGGTATGTATTATGGTGCTATAGAGTCTGCTTATTCGCATCATGAACGGCTGGATGGTTCCGGCTATCCGAGACGGCTGAACAAGACCTCTCTTTCGCTATTTACAAAAATAGTCACTATCGTGGACATGTACGATGCGATAACCAGCGACCGGGTTTATCAAAAAGGGAGAACGCATCTTGAGGCCACTCATATCATGTCCAACCTGATTGATGTTCAGTTGGAAAGGGATTTGGTCATCAAGTTCATTGAATGTATGGGGGTTTATCCACCGGGGGCGGTGGTGATGATGACCAACCGGGCGATCGCAATTGTCGTGGAAGTCAACGAAGTGCTAAAACTTAGACCCAAAGTCATGCTGCTTCTTGATGAAGATCACTATCCGGTTCCTGAGCAGGTTATTGATTTGTCGCTGATGCCTACTGATGATTACGGCAATGTCTATACCATCAAAGGCATTATTAATGCCGAACAATACAATATTGATATAGCAAAATATTATCAGCGCGGATTTTTACAAAAAGGTTTTGCTTCTGACCGCAGATCCTGAATACGTGATAGCTTCGGGCATTCGCCCGGGGCATAGATCTGTTATTACCCCTCTTGGCTTTACCCCTGAGAAGCATCCTGAAGCCTGACCAGCCAGGGCGTGTCAGAATCGGGGTCGACATGAAACGACAGTGAAGCGGATTTGTGGACCAGCCCAGCTTCATACGAGGCATTGGGATTCAACTGCCGTTTTTCGATAAAATCCACTAAACGGCGGGCATTATAGATTGCCAAGACTGTATTGCCGTTAGTGATCAAATAAGCGGCATTATTTTCGCCGCGTTCGGGATTGCGATTAATCAATTCTTTCAATAAATTTTTATCATCACCGGTAAAGTTTCTGTAAACAGAGTCTTCCCTGTTCTTGCTTAATCCGGTCAGATATTTTGCCAGTGACCCCGATTGCTGGTGTTCTTTGATCATGTCGATTTCATGATCGGACAACGCGAAGCTTTCAGCCACCAGGTATTGATTTGTTCTATCACCATCATTGGCAAACAAAACGATTTTATCCAGATTCAAATCATCAAACGCATTTAGAAATGATTCGGGTGCGTGGATATGTTTGTAAATGGTAATAACCCAAGGTAGGGCGCGACCGGTTTTGCCGAAACGTTTTTTGACACTGGCTACCACCGACAACCTCGATAGTTCGTGTTCTCGGCCTTCGGGTTTTACCAGAAAGGCATCGACGGCGATGATTTGTGTTGTAAATCCCGCTTGTTTAAAATTGGCGATGATGCCTGAATAGCGCGGACTGTAGGGGATTCCCGTGCCGTCATACATCAGGTTGATACGTTGTTGCTTGGCCCGCAAGGCGACAGAATCGCGCAGCCGGTTGGCAAACGGCTCTACATAGACGTAATCATCACTGTGATGATTGGCGGCGGTCAGCACTTTATACAAATCACTTTTTTTACGGAAATCATCCAAAGAAGCGATCACGTAATTGCCGCCGCAACTGGCGTGCGCAATTTCCTGAACGGCGGTTTTTCCTGCGCCTGCGCCGCCCATTGCCATAAAGAGTTTGGGGTCCGGGTCGGACGTTTTATCGGCAAAAATTTCAGCTTCTGCGGCATCCAGAATGCGGATGACTTTGGCCAGTCTTTCATAGGCGATTTCGACACTACGGACCAAACGTTGATCGCCATTGGCTACTTTAATCAGTTCCTGTTTCAGCACTTCGTTGTTTGCCAACACAAAAACCGGTTTTTTTTCACCCAGACATTCTCTGATTAATTCCTGTAATTCGATATGGCTGGGTGAGCGCAGTCCCGTCAGCATGTTGATGTCCAGGCAGAACAAAGGTGCTGACCCGTTCTCACCCAGCGTAATGCCGTCAATTTCGGTTTTACCCGGCTGACGCAAATCTTCGGTTCCCGGCAGATAGCCGATGATGTTTTCTGGTGTGCAGTAAGGGTAATCTGCGATATGTTTGCCGGCTATAAACAATTCTTCACGAATCAACTCAATCGGCATTAAAGCGCCATTGACGGTCACAAGACATTTAACGCCGTCGGCTGTGGTGTGCGACAAAAAAGGAATGCCTGAAATAAACTTTTTGTTTTCCGGCCATTTACCGTAGCCGTTGGGCGTATTATTGAGGATTTTGTTACGTAAGGGGTCCAACGCATGCAGGAAAGCAAGGGTCAGCAACGAATGAGCGGAATCGGGGCCATGCAAGGCCTGAGAATCGTTTTGATCAATACGCCGAAAATCGATGCCGTGAGGATAAACACTTTTAAACGCAGGCAATTTACCCAGTAAGGTAATAAACAGATCCAGCGTGATTCGGTTTCCATAGCCAAACGGCCTGACTTCGCGCATTTTGGCATAAAAATCAGCGAGTCTTTCTGCAATCGTCTCGGTATAAATGACAAAGCCATTGTTGTCGAAAATCGCAGTATCCTTGTTGTTGTCCTCATCAAGGACCAGACGGGCTATGGTTTTCCGGAATTTTTGACGTTTATCGGCATCGACAATCGTTCCGGGTCGATGGCTCACCGTGGTTTGCTCCCGCCAGTCCTGAAACATTTCCCGGTGTATCCTGGAAAACAGTCCGGTGAGATAAGTAACACGCTTGGTAACGTCGTGAGAAATGGTGCCTTCAGCTTCCAGTTGTAAACTGGTCAGCACTTGACAGCCTCGGCCAATTGCCAGAGCAGTACGCAGTTTTTTTAGCCGATCATGCGAGGAAATAAGGGAGGCGTGATTTTTATTCATGGTTCATACACAGGCCAAGAGAAATCGAGGTCAATGGGTGCTTTAGGGTTAAATGAAACAGCTATCAGCATACTCCCGTTTCAATGTATGGAAAAGTCCTTATATTTTTGTTGCTATTGGCTTACTTCTAAGTTTGTCAGATTAGAAGAAAGACCGTCATACTCGGCGGGAAGCGAGTATCCAGTGCCACGAATGGCGAGCTTCGAACCCTCCATGGAGCCTATATTCCGGCAATCCATGCCGGAATGACATCCTTCGGTAGTGTGAAACCTGAAATCTGGCAAAGTAAAATTACGTCAGCAAATCCGGGGTAAAGGGTCGTCCTCCAATTGTTCGAGAAGCCGTTCGCCGCCGATGGTGGTTTCCAATATGACGTGCTTACGCCCATCTTCAATTCGACCGATAATAGCTGCGTCGGGATAGCCCCCGGCATGAAGCGCCGACAATGACTGATTGGCATGCTCAGGGTCAACAACAGCAACTACACGGCCTTCGTTGGCCATAAAGAGAGGGTCGTAGCCCAATATTTCCGAAACGGCTTTGACTTGATCATGAACAGGGATTGACGACTCTAACAGGCGAACAGTTTTGTTACAGGCTTGAGCTATTTCGTGCATGACGGTTGCAATACCGCCTCGGGTGGGGTCGCGCATAAAAGCCAGACCGGGTGAAGCCATCAGGATACGGGTAATAGGCAGCACACTGGCCGCATCCGAATGTAACGTGCCGCTGAGGCCGAATTGTTCTCGGGCTAGCATGACTGCTGTGCCGTGGTCTCCTGCCGTGCCGCTCAATAAAATGAGATCGCCGGTTTTGATTTGTTTCAAACCCAGGTTGCTGACCGTTTTTCTAAAGCCCACGCCGGTGGTCGAAAAATAAATTCCGCCTCCCTGGCCGCGTTTTAAGACTTTGGTATCACCGGCAACGACAGCTATATTGCATTCCCGGCAGGCATTCGCCATGCTGTTCAGTACCCGGTCAAGCACGCTGATTTCAAGCCCTTCTTCAATGAATGCAGTCAATGTCATATACAGCGGTTCAGCGCCCGATACAGCAAGATCATTAACCGTTCCGTAAACCGCGAGACTGCCGATCGTACCGCCCGGAAATTCCAGGGGGTCTACCGTATAGCCATCTGTTGTAATGAGTAACTCATCAGTAGCGACAGGTATTTTGAAAGTGGCTGCATCGCTTTGAATATCGAGCTTATCGTTAGCCAGATGCCTGGCGAAGAGTTTTTCTATCAGTTCGCGCATGCGCCGTCCGCCGTTGCCGTGAGCAAGACTGATATGAGTATCGGGAAATTGGATGGGTGAGTTCATGTTAAACTTGGATAAAGTGGGTCGTTATTCATTTTGAGTGAACAGCTGATGGATTTGAAAAGTGATCAATAGGGTTAGAGGATAATTTGGTTTTAAGTCACCATCAGAGACACAAAAGGGCCCTGTTGTTTTAAGTCGTGTCTTGAGTTTTAATGAGTATATAACAGAATGAGGTGGTGCGATGTGCCTGGCATTTCCAATGCAGATTGTTGAAATTAATGGTTTTGAAGCCCGTTGTTTATTTAAAGGCATACAGCGCACGGTTAGTTTGTTTTTGATACAGGATGAAGAGATACAGGTGGGTGATTACGTTCTGATTCATGTCGGTTACGCGCTGCAAAAAGTTGATGAAGAGGAGGCCTTTTCCACCTGGGAATTGCTGGATCAACTGGCCGTCAATGAATCAGACTATGCATGAATTGTCGTTGTGTGATGATTTGATCAGACAGGTTCAGTTGCTCGCGGATCAGCATCATGCTCAAAATGTCGCGCAAGTTACCGTCAGTTTAGGCGCATTATCAGGTGTAGAGCCCGTTTTGCTAGTCCAGGCCTTTGAAATTCTCAAAGCGGGAACTGCCGCGTCGAATGCCCGTCTGATCATTAACACTTTACCAGTCAGAATAAGGTGCGATCATTGCGGAAGTGAAGCCGATGCTGATCCCAATAAACTGATATGTCCGGCATGCAAAAGTTTGGATACGCAACTGCTCAGTGGCAGCGAGTTCATCTTGAGTCAGGTTGAGCTGTTTGTGGCATCCTGAATGAATGCGGCAGGTTATCGCTCGGCGCTCTCATTTGAAAGAGTAAGAATTTAAGATTGGTAACTACTTGCTCCCTTGGAAAAGCGGGTGTAGGTGATTGATTGAAAAGGCTTCTGCAACAGGGATGTTGCAGAGAGCTTCAGGGACGTATTAATGCGTCCTTTGAAATCAAGCACCTACACCCAATAAATGGGGGAGGTAGATACTTAGTTTGAACCAATCCATTCCAGTTAAGGGTTAAAACAGATGTGTACTACCTGTGGTTGTCAAGTTACATCAGGAAACGAGGCTCAGATTACAGTGGAAAAGTCGGCTGACGGGGGGGCAACTTCCGTTTTGACCCGCCTGATGGCCGGTAACGATCTGCAGGCTGAGCATAATCGCATGCATTTTGATCAACTGGGTGTTTTGGTCATTAATTTAATGTCTTCGCCCGGTTCGGGTAAAACCGCATTGCTCGAAGCCACGATTGTGCAGGGTCGGGAAAGGTTTCGAATGGCCGTGATTGAAGGGGATCTGGAGACCGAAAATGATGCACTGCGCATCCGCGCTCACGGTGTTCAGGCGCACCAAATCACAACCGGTTCGGCATGTCATCTGGATGCCCATTTAGTCCACGAGGCGCTGCATCAAATCGACTTTGCAGGCATTGATGTGCTGTTTATTGAGAATGTCGGTAATCTCGTTTGTCCTGCCAGTTTTGATTTGGGGCATCACCTCAATGTGATTCTCTTATCCGTTGCGGAAGGGGATGACAAACCGGCCAAATATCCGGTGATGTTTCGCGCGGCGGATGTGATGCTGATTACCAAAACAGATTTGTCGCCCTATCTGGTTGAGTTTTCAAGTGAAAGAGCAGCACAAAATTTGCGCAATCTGGCCAGTCAGGTGCCGGTTTTTCAATTATCCGCACGGAACGGGGAGGGTATCGATGTCTGGTTGGACTGGTTGGAAGAGCAGATGCAGCTTCATAAGCAACGCGCCAAAAATCGGCCTTCTTTCCGACCTGTGCGACAGCCTGATGCCGGTTTGCATGCAACCCGCATCTTATTGCGTCCCGCCCATCCTGTAAGCAAGTCATAGAGAGCAGATAATGGCCTTAAGCGCTCAGCAATGGCTGGTAAAAATAAACGAATTACCGGTGACTGAAACGATAAAAATCATGAATGTCTGCGGGGGTCATGAGCGGACGATTGCTTTGTCAGGGCTTCGCAGCGTGCTGCCGGAATGGATAGAGCTGATACCCGGACCGGGGTGCCCCGTTTGTGTCTGTCCCGAGGAAGATATTTATCAAGCTATACAGCTTTCATTAGAGAAAAATATCATCCTGGCTGCATTCGGTGACATGCTCAGAGTGCCTGTCAATGCGGGTAAACAGGCTATTCGTACCTTATCGCAGGCTAAAGCTGCCGGTGCGGATATTCGAGCGATTGCCAGCCCTATCGAAACGTTGACGATTGCAAAAGAGAATCCCGGGCAAACCGTCGTATTTTTTGCTGCGGGGTTTGAGACTACATTCGCGCCTGTGGCCGCAATGCTGGCTGAAGGCGCACCTGAAAATCTGCTGATTTTGAGCAGTGGTCGTCTGACATGGCCGGCAGTGGCTTTGTTACTGGATTCAGAGCAGCCGAATTGCGATGCGCTGATCGCGCCAGGGCATGTGGCAACGGTGATGGGCCCTGAACAATGGCAGTTTGTCGTTTCGCGCCATCAGCTTCCTGTTGCGATTGCCGGTTTTACTCCGGACAGTTTACTGGCGGCCATTTACTCGGTGCTACGGCAACGCATGGATAACCATTTGTTCGTTGATAATTGTTATGAACGAGTGGTCAAACCCGGAGGTAATCGCCGTGCTCAACAGTTGCTATCGCAAGTTTTTGAGGTGTCTGATGCGCCGTGGCGAGGTATCGGTTCGATTCCTAGTTCGGGGTATACCTTAAAAGCACACTTTTCACGCCATGATGTTCAACAACATTTTGAGTCTTTCCGGGATGACGCGCGCCGTCATGTTGGCGAAATGCCGCCCGGTTGCGATTGCGCGCGCGTTGTTATGGGGAAGATCAAGCCGGTTGACTGTAAATTGTATGGCCGTTTGTGTGTGCCTAGTCAACCGGTAGGTCCTTGTATGGTTTCTGATGAAGGGGCCTGCCGGATTTGGTGGAGTGCCGGAATAAAACCTGAGGTTGAGCTAAAAAGCACTGAACTGACTTAAAAGTTGAGCGTGTCGCGTCTATTTAATAGAAAAATGCTTGGAGGTTTTCTATGCAATTTCTAGCAATGAATCAACCTGACTGATGACAGGTTTTCATTTGCAAGGTCTTGGTAATTTCAAATAAGGAAAATTCAAGTTAAAAAACCTGTTAAATTAGGTTAGACTTAACGCTAAGTGTTGGTACAGTGCATAATTGATCCTATACTGAACTCAATAGTAATAATAAGGAGAAATTGGATGTCGAAAGGGCAAAATTTACAGGATAATTTTTTAAATACTCTCAGAAAAGAACACACTCCCGTTTCCATTTTTTTAGTTAATGGTATTAAGCTGCAAGGGCGTGTTGATTCATTCGATCAGTATGTGATTATGCTTAAGAATACTGTCAGTCAGATGGTCTATAAGCATGCAATATCAACGATTGTTCCGGGCAAACCTGTCAAACTTAGCCGCGAAAACGAAATCATTGAAGATTAAACTATTATCAAACTTCTCGGAGCGCTTAATTGTTTGAGCGTCCTCAATCGGGTGAGCGGGCCGTGCTCGTTCACCTAACACTCCAAGCCAATCAAGAAGACTTATCGGAACTGCGTGAGCTGGCCAAATCAGCGGGTGCTGAACCTGTTTGCGTGGTGGTGGGCAGTCGGCGAAGTCCCGATTCGAAATATTTTGTCGGAACCGGCAAACTTGAAGAAATCAGACAGGCTGTAGAAGAACATTCTGCCGACTTGGTGTTGTTCAATCACTCGCTGTCGCCCAGTCAGGAGCGCAACATTGAAAAAGCGCTCAATGTCCGGGTGGTGGACAGAAACGGACTCATTCTGGATATTTTTGCTCAGCGAGCGCAGACCTTCGAGGGTAAATTGCAAGTTGAGCTTGCGCAATTGCGGCATTTGTCGACGCGCTTGGTTCGCGGCTGGACCCATCTTGAAAGGCAGAAAGGCGGCATTGGACTGAGAGGGCCGGGTGAAACTCAGCTGGAAACCGATAGAAGGCTTTTGGGTGTAAGGATCAAACAAATTCAAGCCCGCCTTGAGAAAGTTAAAAAGCAACGTCATCAAGGACGACTGAAGCGAAAGAAAGCCGAGATTGCTTCAGTTTCGCTAGTCGGTTATACCAATGCGGGTAAATCTACCTTGTTCAATGCCTTAACGGGTGCGAATGCCTATGCGGCCGATCAGTTGTTTGCGACGCTGGATCCTACTTTACGCAATTGTTTGCTCCCGAATAATACTGAAATCGTTTTGGCAGACACGGTAGGGTTTATCCGTCATTTGCCACATGAACTGGTTGCAGCCTTCCGGTCTACGCTGCAGGAAGCCAGCGAGGCGGATTTATTGTTACATGTCATTGATGCCAACGCAGAAGACAGGGATGATACGATTTTTCAAGTCAATCAGGTGTTAACCGATATTGACGCTCATCAGATAAGGCAATTGCAGATATTTAACAAAATAGATCTACTTCCCGATGTAAAGCCCCATGTCGATAGGGACGATACGGGCAACGCGGTCAGAATCTGGCTGTCTGCTCAGACGGGCGAAGGCCTGGATTTATTGCAAGAGGTTTTGGCCGAATCATTCAAACCCTCCAAAATCAGAAGGCATTGCCGGTTAAGGCCTGATCAGGCCGGCATTCGTGCCAAATTGTTTGATTTTGCAAAAATCATCAATGAGCAATGCCAGGACGATGGCGGCTGGGATATTTGGATGGAAATCGATCAAAAAAAACTGGGCTTATTGAAAGATGTTGTTATGGAAGAATTTTAATATCTTTTTTAAGGAAGACACGCGGTAGTAATAGTTTATCTGAATACTCTGAAACCAGTTGGTTAACTTAATAACCTAGTTTGAATGTAAGTTTTTTATCCGAGATAATTGGCAATGACTTTTAATGCTGAACTATCGTGATAAGATAAGAAAGTTATTTAGAGTTTCATATTGTTGTTCAAGTCAGTAATATGAAACCACTGATAGGGATAATCTTAATTTAAGAAAATATGACGAGTTGAAAAATTCTTTAACTTTCAAAAATTTTAGCTTGTTTCTTTAAGCATTAATTTTTGTAAGTTATACGGATCGGTCTATCAAACCCCTCGCGTTAATGAGTCAAAATCATTTTAATTACTAAAATCCCAATGGAGCATATGTATGTCCTGGAATGAACCTGGCGGCGGCGATAAAAAAGACCCTTGGAGTGGGCGCGGAAATGAAAAAGGGCCTCCCGATCTGGATGAGGCGATTCGCTCATTACAAGAAAAATTAGGCGGTATCTTTGGCGGCGGCGGAAATAATGAACCCGGATCGTCAATGAAGAGCATAGGCTATCTGGCGGCCGGTGCAGTTGTTCTCTGGGGTCTAAGCGGCTTCTATATCGTCGACGAAGGTAATCATGGCGTGGTTACTCGTTTCGGCAAGTACACAGATACGACACAAGCCGGTTTAAACTGGCATATGCCTGCGCCGATTGAGCAGGTGCAAATCGTCAATGTCAAGCAACAACGCTTTATTGAAGTGGGTTATCGAAGCGGCGGGGCGCAACAAACTTTGGGTTCTGTGCCCAGAGAAGCATTGATGCTGACCAAAGATGAAAATATTGTCGACGTCAGATTGGCGGTCCAGTATCAGGTTAAGGATGCCAAACAGTTTCTGTTTAATGTTGCCAACCCTTCTGAAACACTGAAACAAGTCACTGAATCTGCTGAAAGAGGGGTTATCGGATCCAGCAACATGGACTTCGTTTTGACCGAAGGCCGCAGCGAGATTGTTGCTCAAATCGGAAAAGAAATACAGGAAGTCATGGATGCTTATAAATCCGGAATTCAGATTACCAGTGTTAACTTGCAAGATGCTCAGCCTCCTGAGCCGGTTCAAGGCGCATTTGAAGATGCGATCAAGGCCCGAGAAGATCAGCAACGTTTGATCAACGAAGCCCAAGCTTATTCTAACGATGTGGTGCCAAAAGCACGCGGTGCTGCGGCCAGAAAATCTCAAGAAGCTGAAGGCTACAAAGAACAGGTCATTGCTCAGGCAGAAGGTGAGGCAACCCGTTTTACCAATCTGCTGGTGGAATACAAGAAAGCACCTGATATTACTCGCAGAAGGCTTTATATCGAGACGATTGAAAGCGTTCTGAGTAAAACTAATACGGTAATGATCGATGTCAAAGGCGGTAATAATTTACTTTATCTGCCCATTGATAAACTGGCAAAACAACCGGTGCCTAACGTTGAGACTATCAATTTGCCTCAGCCTAGCTTAAGTCAGCCGCAACCAGTCGAGAATGTTCAGCGAGGCGCAGTGCGTGGCCGTGACGTAAGAGGTCGTCAATGATGCAAAATAAAATTTTAATAGGAATAGCAGCGGTTTTATTTCTAGGCATAATGTGTATCTTTACTGTCTCGGAAACCGAAAAAGCAATCAAATTTCAATTAGGTGAAATAGTAAAAGACGATTACGAGCCGGGTCTTTACTTTAAATTGCCTATAGTCAACAACGTCAAAAAGTTTGATGGCCGTATTCAGACCATGGACAGCAAACCGGAGCGTTTTTTAACGGCTGAAAAGAAAAACGTGATCGTTGACTCTTTCGTCAAATGGCGGATCGGAAACGTAAAAACGTTTTATACGGTTGTTGCTGGCGATATTAACCAAGCGAATCTTCGCCTCGATCAAATCATCAAAGATGCTTTCAGAAGCGAATTCAGTAAACGAGAAATCAAGCAACTGGTTTCGACTGACCGGAAAATCATCCGCGACATTTTGATAGCGAAGTCACGAGAAGTCGCTGCAAATCTGGGTCTTGAAATCATTGATGTACAGGTTAAACGGATTGATTTGCCCAGCGAAGTCAGCAGTTCGGTTTACTTGAGAATGGAAGCGGAACGTGAACGTGTAGCCCGTGAGTTCCGGTCTCAAGGTTCGGAAGCGGCTGAGCGCATTCGAGCCGATGCAGACAGGCAACGTGTTGTTACATTGGCTAATGCGTACAAAGAAGCTGAAAAGTTACGTGGTGAAGGTGATGCGCGATCCGCAGAAATTTACGCCAAAGCTTACACCGAAGATCCTGAGTTTTTTTCGTTTTACAGAAGCTTGAACGCCTACCGTGAAACATTTAATAAACCGGACCAAATGCTCGTGATTGATCCTGAGTCCGATTTTTTCAGGTATTTTAAGTCACAAAAGTAAATCACTGACATCGGCGCTATCAACGCCGAGATTGTTTCAATAAAATGAACGCTCCGTTTTTAACGGGGCGTTTTGTTTGAGTGGACCCATAAAAAACCATGCAACAAAAAAATTCCTGGCTTTTACCTGAAGGTATAGAGGAAGTATTGCCAGAAGATGCCAAGCGTCTGGAAAATCTTAGAAATGATATTCTCAACGTTTTTAAACGCTGGGGTTATCAATTGGTTATTACCCCGTTCATAGATTATCTGGATTCACTTTTGACCGGTTCCGGCCATGATCTGGATCTGCAGACTTTCAAGCTAACCGATCAATTAAGCGGCGAAATGTTGGGTATTCGTGCCGACATGACACCTCAGGTGGCAAGAATTGATGCGCACAACCTTAAACATGCCTGGCCGACCCGTCTTTGTTATACCGGCACCGTTCTCCACACAGTGGGCGATGCGCTGGAAAAATCCAGAAGTCCGATGCAGATCGGAGCTGAGCTTTACGGTCATAATGGACTGGAAAGCGATCTGGAAATTATTCAATTGATGCTGGAAATGCTGGCCATTTCAGGGATTCAGCACGTCCATATCGATCTGGGGCATGTCGGTATTTACCGCGCGTTATGCCGGCAGGCCGGGCTTTCTAAAATTCAGGAAACGTCATTGTTTGACATCTTGCAACGTAAAGCCAAGTCAGAATTGCAGGTATTTGTTCAGGGGCTTGATATCGATGAACAATTGAAACCCTTTCTGCTGGTTTTACCTGAACTGAATGGCGGCAGGGAAACACTTGCCAAAGCGAGTCAGGTTTTGTCCAAGGCGGATGAAACTGTCAATAAGGCATTGCAGGAACTGACCTTGCTGGCCGATCGTTTGGCGGTTGATTTTCCCGCATTGCCTGTCAGTTTCGATTTGGCGGAATTGCGCGGTTATCATTATCATACCGGTATTGTTTTCGCTGCATTCGTTTCGTCGGTTGGCCGTGAAATTGCCCGGGGGGGGCGTTATGACAATATCGGCGCTGTCTTTGGTCGGGCCAGACCTGCGACCGGATTTAGTGCGGACTTAAAAGTATTGTCAGAATTGAATCCGTCCGAAATCAATGAACTGGCGGAATTGATTTTTGCACCGGCCGTTAATGATTCAGCTTTATCTGAAGCGGTCAGAAATCTGCGGGCGGCAGGCAGATGTGTCGTTCAGGAATTGCCCGGGCAATCCGGAGATTATCACTCTATGGGTTGCACTGCAGTTCTTGAAAAAAATAATAAAGACTGGATTGTTAAAGCGTTGGCTTAAATTTGGAATGAAAATGGGAAAAAATGTAGTTGTAATCGGCACTCAATGGGGTGATGAAGGCAAAGGTAAGCTGGTTGATTTACTGACCGAGCAGGCCGATGCGGTGGTCCGTTTTCAAGGCGGACATAATGCCGGACATACACTGGTAATTCAGGGTAAAAAGACGGTTCTGCATCTGATACCTTCGGGTATTTTACGTGAGAGCGTCCAATGCTTGATAGGCAACGGTGTCGTATTAAGCCAGCAGGCTTTACTTGAAGAAATTGAGATTCTTGAGAAAGCCGGTATCAAGGTACGGGAACGGTTGTTGATCAGTGAAGCCTGTGCTTTGATTTTACCTATCCATGTTGCCATCGATCAGGCAAGAGAAAAGGCAAGAGGCAGCAAAGCCATTGGCACAACGGGCAGAGGCATAGGCCCAGCGTATGAAGACAAAGCTGCCAGGCGAGGCCTGCGGGCTGGCGATCTGCGTGATGTCAAAGGCTTTTCCGAGAAGTTGCACGAACTTGCCGATCTGCATAATTTTATGCTGAAAAACTATTATCATGCTGAGCCAATAGACGTCCAATCCATGCTGGATGAAGCATTGCAGTTTGGAGAGCAGGTCAAGCCGATGTTAGCCGATGTAGGTGAAATTTTGTCGGTGTATCAGGCTCAAGGTAAGCATCTTTTATTTGAAGGGGCTCAGGGTGCATTGCTCGATATCGATCATGGTACGTACCCTTATGTGACTTCATCCAATACTACAGCAGGAGGTGCCGCCACCGGAACCGGTGTGGGACCTTTAAGTCTGGATTATGTGTTGGGTATTACTAAAGCCTATTCAACGCGCGTCGGAAACGGCCCGTTTCCTACCGAACTGCTGAATGATATCGGCGAACACATCGGTCAAAAAGGTCATGAATTTGGCGCGACAACCGGCAGAAAAAGGCGAACAGGCTGGTTCGATGCGGTTTCCATGCGCAAATCTGCGGCCATGAACAGTTTAAGCGGAATCTGCTTAACCAAACTGGACGTACTGGATGGTCTTGAAAAAATCGGGATTTGCACCGCTTACCGGTTAAACGGGCAATTGACCGGAATTGCGCCTTTAGGGGCTGATCAATATGAAGTCTGCGAGGCAGTGATAGAGGAATTGCCGGGTTGGAGCGAACCTACAGCAGGCGTGACGAATTATGACGACCTGCCTGAGAACGCAAAAGCCTATATCAAAAAAATAGAAGAATTGGTCGGTGTAAAAGTGGCCATTATTTCTACCGGACCTGACAGAGATGAAACCATTATTCTGGAAAGTCCTTTTTAGACAAAATATACCCATCGTAGATCGAAATTCGGCACCGGGGTGTCCGTCAAAGGACGCCGTAAATACATCTATGTAGGCTCTATGCCAGCATCCATGCTGGCAAAGCCTTTGCCGAACAACCCGATGCCTCCTTAGGCACTGCCGAAATTTGAAGTGCGAAAGGTATAAAACCAAAAGCTTCAGGTTAAAACGCAGTTTGAGGTTGTCTCTGACTGCGTTAAGCTTTACATAAAACGGTAATGCATGGTTAAATCGAAATGCGTGATTAACGCATTCGTTAACTATTCTTCGGAGGCATTATGAAACCTGATATTGATGACGATAAATTTGTTGTCTATTTTGCAGTTGGGTTTATTTTGGCTGGTATTGCAATTATGTCGCTTGTATCTTGATTAACGCTCGAAGCTATCAACTAAACAACCGGGTTAGATCGGTTTTTTGTTTGAACCGCTAATCCGGTTTTTCATTATGAAGTCAAAGCGTTCGTTTCAAATAAATGCCAGACCGGTGTAACAAAGTCAGGCATAGGGTTTAAACGACCCAATTCCACCCAGATATTCTTGGGATTATGAAAATCAGAACCTGCCGATCCTGCCAAGTCAAATTGTTTGGCATAGCGCGCTAAAGTATTGATTTCGTCCGGGTTGTTTCTTCCTGACACCACCTCTATTGATAATCCCCCCATTTCCTTAAAATCCATCAGAAGACGCCTCATCCATGACCCGCTTAATTTGTACCGCATAGGGTGCGCCAGAACAGCAATACCACCTGATGCGGTAATCCAGTTAACGACTTCTTCCAAACCAGGCCATTGTGTAGAAACATAACCGGACTTGCCATCACCCAGATAATTATCAAATGCGCCTTGCAAGGTGTCTACATAACCTTGAGACAGCAAAAATTCTGCAAAATGAGTACGCGTGATCATGCCGTCTCCCGCGGCTTTTTTTACAGATTCGAATGCACCGGGAATCCGCTTTTTTTCAAGCTTGATGGAAATTTTTTCAGCGCGTTCATTACGAATCGTTTGTATCGCGTGAGATCCTTCAGCTACCAAAGGATGGGAGGGGTCCAGGTTCAAGCCGACGATATGCAGGCAATGCGACTGCCATGTCGTTGAAAACTCGATACCGGTAATCAGATTGATGCCCTCCATTTCTGCAGCACGTTGAGCCTCAGCAACGCCAGCAACCGTATCATGATCGGTTAATGCCAGGTGAGTGACACCGTATTGCTTGGCACGGCTGACTAAATCCCGGGGTGATAACGCGCCATCCGATGCGGTTGAATGACAGTGAAGATCGTATATCTCAGCCATGATTACTGGTACTCGCCATAAAGTTTTGCATAAAGGCCTTTTTGTTGAATAAGGGTGTCATGCCGTCCCTGTTCACATACGGTGCCTTCTTCAAACACATAAACATGATCGGCCTGCTTAACCGCGCTTAAACGGTGAGCAATAATAATCGTTGTGCGATTTTTTAAAAAATCATTCAACGCGTGATGAACCTGATACTCGGTTGCTGAATCCAGGGCCGATGTGGCCTCATCCAGAATCACGACTTTAGGATCTGCCGTAACCATTCTCGCGATAGCCATGCGTTGTCGTTGTCCGCCGGAAAGCCTCATGCCGTGTCGTCCGATGACAGTATCCAAACCCAAAGGAAGATCGCTCACGGTGGCTTTCAGCTGAGCTATCTGCAAAGCTTGCCAGAGAACAGAATCATCTTCCGACTTACCCATGGTCAGGTTGGCGCGGATGGTATCGTTAAAAAGAATAGGGTGCTGCAAAACAGTGACAACATGCTCTCTGACCACTTCCAGGCCAATCTGTTCAATGGGAATGTTGTCATAGTAAATGGTTCCGGCACTGGGGCTGTAAAGTCCTATCAGCGTTTGCACCAATGTTGATTTGCCGCCGCCACTTGCGCCTACCAAGGCAACCTTTTCTCCGGCTTTGATGGTCAGGTTGATATTGTTCAGAATGGGTTCGTCGGTATAACTGAAATGAAGGTTTTCAACACGGATGGAAACGCTTTTCTTGTTTTTAAAAGGATTATTGATGTGCGGGTATTGCGGTTCCTGCTGTAATTTTGTCAAGCGGTTGATCCGCGCCAGCGCAGCTTTAGCGGCAAAATAGGCATACTGGATACCCAGCACTTCTTGAACAGGAGCCATCATAAACCACAAGTAGCCGAATACGGCGAGCATCTCGCCTATGCTCAGGTCAGAATAGAAAACCATCAGCATGGCCGTCGCTCTAAATACATCAAACCCAAACAAAAAGACAAGAAAACTCAAGCGGGATGCGGCATCACTTTTCCAGGCAAATGCGCCGGATTGCTCTTTGACAGTTCTTGCGGCATCGACCAATAATTGACAATAATGCCGTTCCCGGTTGCTCGCCCTGATTTGATGAATCGCTTCCAGCGTTTCTGTAAGCGCTTGCTGGAAAATTTCATACGCTGAATTTTCCTTGTTTTTCAAATCCTTTACTCGGCTCCCCACCGTTCGAGTGAAGTAAATTACCAGAGGATTCAGTAATAAAATAAACAAGCCGAGCTGCCAGTGCATCCACAGCAAAATTACGGCTGTCCCAACAATGGTTAATATCGCGACCAAAAGCCGGCTGATGGTTGAGCCGATAAAATTGTCGATGGTATCAAGATCGGTAACCAGATGCGTGACTACCGAACCTGAGCCCAGGCTTTCATATTCCGCCATGGAGATCGTTTGCAAATGATTGATCAATCGATGGCGGATGCGAAAAACGATATCCTTGGAAATCAGGGTAAATTGCCTGGCCTGCACGATATTGAACGCAATCGATATGACGCGCAGTAATAAACTGGCAAACAACACGATTGAAATATAGACAACCGGCGTCTGCCAGTCGGCGGGTACCCAGTAATCAATGGTGTGGACTGTAATGCCGGGTTTTTTGAGCAATACCTCGTCGACCAGCAAAGGCATCAGCAAAGGAACAGGAACGCTGGCAATCGTTGCCAGAATCGCTATGATATGAGCGATGATCAGTTGTTTTTTGTGTTGTAAAGCAACACCAAAAAGGTAGTCCCACGTGTAAGTAAACGCTTTGGGAGGGTGGGAAGCTTTTGATTGCACCGTTGCTTTAACCTGTCATAAATAGCCGATTATAGCGATGCGGCCCTTTTTTATAAACCCAATCTTAAAAGTAATAAGTCCTGATGACACGATTTGTTTTGGTATTCTGGTTTTTCATGGTTTCTCTTGCGGGTGCTTCGGTCCCGCTTGATGAACAGCGCGCCTCTTTTTTGATCATATCCAAAAATCTAACTACTCAGCCTCAAGCACCCTGGCCCGATGCAGCTGAGGCGTTGAAAAATTATCCTTTGTATCCGTTTTTACGCTATCAGTGGCTTAAACAAAATCTGAATCAGAATCAGGCTGTTGAGCGATTTTTGACCGATTATTCCGATACGCTTTATAGCGCTTTATTAAAAAGGGATTATCTATTTTATTTGGCTGAACAAACCCGATGGCCGGAGTTTATAAAAATCTATAAACCCACTTCAAACCGGGCCCTGGTCTGTCACTATCAATGGGCACGGCTGAATAGCGGTTATAGAGATGCAGCGTTACAGGAAGCAAAAAAACTGTGGGTCACATCAGAGACTACGCCGCAGGCCTGCGAGGGCTTATTCGAAGGATTGATTCACTCTGACTATTTTTCAAAAGAGGTTCTGTGGGAACGTTTTGAATTAGCGATCAAAAAAAACCGAACCACTCTGGCGAGTCAGTTGATGGCGTTGATGGCTGAACCGGATCAGGCAAAAGCCTCCTTGTGGCTCAAGGTGTATAACGACCCGTCCAGCGTTACCGGGGCAATTAACTGGGATAACAGCATCGCCGGCATGGAAACGATTTTCGCGCAGGGTGTTGTGCGTCTGGCCGATAGTGATGTGGGCAAGGCTATCGAGGTGTGGGATTCAACAAGCTCACGTTTTGCCTTGGCCCCCGAAAGTAAAGATTATGTTGAAGGACGGCTGGGGTTGGCTTTGACATTCAAAAAGAACCCTGCATCTTTCTCAAGGCTCAGTCGTGTCGTCACACCCGATTCATCTATCAGGGAATGGAAAGTGCGAGCTGCTTTAATCGAACGCAATTGGCAGCATGTGCTGAGCGCCCTGGACAGTCTTGATGCGCAACAAATTAATCTGCCGCGATGGCAGTATTGGCGCGCCAGATCATTAGAAGCTTTGGGGCAGATCGATAACAGCCGAAGGCTCTATCAAACGTTGGCGCTAGATAGAAGCCTGTTTGGCTTTTTGGCCGCCGAAAAATCAGGTTTGAAACCGGAATTAAATGACCGTCCGCTTTCACTTGATCCTGCCGAACTTACTGCCTTTCAAACAAAATCCGACTTGCTTATCGTCAGGGAATTAAGAGCAGTAAATCAGCGCAGCGAGGCGGGAAAATACTGGCAATATCTGTTGAGTAAGCTGGACAAACAGCAAATCTTGCTGGCTGCTAAAACAGCCCAGCAATGGGGATGGCATCATAATGCCGTGACGACCCTGGCCAGAGCGGAATATTGGGATGATCTGAAGCTTCGTTTTCCGCTGGACTTTATGGATGATGTCAATCACGCCGCTATAACCAATCAATTGGAGCCATCTCTCATTCTGGGTCTGATCCGCAGAGAAAGTATCTTTGATCCCGAGGCCCTATCGCCAGCTGGTGCCCGAGGATTGATGCAGCTTATGCCGGGAACTGGAAAGCAAATGGCCTTGGCGCTCAACTCACCTTGGGAATCAGTCGATGACTTGTTGAAGCCTGAAGTCAATATCCGGTATGGCGCTCACTATTTCAAGCAGATGCTTGATCGCTTTAACGGTCATTTTATGCTGGCGGTGGCCGCTTATAATGCCGGGCCTTCCAAGGTCGATGCCTGGCTTTTAAACAGTGGGGCAATGCCTGCTGATATCTGGATGGAAACACTCTCTTATAAGGAAACACGGGAATATATATCAGCAGTATTGGGCTATGCGATTATTTATCAATTGAAATTAAATCGTGAAGAACTTAAAGCCAGTCAATTTATGCGAGATGTATCAGCGAAGTAAAAATTGAGCTGATTTTTTTTAGCGAGTCATGGATAATAATAGGTTTTAAATGAAAAACATATCGGCAGGTACGGAAATAATGGAGAAACAGCATAGTTTTACGCGTGAAGAATTATTAATGTCCGGAAGAGGTGAGTTGTACGGACCTAAAAATGCGCAATTACCATTACCTAACATGCTGATGATGGATCGTATCACCCTTATTACCGATGAAGGCGGTAAATACGGTAAAGGTCAAATCATTGCTGAACTCGACATTAATCCCGATTTGTGGTTTTTTGCTTGCCACTTTCAAGGCGATCCAGTTATGCCGGGGTGCTTGGGATTAGATGCCATGTGGCAGTTGGTCGGCTTTTATCTGTGCTGGATGGGCGGTCCTGGAAAAGGCCGGGCGCTGGGGGTAGGGGAAGTCAAATTTACCGGCCAGGTGTTACCGACTGCAAAAAAAGTGGTTTATAAAATCGATCTAAAAAGGCTGATCATGCGGAAATTGGTCATGGGGATTGCTGATGCAACAATGGAAGTGGATGGCAAAATGATCTATGAAGCGACTGATTTACGTGTCGGTCTGTTTACTTCAACTGAAGATTTTTAAAGGCTGGCAAAAATGAAAAGAGTGGTAGTGACCGGTTTAGGTATTGTTTCCAGCATCGGAAACAACCGAAATGAAGTTGTCGATTCCCTAAGACAAGGTCTGTCAGGTATTAAATTTGCTGAAGACTACGAGCAATTAGGTTTCAGAAGCCATGTTCGCGGTGCAATCAATATCAATCTGGATGATTATATCGACCGTAAAATCAAAAGATTCATGGGTGATGGCGCGGCCTTTAACTACGTGGCCATGCAGCAGGCGATAGATGATTCGGGATTGGAAGAGTCCGACGTGTCTAATTTCCGGACCGGTCTCGTTATGGGCTCCGGCGGCCCGTCGACATCCAATTTGGTTGAAGCTGCCGATATATTGCGTGAAAAAGGCATTAAAAAAGTGGGCCCTTACATGGTTCCCAGAACCATGTCCAGTACCAATACCGCCTGCTTGGCTACTCCGTTTAAAATCAAAGGGGTCAATTACTCGATCAGTTCGGCTTGTGCGACCAGCGCACATTGTATCGGACATGCGATGGAACTGATCCAGATGGGCAAGCAGGATGTCGTATTTGCCGGTGGCGGCGAAGAAGTCCATTGGACCATGTCATTGTTGTTCGATGCGATGGGCGCATTGTCTTCCAAGTATAACGATACCCCTGAGACGGCCTCAAGGCCCTACGATGCAACCCGTGACGGCTTTGTTATTTCCGGCGGCGGTGGCGTGCTTGTAATCGAGGAGTTGGAACATGCCAAAGCGCGTGGAGCCAAAATTTATGCCGAATTGGTCGGTTACGGCGCAACGTCTGACGGTTATGACATGGTTCAACCCTCAGGGGAAGGTGCGGTGCGCTGTATGCAACAGGCTATGGCAACGGTTAACGGCAAGATCGATTATATCAATGCGCATGGAACCAGTACCCCGGTCGGCGATACCCGTGAACTTGAAGCATTAAGAGCCGTATTCGGCCGCGAAGAAGTGCCTTTTGTGAGTTCTACCAAATCATTGACAGGCCATGCCTTGGGCGCCGCCGGTGTGAATGAAGCAATTTATTCATTGTTGATGATGGAGCAAAACTTTATCAGCGCTTCTGCGAATATTACTCAACTTGACCCACTGGCCGAAGGTATTCCCATCGTCAGTGAATATAAAGATAACATAACGCTGAACACCATCATGTCCAACAGTTTTGGCTTTGGCGGCACCAATGCAACCCTTATTTTTCAGCGCTACGCCAGTTAACCCTTTCATTGATCAACCGGACCCTTTTACTGGGCCCGGTTGTCATTACTCCAAACCCAAAAGTCTTTTCCGCCGATTATGTTCGATCTGAACCAGAAGTCCCGCACCCAATTCAATAAACTGCAAAAACGTCTTCGTCACGCGGTGGGTGACGCGATTGCTGATTACACCATGATCGAGGATGGCGATAAAGTCATGGTCTGTCTGTCCGGAGGCAAGGATTCGTTCACGATGCTGGATATCCTGATGAATCTGCAAAGGACCGCTCCGGTAAAGTTTGAATTGATTGCCGTGAATCTGGATCAAAAACAGCCCGGATTTCCTGAGCATGTGTTGCCTGAGTATTTGACGAGCATCGGTGTGCCTTTTCATGTGATAGAAAAAGACACTTACAGTGTTGTTAAGCGCGTTATTCCGGAAGGAAAAACCACCTGCGGGCTTTGCTCCAGACTGCGCCGAGGCACGTTATACGGTTTTGCAGAGGAACACGGAATAACCAAAATTGCTTTGGGTCATCACCGTGACGATATTTTGGAGACGTTTTTTCTGAATATCTTTTACGGCGGCAAGTTAAAAGCCATGCCGCCGAAATTATTAAGCGATGACAAAAAAAATATCGTTATCCGTCCCATGGCCTATTGCCGTGAAAAGGACATTCAACGTTATTCCGCATTCAGAGATTACCCTATCATTCCCTGCAATCTGTGTGGGTCTCAGGAAAATCTGCAACGCCAGGCGATGAAGGTTATGCTCAAAACCTGGGATAAACAGTTTCCGGGCCGTTTGGAAACTATTTTTACCAGTTTGCAAAACGTAGCGCCTTCGCAATTGGCGGACAGACAGCTATTTGATTTTGAAGGTCTCAAACAAGGCTCCTTGGAACACTGTGAAGTCATTGATTTTTCCACGGGCTTGTCTGTTCTCGCGCAATGATCGATGAGCTTTTGTTTTGCCCTGTTCACAGATTTCGGCCCGGCAGGTCCCTACCTGGGCCAAATGGAGAGCGTTCTCCGGCAGTCTGCTCCGCAACTCCCCGTCATTCATTTAGTCAGTGATGCGCCTTTTGCAAATCCTTTCGCCGGCAGCTACCTGTTAGCCGCGCTGCGAAGCAGTTTTCCCCAAAATACCATTTTTTTAACGATTGTCGACCCCGGTGTAGGCGGCACCCGGCGACCTGTTGTCCTGTTTGCAGACGGACAGTATTTTGTAGGGCCGGATAATGGTCTGTTGAATACCGTTGCCCTTCAGGCCAATACAGTTGAATGGTATGAAATTATTTGGCGTCCTGATGTCTGTTCAACCAGCTTTCATGGCCGCGATCTATTTGCTCCGGTAGCCTGTGCCTTAGCGAACGGATTGCTGGCCGACTATTGCAAACCGCTGCCAAAACCTGACCTCAGTACCTGGTCCTCAGATTGTCATCAAATTATTTACGTTGATTTTTACGGGAACGCCATTACAGGTAGTCGTTACAACCCCGATCTGGATGGCCGACAGTTATTCATCAATGGGCATTGCGTCGATCAGGCATCAACATTCTGCTCAGTTGAAACAGGCCGGCCGTTTTGGTATTGCAATTCATCCGGTTTGATTGAAATTGCCGTTAACCAAGGCAAAGCCCGGGACCTTCTGAATTTAAAAATAGGTCACTCTTTTCAAGTCTCGCCAAACTGAAATAAGCCTTGCTTTTAATGGCGCAAGGCACTTTTTCAACGATGCATTAGTTCTCGGTGTCTACCACCGAAAGCGCTGTCATATTGACAATTCTTCGCACGGTGGCCGCTTGTGACAAGACATGGATAGAGCGGGCGCAGCCCAGCAATATCGGGCCGATCGCAACGCCATTACCGGCCGCACTTTTTAATAAGTTGTAAGAAATATTAGCGGCATCGATATTCGGCATCACCAATAAATTGGCGCTATCGGTTAACGTGGTATTCGGCATTCTTTTCTTTAATAAGCCATGCTCAAGAGCAATATCGCCATGCATTTCGCCGTCAACCTCAAGTTCAGGCGCGATTGTCTGGAGAATAGCCAATACGGCGCGCATTTTTTGTGCGGACTCACTGTTGCCGGAGCCGAAATTTGAATGCGACAGTAAGGCCACGCGCGGTATCAGACCAAAATGGCGCAGTTGTTCGGCGGCTAGAATAGTAATTTCGGCCAGTTGTTCGGCCGTTGGATTTTCGTTGACATGCGTATCGACAATGGCAATTTGCCTGTCCGGTAAAATCAGAAAATTCATCGCGCCATAGGTATTGACGCCTTTACGCTTGCCGCAGACATGATCGATGTAATGCAGGTGCAAGGTGGAATTGCCGAATGTTCCGCAGATCATGCTTTCGGCATACCCTTTATGGATCAACATGGCGCCGATCAAGGTGTGCCGACGGCGCATTTCCAGTTTTGCATATTGTTCCGTTACCCCTTTTCTTTCGGTCATCAGCAGGTAACTCTGCCAAAAATCACGGTAGCGTTCATCGTATTCCGGATTGATAACCTGATAATCAATTCCGGATTTAAGCCGTAAACCGAACCGCACAATCCGGCTTTCCAAGACAGCGGGGCGGCCTACCAAAATGGGAACGGCGATTTTTTCATCGACAATAATTTGTACGGCGCGCAAAACCCGTTCATCTTCGCCTTCCGCAAATACTACGCGTTTTTTGGCATCGGGCGTCTTTTTCGCGATCTGAAAGATCGGCTGCATTATCGTGCCGCTTTGATATGAAAAATGCTGTAACCGATCGATATAGCCATGCATATCAACGATAGGACGGCTTGCAACCCCTGAATCCTGAGCGGCTTGTGCGACTGCCGGTGCGATCTTGGCCATCAGGCGTGGATCAAAAGGCATGGGAATAAGGTAGTCGGGGCCAAATGATAGGTTTTTGACGCCGTACGTTTCAGCCACGATATCCGATTGTTCTGCCTCTGCCAGTTCGGCAATCGCATGGACAGCCGCGATTTCCATTGCCCGGTTTACAGTCGTTGCGCCGCAATCCAGTGCGCCTCGAAAAATATAGGGAAAACAAAGAACATTGTTAACCTGGTTCGGATAATCCGAACGACCCGTAGCAATGACGGCATCATTCCTAACGGCCTTGACTTCCTCAGGTGTTATTTCCGGAGTTGGGTTGGCTAATGCAAATACCAAGGGCTTTGCCGCCATGGTTTTCACCATGTCTTGCGTTAGTACACCGCCGGCTGACAATCCCAGAAATATATCGGCACCGGTGATGACTTCGGCCAGGGTTCTGGCGCGGGTGTCTTGGGCATAAATGATTTTATTGGGGTCCATCAATTCCTTGCGTCCCTGATAAACGACCCCATAAATATCGGTCACAAAAATATTGGCGACCGGCAAGCCCAGGTCAACGATTAAATCCAGACAGGCCAAAGCAGCCGCGCCTGCACCGGAAACCACCAGTTTACAATCAGACATTTTTTTGCCGACAATTTTTAAGCCGTTCAAAACCGCCGCACCGACTATGATCGCCGTGCCGTGCTGGTCGTCATGAAAAACCGGAATTTTCATGCGTTGGCGCAGGTTGCGCTCGATCTCAAAACATTCCGGCGCTTTGATATCTTCGAGATTAATGCCGCCAAATGTAGGTTCCAGAGCGGCAATGATGTCACATAATTTATCCGGATCCGACTCATCAATCTCAATGTCAAAGACATCGATACCGGCAAATTTCTTAAACAGAACCGCTTTGCCTTCCATGACCGGCTTGGCGCCAAGCGGGCCAATATTGCCCAACCCCAGAACAGCGCTGCCATTGGTGATAACACCGACCAGATTGCTGCGCGCGGTATATTTGGCTACATTTGCCGGATCTGCCACGATTTCATTGCAGGCGATAGCGACGCCCGGCGAGTAGGCCAGAGCCAAATCATGCTGATTCGTCAGTTGCTTGGTCGGCGTTACGCTGATTTTGCCAGGAACTGGTTGGTTGTGGTATTCGAGTGCGGCTTGATGAAATTGTTGGCGGAGTTGTTCTTTGGTGTCTAGGGAATCAGTCATGCTGGCAGTTTAATCAGACGGTTTTAAAGCTGTTATCTTAACAGAACCGGTCCTGGACAAATGCGCTTTATCTTAATTTTATAATGCTCTAATGGACAGGCGGCACGTTGAATATGCCAGAGTTCATGAGTAAACCACTCATCCCTTCAACTCTCATAATGATGCGGGCTTGAGTTTTGAAATAGCGTTTCTCTAGCTCATCTAAGAGGCAGACTGTATGATCTTTCAAACCTGTCTCAGCCGATCTTAAAACTTGTGGGGGATGCATCATGCTTACTGAGATCAAAATTATTTTTTCCGTTTTACTTGCCGTATTCATAACCGCGCCGGATATGAGTCGGGCCGATGATGCCGACTTGGCGTTAAGAGAAAAAGTAAAAGCCCTGTTTGGCATCATTATGCCTGCAACCTCCAATACACCGGATGTTTTGCTGGGACAGGCCTTATTTTGGGATGCCCGGGTTTCCGGAGATGGCAAAACGGCTTGTGTCAGTTGTCATCAAGCGGAAGATTGGGGCGCAGACCGGCGGGCATTTTCTCCAGATGCCAGGGGAA
>JAGXSU010000151.1 GCA_018333785.1 Methylomicrobium sp. | reverse complement strand
CGTTGCGTCCTATCATTTGCCGTTGACCAACAACGAAGCTGAGCGGGCACTGCGGCACTGGGTGATTTTGAGACGCATCAGCTATGGCACTCGCACCGAACAAGGCTCGCGGGTATTCGCCATTTTAATCAGCGTGATCGAAACCTGCCGTAAAAGACAACAATCCCCTTGGCTTTATTTGGCTGTCGTCATTGATCATCAGCGGACCGGACGGCCGATTCCAAAATTGCCTCCAGTGGTCTGGGGGGTCTGAATAGTTACGACCTTCCAGTTCAATTTTACCTTCTTTAGCCATTTGCCCTTTCAATAATGCCTGGGAATGAGCAATCGCAATGGCTGAATTAACTGCACCCAATGCGGCTTTGAGAGCCGATTCTCTGGCATCGCGCTGCATATCGGCAAATTTAGGCAAGGCCGTTGCCGCCAAAATACCCAAAATAACGATGACCAGCACCAACTCTATCAGAGTGAACCCTTTTTGATGATTAATACTCACATTGACACCTGTAAAATGAATTAAAACTCTAACGGCTAGGAAATTGCCTATACTTCAGAACCAATAGTAGATCACTCTCAGCCTAATTCAACTGTGTTCAAATGATTCTTTCGTATCACTATTCACAACCACAACTGACATGAGCATACGCAAATTTATTTTTTGTGACATCTGCAATCCTCAAGGCTTGCGATCAATCGAGTTTCGCAGATCCACACGCATAGACGAGCGTAATGGACGCAGGATTTCCGATGGTCGCGCCTGGTTTGAAGGCGACGTAATCAACGCAGTTGAAAACGGCTGGCAAATCACACCTGAAGGTTCACATATTTGCCCTGCCTGCCAAAAATAGCCCGCTTGCATGAGAACAAAATCAGCCTGTTTTATTGTTTTTGCAATTGGACTGATTTCTCCCGGCTATCAACTATCAGCCGCAACATACAGCAACACTCCCACGCCAATCAGTTGGATAGACGAGACCAGACACTTTAAGCTGGGGCCAACCAGAGGCGGTATTTATTCCTCACTGTATTCATTCATTTCGAATTCCGGTTGTGGCACCAATCCCCCGGTTATAGACGATTCACTGACCAACGCTATTCCATTGGGTTTCACTTTTACTTATGGAGACAAGTCATTTACATCCGTGCGGATCATGAGCAACGGTCGTTTGCAATTTAACAATACCACCTGCGGCTTCGGCAGCCCTGTTACGCAGCTACCCTACCCCGATGCAGGCCTTAATTATACGATGAGGATTTACGGAAATGATCTTGATCCGACATCCTCTCAGGAAGTTAAAAACTATGACACTTCTTGTAATAGCCCAAATCGCAGCAGTTGCTTCATAAGCTATGCCTCGCAGGGTTCAACGCCAAATCGCCGCTTTGTCGTCACCTGGAATAAAGTTCCGGAGTGGACAGCCGCCTCCAAAGCTTCCGGAGAATATAATTTACAACTCATTCTTCAAGAGAATGGCGATTTCATTTATCAATACGGCCTATCAAAACCTGCGGCCACATCACAACCGGCACAAATCGGCTGGCAAATTAATGCTACCGATTACGAGGTGATCGGTACCCTGTTTCCTGTTAACAATTCAGCCATCAAATTTTTTATTCCCAAGCCAATCGTGATACCGACCCGGTTTAATGCCATCGAAGTCAGCGGCAACGCTTTCAGCAGCCCCATCAAAACCAAAATTGCCGGAGATCCTTTCAGTTTGGATCTGGCGGCTCTCGATGATGCCACAGCCAGTATTTTGACCTCTTTTATCGGCGATGTGTCTCTGGAACTGGTCAATTCCGAATCAGGAACCTGCGCTAACCACGCAGTCATCGGCACTCCGCAAGTCATTAACTTTACTGAACCCGACCAGGGTAAAAAACGCATCACCATTACTGAACTCGATGCCTGGCGTAAGGTTAAGTTGCGTATCAAATTTCCGGCATCAAAACCAACGATGACAGTATGTTCAGCGGATGACTTTGCCATTCGTCCGGCAAGTTTATCGCTGCACGTAACTGATCAGGATTGGGTGGCACCCGGCAATTCCCGAACATTAAACGCCGACACGCCATCGGCAGAGCCGACGCATAAAGCAGGTCAACCTTTTACAATCCAGGGGGAGGCTTATAATTCGAATGGATCTGTGACCAAAGGCTATTCAGGAATGCCTCTTTTAGTCATCACACGCTGCGTTCTCCCCACCGCTGACTGCAAGCTGGGACAACTCTCTACCGGAACCATTACCTCCAAGCAGGGAGTCCTTAGCTCAAACACTGCAACCTATAGTGAAGCCGGTGCTATTGAAGCAGTACTTAGAGATGAAAGTTTTGCTGAAATTGATGCTTCCGATGGCTCTTCAACTGACGAGCGCACAATCAGCTCAGCAAAGCTTACAATGGGCCGTTTTGTTCCTGATCACTTTACCGTCATCGCAAATACGCCAACATTTAAACCCGCTTGCAACCGCTTTAGTTATATCGGCCAGCCTTTTGGCTTTGGAACTGCACCGCAACTGACCGTTACTGCTAAAAGCAGCACCGGAGACACAACGCTGAACTATGACGGTTCTTTATGGCGAATCCCGGCAAATGGGGAAACCCTTGGCGAACAAAGCTGGACAGCATCTCAAGGCGAAGTGAGTGTAGTCAGCACTTTACCGCCGCCAGGCATTAAGCAAACCGCTCGCGGCACCGGAACAATCAGCATTTCGGCGGGGGATCCCGAAAAGAATCAAGGCCTGAAGTTCACTCGAACGAGTCCGGTTGAGCCTTTTGAAGGACAACTGACTTTTTCAGTAGACATCAAAGATAGCGACAATGTGGCCTTTGCTGAAAATCCTTTTATTGTAAAAAACATCGGCTTTGATGATGGCGACATCACAACGGAGCACGACAGCCAATTACGCTACGGACGTTTGGCACTCTCAAATGCTCATGGATCGGAGCGATTAACCCTGCCGGTAGGCATGATGGTTCAGTTTTATAAGGATGCTAACTTTAGCATCAGTAGCGACGATCAATGTTCAACCGCCGAACTGATGATTACCGGCCAGACAGATGGCACATTATCGCCAAAGGATACCTGCATATGGGATAGCACAAAAACAAGCGGCAACTTTTATTGCACTGTTATTGGAACCGCAGCAACCAACTTTGGCGAGGCGGATGAACTTGTAAACGGCTCCTTTAATCTGCATTTAAAAGCCCCGGAAAAAACCGGCTCGCTGGATTTGAGCGCTGAGGTTGCTGACTGGCTAAAGTATGCCTGGCAAGGAAAGGAAGACGAGAATCCCAAGGCAAAAGTGACATTCGGTATTTACAAAGGTAATTCCAAGCAAATTTATTTTCAGGAAATATACTGAATAGCCGCTCATTTTTGTATCTCTTTTCTCCGTTTTTCAATTCAATTTGACACTATCCACCTGAAAATGCGCGGATTATTCTTCCTTGAAAATGCTTTTTTTTAAAAGCAGTGTTAAAATTTGCCAAAATCCCTGATTTAACAGAGAGAAAATGTCGAAAGAGTCTCAAATCCACCCCTATCAAAGACCCGATCTTGAATTCAAAAGCAGTTCTCTCTCTGTGCCGGTCTTAGTGTTGGGCACAAACGATTTATCGGTAATCGAGCAACAATTGCTGTTAAAAATCAAGCAGGCCCCGGATTTTTTTCGTTATTCCCCGTTAATCATTGACTTGCAGGAACTTAACAAACTTGCCCTGACATTGGATTTAACTGACCTTATAGCCCAATTAAGAAAACAGGATTTGTTACCTATAGGGATTCGCGGTGGTATGGAAGAGCAAAATCAGGCTGCTTTAAAATTAGGCATCCCGAAAATGTCGGCTCAGAGCAATTCGGCTTCGACCCAAGCCAAACCGGTTCACAAATTACCGTTGGAACCCGAACCCGAGCCCGAACCGGTCAAGAATGAGGCAGAACCATCAGAAACCCGCGTGATAACGCAACCTATTCGCTCAGGGCAGCGCATTTACTCGCACGGCGATTTGATCGTACTGGCTCAAGTCAGTGCCGGTGCCGAAATCATGGCGGAAGGCAACATTCACGTCTACAACACGCTACGCGGCAGGGCTTTAGCAGGCGTTCAAGGTAACACGGAAGCCCGGATTTTCTGCTCCGATTTGCAAGCGGAGCTTATCTCGATTGCTGGAAACTATAAAATAAGCGAGGACCTTGATTCATCGGTTCGAAACAAGCCCGTCCAAATCTATTTGAATGAACTCGCTTTAATTATTAAAGCTTTATAATTTTACTGTCTCGTTGGAGGACACACAGTTGGCTAGAATTATCGTCGTAACATCGGGTAAAGGCGGTGTGGGAAAAACCACAACCAGTGCCGCCATCGCTATGGGGCTTGCCAAAAAAGGGCATAAGACAGCCGTCATTGATTTTGATGTGGGCTTGCGTAATCTTGATTTGATCCTGGGCTGTGAACGGCGCGTCGTTTATGATTTTGTCAATGTCATCAATGGCGAAGCCACTCTCAATCAGGCGCTCATCAAGGATAAACGCTGTAATCAGCTGTTTATTCTCCCTGCCTCTCAAACCCGAGATAAAGACGCTCTGACGGTGGAAGGCGTAGGCCGGGTACTGGAAGAACTATCAAAAGACTTTAAATATATCGTCTGCGACTCGCCTGCTGGAATTGAAAAAGGCGCACACCTGGCCATGTATTTTGCCGATGATGCCTTTGTTGTCACCAATCCCGAAGTTTCGTCCGTGCGTGACTCTGACCGTATGTTAGGCATTATGGCCAGCAAGTCCAAAAGAGCCGAAAACAACGAAGAACCTATCAAAGAATATCTGCTTTTAACCCGCTATTCACCTGAACGCGTTAAATTGGGTGAAATGCTGAGTGTAGAAGATGTGCAGGAAATCTTGTCGTTACATTTATTAGGCGTCATACCCGAATCAAAATCAGTGCTTAATGCCTCAAACTCAGGTATTCCGGTGATTCTTGACGATAAAAGCGATGCCGGCCAGGCTTATGAAGACATTGTTGCCCGCTACTTAGGCGAGGACAGGCCGCACCGTTTTATCGACGAGGAAAAAAAGGGTATTTTTGGGAAGCTATTCAGGAGTAAATGATGAGCTTACTGGACTATTTTAGAACCACAAAAAGAGGCACCGCTTCCCTGGCCAAGGAAAGGCTGCAGATATTGGTTGCTCATGAGCGTTCATCAAGAACCCAGCCCTCCTATCTCCCCCAGTTACAAAAAGAGTTACTGGAAGTCGTGCGAAAATATATTAATGTAGAACAGGATGCTATTTCGATTAACTTTGAACAAGATGAAGACCAGGAAGTATTGGAACTGAATATTGTCTTGCCTGACGAACACAACAAATCTTCTAAATAACTTAAAGGTGATAAAAATGGTTGAAACAATTGGTCAAACAGCCGGAAAAGTGTGGAAATTCCTTGAGGATAACGGCACTGCAACTGTCAATAAAATTACAAACGAAACCGGATTGAGTAAAAACGATATTCAACGCGCGATCGGCTGGTTAGCGAGAGAAGAAAAAATTACTATCGAAATGGTCAACGGACGCATCGAAAATATTTCGCTGGTTTAAATCAGGCTTTAAAACAGATGAGCGAAACGGATTTCGCCGTTTGTGCCTGTAAACAACCAACCGACTAAAGACGGATGCCCTCAGGTATTGACTGTTATGCTCTAAACGCTCAACGCAATTCGCGGTGACGGACAATCACTTTCAGCGATTGTTGAGAAAAATGCTGGGCTAACGCTTCTGCTAAATAGACCGAACGATGCTGCCCCCCTGTACACCCTATCGCAATTGTTAAATAACTGCGGCCTTCCGCTTCGAAACGGGGCACCCAGCGATCCAGGAAATGGGTAATATCTTCAAAAAACTCGCGAACGTGCGCTTCTCTTTCAAGAAATTCAATGATCAGTTCATCTTTACCGGTAAATCCACGCAATTCGGGCACCCAATACGGATTGGGTAGCGCTCTGGCATCAAACATAAAATCAGCATCCAAAGGCACGCCATGTTTGAATCCGAACGATTGAAACTGAATGGATATATGCCTGACATTTCTCTCGCCAACCTGATCCCTGATCAGATCGCGAAGCTGATGATAGTGCGTTCGGCTGGTATCAATGACCAAATCGGCAATTCTGGCCAGCGGCTTGAGGATTTCCTTTTCAATGGTCAGCGCCTCTCTTAAAGGCACATTGTTGTTGGTTAAAGGATGCCTGCGCCGGGTTTCACTGTACCGTTTTAATAACGTTGCTTCCTCGGCCTGCATGTAGAGGACTTCGCAATCGATGCCTTTTGCACGAATCAGATTCAGACTGTCCGCAAAATTGACTAAATTCTCGCTTTGATTTCTGGCGTCTATGCCTATCGCTGTTTTGTTATAGGTTTTTGGGTCGGCGAGCATCACTTGATTAATAAACCCCTCGAGTAAGCTCATGGGTAAATTATCGATGCAATAATAGCCGCAATCTTCCAAAGTCGCTAAGGCAATACTTTTTCCTGAACCGGAGAGTCCGCTGACAATTAAAAGTCTCATAATGGAAAATTCGATAACGGCTAGACAGTGGAAGGAACTCAAGCGTGTTACTGAAATGTAAACGCGGTTATTGCAGTGTTAACCAACGGCAAAAAAGCTGCCGTTGGTTCTTAAAATCGATAAGCTAGCGCTTATGATTTTGTCTGCACCTGATGTTGAGGAACAAATTAACGGTGATTACTGATTTTTTCTTTGTGTTTCAAAATTTGCCGATCCAATTTGTCGACCAGATTATCGATCGACGCATACATATCTTCTTGTGTATCTTCAGCAAAGATTTTGGCTCCGCTAATTTGTACAGTGGCTTCGGCTTTTTGATTCAGTTTTTCAACGGTCAAAATAACATGTACGTCGGTGACATTATCAAAATGTCTTTCTAATTTTTCAAATTTAGTATCAACGTAATCTCTCATGGACTCAGTTACTTCGATATGGTGTCCTGTTACACTGATTTGCATGGAATAAACTCCTTTAGTTTTAATAGTTGCGTTATAAGGTACGCTTTCTCTGGCTAGATGAAGCAACATTCATTGCTTCACGGTATTTGGCAATCGTCCTTCTTGCGACATTGATGCCTTTTTCTTGTAATAAGTCGGCTATTTTACTATCACTGAGCGGTTTTGCCTGATTTTCATTGTCCACGAGTTCTTTAATCAGCGCTCTAATGGCTGTGGACGAACATTCACCGCCACCGGAGGTGGACACATGACTGGAAAAAAAGTACTTGAATTCAACGATACCATTGGGGGTATGCATGTACTTTTGAGTCGTTACCCGCGAAATAGTTGATTCATGTAGCTCCAATTCTTCAGCCACATCACGAAGCACCATGGGTCTCATGGAAATCGAACCATGCTCAAGAAAATCCTGCTGTTTATCAACTATACAGCGCGCCACTCTCAACAGTGTTTCATTCCGACTGGTTAAGCTTTTAATAAACCATCGCGCCTCCTGCAAATGATCTTTCATACGGCTATTGTCCACGCTGTTGTCCGCCCTTTTTATCATGCCGGAATAGAAAGGGTTAACCCGCAATTTAGGCGCAATTTCCGGATTCAGATTGACCGTCCAGACGCCGCCCACCTTAACGACGTAAACATCGGGAATGATGTACTCGGAATCACCTTCGCTTATTTGCGCACCCGGCCTAGGATCCAAGGTTCGAATCAGCGCGATAACCCCCGCCAAATGCGGCTCGCTGACGCCTAAACGCCGGAGCAGCTTTACCCTGTCATGCGTTGCCAGCAGATCCAAATAGCGCGTCACCAGAACCAAGGCCTCTGCCTTGTATTGCGTATCGTCGGGCAACTGTAACAATTGCAATCGAAGACAATCTTGCAAATCAGCGGCAATGACGCCAGGCGGATCAAAATTTTGCAATCGGTGCAAAACGGCTTTTACCTCATCAAATTCCAGCTCGTCCAACTGAGCCTGTAAACCCTGAAAAATATCATCAATCGAACTGATGAGATAACCATCGCCATTGACCGAATCGATAATCGTGGTGGCAATGGCCCGGTCTCTGTCTGAAAATGGCGTTAATTCCAGTTGCCAAAGCAAATGATCCTGCAACGAAACCGACTTGCTGCGTTGGCTTTCAAATTCGATATTCTCGGAAGAACTGCTGTTCGATGCCTGCGTGTTATCAAAAACATCTTCCCAGTTCGAATCAGTCGGCAACTCATCCGGAATATCAGTCTGGGAACCTTCCGCTGTTATTTCATCATATTTTTCGGATTTTTTCTCTAACTGGCTGTCATTGATGTCAACAGGATGATCTTCCTCAACTTCAAGCATCATATTTGATTCTAGCGCTTGTTGAATTTCCTGTTGTAAATCCAGAGTGGAGAGCTGCAGGAGCTTAATGGCTTGTTGCAGTTGAGGGGTCATCGTCAGCTGCTGACCCAATCGAATTTGTAGAGACTGTTTCATGAGCTAATTGCCGTTAAATGAAGAGTGACTTGAGCGTCGTGAGTTGTATAACATCCAAAGCTGAACCGTATTGATATTCGTCTTTAGTATTTTGTAATTGTAAACATGCCTGACTTGTACCTGTTTTATGATTGCCCATAAGGAGACGTAGCCTGCGCCAATAAGAAAAGTTAAGTGATTGACGTTCCTAAAGGCTAAAATTTTCACCCAGATAGACCTTGCGAACTTCCGCATTATTGACAATGGCTTTTGCATCACCCTCGGCGATAACCTTGCCATCATTCAGGATATAGGCACGATCACAGATTCCCAGTGTTTCCCTGACATTATGCTCAGTAATCACAACACCAATCCCTCTGTCCTTAAGATGCACGATAATCTGCTTGATATCTTCTACAGAAATGGGGTCCACCCCGGCAAAAGGCTCATCAAGCAAAATAAATTGCGGATCTGTCGCTAATGCTCGCGCTATTTCAACGCGCCTTCTTTCACCACCGGACAATCCCAGGGCAATTTGGTTACGCAAATGCTCGACATGGAATTCCTGTAGCAACTCCTCTATGGTCAATTCTATCTGGCCATTGCTTAAATCGCCCCGAATCTGCAAGACTGCACGTAAATTGTCGGCAACGCTCAATTTGCGAAACACCGAAGGCTCTTGAGGCAGATACCCCAAACCCATCTGTGCTCTGACGTGCATTGGAAAATGGGTAATCACTTGATCATTCAATGTTATTTCGCCGGCATCAGCTTTTACCAAACCAACCAGCATGTAAAAACTGGTCGTTTTTCCAGCTCCGTTAGGACCCAGCAATCCTACGATCTCAGCCGTATTGACATCCAACGTGACGCCATTTACAACGTTTCGTTTATTGTAGTTTTTTATCAGCGCAGTTGCCGCGAGTTTCGTCATGTTTTTTATTGTCCTTTCGGTTTCAAAATGACTCGCACACGTTTCGAATCAGAGGTTTGCTCACCTGCTTTGACAATAGCATTTTTACTGTCATAGCGAATTATGTCACTGGCATAGGTATTTCCATCCTGCCAGACAACCGCCTCGTTTATCAAAATCAACAACGATTGCTCCGGGTAATATTCTCCGGTTAGTGCCTTGCCTGTAATTTCGCCGCCATTATCAGGCTGCTGTTTAAATCGAGCTGGATTTCCGGTTGCTACCAATTTATCGACATTTCCATTCTTAAAGTAAACCACCAATTTATCGGATTTAACCTCAAGACTGCCTTGAGTAGAAATGACATTACCCGTGTAGGTGCTGATTTCGCTGTTATTGTCATAACTTGCAGCATTTGAATCGATATAAACCGGCTGCTCTGCATCACTTTTCAGTGAGTAGCCGATCGGACTGTACATTGCTGCGGCGATCCAAATACCCCAAAAAAACCCTTTATTTTTTCTTAAATTCATACTTCCCTCGCACCTTTGCAAACAATTTTACACGAATGGGATCGCCATAATTGAGCTGCATTCCGACACCTTCTGTTCTATTCGGCGGACTGAGCAATTCTGCCCACTCATCAGTTTCCGCATAGCTTTCTTCAGGCTTGACGCGTAAATTGGAGCTGTTAATTTTCATGGGCCTGACACCCGCCGCGCCCTCTCTTTGAACAACGGCTTTACCATTTAAAAAAATCAGTTTCCCATCTCCGGACACTTTGGCGGTCTCAGACTCAATAATCCAGGGTGGGCCCGCGTCGTTTATCAAGGTCATCACTGGTTTTGTTAAATGGATGGTGCCGTCATCGTTATAATGTTTCATCTCCTCAGCTATTAATTTATTTTTCAATTGACCGCTTGTGCTCATTTCCCATTTGGTATATTCGTTGCTGAAATAATCCGGACTGTGAACCTCTGCTCCGGGCAATCGGGTTGCTTGCTCGGTTTCATTGAGCAATAACAGCCACCAACTGACTAATGCAAAAGCGGTCGCATAAACATAAATTTTATAGTTTCCACGCATGATTTAAAGATACGGTTGAAGCGCCAAATCAAAAGTGCCTTGAGCCAACATGATCAGATCACACACTTCCCTTACCGCGCCTTGTCCGCCGGACTCACGGGTACACCAATCAGCGCGCTCTTTGACCGCAAAATGCGCATCCTGAACCGCAACAGCCAATCCGGCTCGCAGCATCACAGGCAAATCCAGTACATCATCTCCGACATGAGCCGTTTGTTCCGGCTCTATATTAAGTGTCTGCAACATTTCCTGATACGCGGCGAGCTTGTGTTCATGCCCCTGATAGACAAATTGAATACCCAGACTTCTCATGCGCAGTTCTACGGAATTTGATTTTCGCCCGGAAATGACGGCAACTTCCACACCTGATTGCCTTAAAAGTTTAATGCCGTGCCCGTCGCGAGCGTGAAAACATTTATACTCTTTACCAACATCATCAAAAAAAAGTCGGCCATCGGTCAGTACGCCATCCACATCCAATATGAGTAACTTTAATTTTTTTGCCTTATCCACTATCGCTTGATCAATCAAACTTATATCCATCATACAATCCCGGCATGAATCAGATCATGCATATTTAAAGCGCCTATTGCGCAACGGTTATCATCAACAACAATCAACCCGTTTATTTTTTTAGACTCCATGATCTGCATGGCTTCAGCCGCCAAACGATCCGGACCGATAACAGAGCATTGCCGGGTCATGACCTGGCCAATAAGCGTAGTATGCAGATCAATATTTTTTTCCAGCATTCTTCGTAAATCGCCGTCAGTAAAGACACCGGCCACTTTCTTGTAGTCATCGACAACAACAGTCATCCCTAATTTTTTATTGGTCATCTCAATCAGCGCCACTTTAATCAATGCGCTTTCATTAACCAGTGGCATATCTGTACCCGTATGCATCAGATCACTGACCAGAATCAGCAAGCGTTTGCCCAAACTACCTCCCGGATGCGACAGTGCAAAATCATCACGGGTAAAACCACGCGCCTCGAGCAAGGCAACCGCCAGCGCATCCCCCATTACCAACGCCGCCGTTGTACTGGAAGTAGGCGCCAAACCCAGTGAGCACGCTTCCTTGGCGACGCTGACATTGATATGCCGGGTGGCGAATCTGGCCAGCGTAGAGCCAGGGTTTCCGGTCATCGCTATCAACGGCACGCCAAGACGTTTAATCAAAGGCAATATGGTCAGCACTTCGCCGGTCTCACCCGAATTTGACAAAGCCAGCACGACATCCTGCCGGGTAATCATTCCCAGATCGCCATGACTGGCTTCTCCTGGGTGCACAAAAAAAGCAGGCGTCCCTGTACTTGCCAACGTCGCGGCGATTTTGCCACCGATATGACCTGATTTACCCATACCGGTTACCACTACCCGGCCCCGGCAGTCAAACATCAACCGGCATGCAGCTTCAAATTCTTCGTCGATTCGCTCGGAAAGTGCCGCTATAGCAGTCAACTCTATGTCTATGACTGTTTTTGCCCGCTCTCTTAATTCTAATCCATTGATTTTCATTCTAAGCAGACCCATTCATAAAGACGATTATCGTCTTCCCGTTTTTTTGTGCACCTGATAAGCGCTTCACTGACCCAAAATGCAGCTTTCTTTTAGTCATAATTATCACACTTCAACTGTAAGAATTCATTCTTATGGTTCGAAAATTGCTAATTATGGCACGAATTAATCAGCAATGTCGTCTGAGATAGAGACGTTTGTTGACTTATTTAGTCCAGGTCAGACAAAATAGACCGTTTATTTCTTAGCATTATTGAAGCTTACGCAATGGATGAGGACGATAGTATCATCAGCACCAGTTTAGTATCCGTTCGTAATTTGTCATTTCGACGTGGCAATCGTGTCATATTTGACAACCTGTCCCTGGATATTCAACGCGGTAAAATCACGGCTATCATGGGCCCCAGCGGCACCGGAAAAACCACCTTGCTAAAGCTGATCGGCGGGCAATTATGCCCCGATCAAGGCACTGTAACGGTGGACGGAATAGATGTGCACAAATTAAAACGTAAAGATCTGTTTGAATTACGCAAGCGGATGGGCATGCTGTTCCAAAGTGGCGCACTGCTGACCGACATCAATGTATACGATAATGTGGCTTTTCCAATCAGAGAACACAGTCACTTAACCGAATCCATGATACGCACACTGGTTTTGATGAAACTCCAGGCCGTAGGTTTGAGAGGCGCCGCCAAACTGATGCCCAGCGAACTCTCCGGAGGCATGGCCAGGCGGGTGGCGCTGGCACGCGCTATTGCCCTGGATCCGATGATGATCATGTATGACGAACCCTTTACCGGGCAAGACCCGATTTCAATGGGTGCGCTTATCCATTTGATCAAATCTTTAAACACTACTCTGGGATTGACGAGCATCATTGTTTCTCATGACGTACAAGAGACATCATTAATATCCGACTACATCTATGTCATTTCCGATGGCAAAGTAGCGGTTCAAGGAACACCTGCAGAAATTGAAGCATCGGATTCCCCCTGGGTTCAGCAATTCATGAAAGGCGAGCCTGATGGCCCGGTTCACTTCCATTACCCGGCTAATGATTATGTCAAAGACTTATTTTATTCACCCGAAAAACCCTTAAAGAGGCCCAAAAAACCAGGGGGCCCCGGTTTTTTTGGTAAAAAAAGCAGCCCTCCCCCTAAAACTGCCGAATCTAAAAAAAGCAGCCGGTCGCGTTACCATAGCCAGGATTAGCATGATAGATTTTTTGACACAGTTAGGAAAAACGACGCGTGCTGCCTTTAACAAACTCGGACGGGCCACCTTTTTTTTACTGCATACCTTGTTTGGCATCAGTGATGTCATCATTCGCCCCCGGTTATTGATTAATCAAATTTATTCCGTCGGGGTTCTGACTTTTTTGATCATCACCATCTCCGGCCTGTTTGTGGGCATGGTACTGGGACTTCAGGGTTACAACATTCTCTCTGATTTTGGTTCAGAGGAAGCATTAGGCGTTATGGTTGCAGCCTCATTGGTCAGAGAATTGGGCCCTGTTGTTTCCGGGCTTTTATTTGCGGGTCGAGCAGGCTCAGCCCTGACGGCGGAAATCGGACTTATGAAAGCGACTGAGCAGCTTTCAGGCATGGAAATGATGGCAATAGACCCCATCAAACGCATCATGACACCCCGCTTTCTGGCAGGATTTATTTCAATGCCGCTATTGGCTGCTTTGTTCAGCTCTGTCGGCATATTGGGCGGTCATTTGGTAGGCGTAGGCTTGCTGGGTGTAGATGACGGCTCTTATTGGTCACAAATGCAGGCCAATCTTGATTTTCAGGATGACATTATCAACGGAGTGATCAAAAGTATCGTATTCGGTTTTGTCGCAACCTGGATCGCCATTTTTGAAGGGTACGACGCCATTCCAACTTCAGAGGGAGTCAGCAGGGCAACGACTCGAACTGTTGTGAATTCTGCATTCAGCATATTAGGATTGGATTTTATATTAACTGCTCTCATGTTCGGAGATCAATAACATGCAGCACACCCATTCCCAAGATACTCTGGTAGGACTTTTTGTCGCTGCCAGTATCACAGGTTTGTTTTTTTTGGCGATGCAAGTCAGTAACCTCAGCTCATTTGGCTCTGAAGATACTTACAAAGTCACGGCACGATTTTCCAATTCCGGCGGATTAAAAGTCAAATCTCCGGTTTCGGTAGCCGGCGTCCGCATTGGAAGGGTCAGTGCGATTTCGTTTGACAAGGAAACATTCGAATCCGTCGTGGAAATGAGCATCGAGTCCAGATATGACACGATACCCGAAGATACTTCGGCCACTATTTACACGGCTGGCCTGCTTGGCGAGCAATACATCAATCTTCAGCCCGGCGGTTCCGATGAACACCTTGAAAATGGCGGGCAGATTGAAATCACTCAATCAGCCATTGTTCTGGAAGAAGTGATAGGCAAATACCTCTTTAACAAGACAGAAGAGAAAAAGTGAGTAATATCAATATTTTGCCTCAAGGAAGCGGACTTTATACCATTCAAGGCGACCTGACTTTTTCGACCATTGATAAAAAAATTGTCAATTCCTTTGCTTTTTTAAAGCCGGACTCGACCGTCACAATTGACCTGAGCCAAGTCGTGACCACTGACAGCGCGGGCCTTGCCCTCATTATTGAATGGATAAAATACGCCAGGAATAACAGGGTTAAGATCAAATTTAACAATATTCCGCAGCAATTATTAAAATTGGCCACCCTGTGCGGATTGGAATACGAGCGTTATTTTGGAGGCAGTCCTGCAGAACTAACGCCTTTGGATCCTCCCCTTTTATCAGAATAAAACAGCATCTTCTATGGATAAATTACTCATTACCGGCGGCACAACACTGAATGGCGAAGTACGCATTTCCGGTGCAAAAAACGCGGCTTTACCGATCCTCGCCGCTACCTTACTGTCCGAAACACCCGTGAGTATCGGCAATATTCCCCACCTGAAAGACATCACCACAACCATTGAACTGCTGGGACGCATGGGCGTGCAAATGGTGCTTGATGAAACAATGAACATGGAAGTTGATACCCGGACCATTAACAATTATCAAGCACCCTATGAACTCGTAAAGACCATGCGAGCCTCCATTTTAGTGTTAGGCCCTTTACTGGCTCGCTTTGGTGAGGCCTATGTTTCCCTGCCTGGCGGTTGCGCTATCGGCTCACGCCCCGTGGATATCCATATTGACGGATTGATAAAAATGGGCGCCGATATCAGCGTGGAGGGCGGCTATATCCATGCTAAAGCCAAAAGACTGAAGGGTTGCAGATTGGTACTGGAGCTAATTACCGTAACGGGCACCGAAAACCTGCTGATGGCGGCAACTCTGGCATCCGGCACCACCATCATTGAAAATGCGGCAAAAGAACCGGAAGTATCGGATCTGGCTTACTTTCTCAACAAAATGGGCGCCAAGATTTCAGGCATCGGCACCGATGTGCTGACCATTGAAGGTGTAGAAAAACTGGGTGTCGACAATCTGCATTACGAGATCATGCCGGACAGGATTGAAACCGGCACCTACCTGATCGCTGCCGCTATCACTGGCGGCAAGGTGAGACTAAAAGATACCCGCCCTGATATTTTGGATGCGGTTCTGGCTAAACTGGTCGAAGCCGGGGCTGAAATAACATCAGGGGAAAACTGGATTGAACTGGATATGCATGGTAAAAAACCCAAAGCGGTATCCGTGCGCACCGCGCCTTATCCGGCTTTTCCTACCGACATGCAGGCCCAGTTCACCGCCATGAATACCGTTGCCGATGGCGTGGGCATCATCACTGAAACCATTTTTGAAAACCGTTACATGCATATTCAGGAAATGCAGCGCATGGGTGCCGACATCCGCCTGGAATCCAACACGGCGATTTGTACCGGTGTCGCAAAATTGACCGGCGCTCCGGTCATGGCTACCGATTTAAGAGCTTCCGCAGGCCTGGTTCTGGCTGCCCTGGCCGCTGATGGCGATACCTTAGTTGACAGGATTTATCATATCGACAGAGGCTACGACCACATCGAAGAAAAACTTTCGCAAATAGGCGCAACGATTCGCCGGGTTCCCTGCTGAGAAAATAGATATGATTACGATAGCTGTCTCAAAAGGTCGAATTTACGAAGAAGCGCTGCCTTTACTGGAAGAAGCCGGCATCAAACCCGTTGACGACCCTAAAACAAGCCGCAAACTGATCTTGCAAACCACACGCGAAGATGTACAACTGGTCATCATTCGCGCGACGGATGTACCCACTTTTGTTGAATACGGTGCTGCTGACATGGGTATCGCCGGCAAAGACGTCTTACTGGAACACGGCGCAGAAAGCCTTTATGAACCTCTGGACCTTAAAATTGCCACCTGCCGTCTGATGACTGCAATGCATAAAGATGCCCCGGAAATCAAGCGTCGAGTGAGAGTAGCGACCAAATATGTTAAAACCGCTAAAAACTACTTTGCCCAACACGGCATCCAGGCCGACATCATCAAGCTTTATGGCTCAATGGAATTAGCGCCCCTGGTTGGTCTGGCTGACTGCATTGTTGACTTGGTAGACACCGGAAACACATTGAAAGCCAACAACCTGGAGCCCCGTGAATTAATCATGAACATCAGCTCCAGACTTGTCGTCAACAAGGCTTCGATGAAAATGAAGCACCAAGCTATTCAAACGCTGATCGATCAATTTGAAAAAACCCTTTCCCAACGGTAATTTGCAATGAGCGATTTTAAAATCACCCGACTCGATTATGCTGATGCCAACTTTAAGCAGCAACTGGCAAATCTCTTGGCTTGGGATGAAACCGATGACCTGGAAATCCATCAGCGGGTACTGGACATCATCGCACACGTCAAAAAAAAGGGTGACTCGGCCGTCATCGAATACACCAATCGTTTTGACCAACGGCACATTCTCCAGGCAGACGAACTTGTCCTTACTCAGCAGCAACTTGAGCAAGCATGGCATTCCCTGAAACCTGAACAAGCGCAGGCACTGGAAACTGCCGCCAACCGCATCAAGGCTTATGCCGAACATCAGAAAATCGAGTCATGGCAATTTACCGAAGCCGACGGCACTGTTTTAGGGCAGAAAATCACCCCGTTAGACCGTGTAGGTCTTTATGTGCCCGGCGGTAAAGCCGCTTACCCTTCGTCGGTTTTGATGAATGCCATACCGGCTAAAGTGGCTGGCGTTTCCGAATTGATCATGGTCGTCCCCTGCCCCAAAGGTGAAATTAATTCATGGGTGCTGGCCGCCGCTTATCTTGCCGGAGTCGATAAAGTATTTACCATCGGAGGCGCACAGGCAGTTGCTGCGCTTGCCTACGGAACAGAATCGATCCCGGCCGTTGCAAAAATTGTCGGCCCCGGTAATATCTATGTCGCCACGGCAAAGAAACTGGTATTTGGACAAGTGGGGATCGACATGATCGCCGGCCCTTCAGAAATTCTGATCATTTGTGACGGCAAAACGGATCCGGACTGGATTGCAATGGATTTATTTTCTCAAGCGGAACATGACGAAAATGCCCAGGCTATTTTAATTTCCGATGATGCCGACTACCTGAATCAGGTAGAACAGAGCATTCATAAATTGTTGCCGGAAATGGAACGTGCCGAGGTCATTAAAACCTCGCTGAGTAACAGAGGCGCGTTCATCAAAGTCAATTCTCTGGATGAAGCCGCAGAAGTAGCCAATACCATTGCTCCGGAGCACTTGGAATTATCGGTCGCAAATCCGGCGGACTTATCTCAAAAAATCCGTCACGCCGGCGCTATTTTTATGGGCAGGCACACCGCAGAAGCCTTGGGCGATTATTGCGCAGGACCTAATCATGTATTGCCCACCTCGGGTACAGCGCGTTTTTCATCGCCTTTGGGTGTCTATGATTTCCAAAAGCGGACCAGCTTGATTAACTGCTCCGAGTCAGGCGCACATGAACTCGGCAAAACCGCCTCCGTTCTCGCCCGGGGAGAAAGCCTGACTGCCCATGCCCGCTCAGCGGAATTCAGAATCAAATCATCGTAACGAACGCGATTATGAACAGCGAGCACATCAAAACACTTTTCAGAGCTGAAGTCCTTGCCTTGTCAGCTTACAAGGTGACAGATGCCCGAGGCTTCATTAAACTGGATGCCATGGAAAATCCTTTCTCATGGCCTGAAGACATCAAACAGCAATGGCTCAAAAGCCTTACTGATTGCGCGCTAAACCGTTATCCTGACCCTGAGGCCCGGCAACTGTGCCTGACATTAAGACAGAATAACGGAATTGCCGATGAGCATGGCTTGATACTGGGCAACGGCTCGGATGAAATCATCCAGATGCTACTGATGGCGTTGCCAACGGGTTCCGGTGTATTGGCGCCTGATCCCAGCTTTGTCATGTACAAACAAGTCAGCCTGTCACTTGGCCTTGACTATATCGGCGTACCGTTAAACAGCGAAACTTTTGACCTTGATCTGGACGCCATGCTGGACGCCATAGCGCTCCATCAGCCTTCCCTGGTCTTTCTGGCTTACCCCAATAACCCTACCGGCAATCTATTTAAAAAAGAGGCCGTTATCGAAATCATCAAGGCCTGTAAGGGGTTGGTGGTATTGGATGAAGCTTACGCCCCTTTTGCGAACGCCAGCTTCATGGGTGAGTTGAGCCATTTTGACAATCTGCTTGTGATGCGCACACTTTCCAAATTGGGCTTGGCCGGTTTGCGACTGGGCTACTTGGCAGGACACCCTGATATCATTCAGGAACTCAACAAAATCCGCCTGCCCTACAACATCAATATTTTAACGCAGGCCACCGCTGAGTTTGCATTGCAGCATAACGAACTGTTTGACACTCAAACCGCTATTCTTTGTAGCGAGCGAAGCCGGGTGCTTAGCTCATTGGAAGCGATGAGCCGCTTTTGCGTCTACCCCAGTGCCGCCAATTTTATTTTATTCAGAACCCAACCTGATCAGGCAACCACGCTGTTTGAACACATCAAAAAACAAGGTGTGCTCATTAAAAACATGTCGCCTCAAGGTGGCTTGATGAAAGATTGCCTGAGAGTCACAATAGGCAAACCTGAAGAAAATGACGCCTTTTTAAAGGCGTTATCAGCCTAATCTGAAACCTTACCGTGAAAGTACACGAACCGAAGAGGGAGCGGTTGCTCGATCGACAGGTGTCGGCGGCAGGGAGCCGCCGTCAAGCCTACATGGACGTATTCACGGCGTCCTGTCGGGCGATTGACCGCTCTCTCCTTAACACCTAGTACTTTCATTTGACGGGGCGAATGCAGGACTTTCATGAACGGTTAGGGTAATCAGAACAGGCTTTTAGCAGTTCCAATGCCTTTTCGTAATCAAAAATCTCGAGTTGATGCATAAAATCGGCATAACGATCGCCGAACACAACCCGTAACTGTTCAACTGAGTCAGAAGCAAGATGCCCGGCCCGAATATTACCCTGGATCAACAGACCTTGCATTTCCGCAAGTATTTGCTTGATAGGCTCTTGATCAATTTCGCTACCGCGAGTTTCGTCCGGTTCATCGGGCAAGCCCAATATCGCATCGACCACTTGTCTCAACTCACTGTCACATAACAGGGCCAGTTCAGAACATTCCTTCAACTCAGCGTCATTGAGCAAAGCATTTTCCAGCTGAGTCACCAAGTCACACACCCGATAAGCACCCAATGTCGAGGAGACGCCTTTCAGGCCATGCGCCAGATGCCTGACAGCCTGTTTATCGCCATCGGCCAGCAGTTTTAACGCAGCCTGCATGTCACCCTTATGTGAGTTCGCAAATAGACGCAGCAAGGCTTTGTATTTGGTGATATTGCCGCGGAGAACCGCAAGTGGCGGAGCAAAGTCCATTCCATCAATAGGCGGCAAGGGTTTAGGCATGGCTGCCCCCTCCTTATCAGCCAATGCCGATGCGACAATGGCTTTGTCAGCGCTAGCGGGCTCCACAGGAGTAACCTCAGGCAGTCCTTTCTTTGACAGCCAGCGCAACAAAGTCGCATAAAGCTCTCCGGGTAAAACCGGTTTGGCGACAAAATCATCCATACCCGCGGCCAGGCAAGCCTGCCGGTCTTCATTAAAAGCATTGGAGGTCATTGCCAAAATCGGCAAAGAAGCAAGGCCCGGTAGCGCGCGAATCATTTGGGTTGCCGTCAAACCGTCCATTACAGGCATCTGTACATCCATCAATATCAAATCGTAAGTCATTTTGCTCGCCTTCTCTAAAGCGACCCGACCGTTTTCCGCAGTATGCACGGCCAAGCCAACCGAGTACAACAACTCCAAAGCCACCTCACGATTGATCAGATTATCCTCCACCAGCAACACGCGTGCACCACTATGATCCCTGCGCAAAATCACCTCGGCGGCTACTGCTTCCTCCTGTCTTTCCGGCATCTGACCTTGACCTCGCTGAAGCCGGGCCGTAAACCAGAAAGTGCTGCCTTTACCCAAGACACTGCTGACTCCCGCATCGCCACCCATCATGTTTGCCAAGCGCTTGGTAATTGCCAGCCCTAATCCGGTACCGCCGAATTTACGTGTGGTCGAAGCATCAGCCTGAGTAAATGCTTCAAATAATATGGCTAATTTCTCCTCTGCTATTCCAACTCCGGAATCCTGAAATTCAAAACGAATCAGTAGTCCTTCGTTACTCTCTTCAAGCACGCTGACACGCAAACAAATTTCACCGGCTTCAGTAAACTTGACCGCATTGTCGGCATAGTTAAGCAAAGATTGGCGCAAACGGGTTGGATCACCCCGCAGCCATTTCGGTACCTGATCGCAATCGAACCGGATACTTAAACCTTTTGCCCGAGCTTTATCGGCAATCATTGAATAGATATTATCCAGCACCACGTTCAGTGAAAAATCGACGGCTTCAAGTTGCATATGACCCGCCTCGATCTTTGATATATCGAGAATATCATTGATGATAGAAAGCAGATGCTGTGTAGCCGAATCTATTTTGTTCAAGCGCTCATTTTGATCGGCTGTCATCCCGCTTCGACGGAGTAAATAAGTCATGCCAATGATGGCGTTCATGGGCGTACGAATCTCATGACTCATGTTGGCCAGAAATGAACTCTTGGCACGATTAGCCGCATCAGCTAAAGCCCAAGCCGTTTCCAGCTCTAAAGTGCGCTGCTTTACCAGCGCTTCCAGATGATGGCGATGCTGATCCAACTCTTCATTGAGCCTTTTCTTATCAGAGATATCCTCTTTCAAAGCGGCATAGTGGGTAATACTTCCACCGGCATCACGGATAGGAATAATAATCGCATATTCGACATATTCGGTGCCGTCTTTGCGTTTATTGATGAATTCCCCCTTCCAGGTCTTGCCGGACTTAAGCGTATTCCAGAGTTTTAAATACGTCTCGGTCGATGTCTTTTCCGACTTCAGAACACGAGGATTTTGACCGACCAACTCCTCACGGCTATAGCCGCAGCCTTGAATGAACGCCTCATTGACATATTCAATAGTGCCATTCAGACTGGTAATAATCGTGCTTACGGGACTTTGCTCGACGACTTCAACCAACTTACGTAACTGCTGCTCGCTATTTTTGCGTTCGGTAATATCCAGATTGATGCCGGACAATCTGATTGGCTTGCCGTTCTGGTCATATTTTGCCTGCCCCTTGCTGACTAGCCAGCACACTTCGCCCGAATCCCGCCTGAAGCGGAACTCTACCTCGAAAGGCTTGCCTTGCAGGATATGTGACGCCCAAACCGCTTCTAACAATGGCAAATCATCCGGATGCACCCGTGCTAAAAAATCTTCATTCCTTTTTAATTCACCGGGAGCAAGCCCATAAAGCCGCTCACATTCGGGCGACCAATAGGACTGATCATTGCTAATATCCCAATCCCAGATACCCACATGAGCGCCTTCCTGGGCCAGTATCAAACGCTGCTCGCTCTCGCGTAACGCCGCATTTACCGCCTCTGCCTGGTTTCGCGCAGTAATGGCATCTTCCATCAAATTCATTGCGGCCAATTGCCCCTGACGCTGCACTTTCAAAGCGCGTTCCTGGGTTTCGTGCAATACCGTTTCTGCGGCGTGACGGATGCGGCGTTCATTAAACTCATCTATCGCGCGCCGCATGGCCGGCACCAGGCGGATAAGATTATTCTTAAAGACAAAATCAACCATCCCCAAGCGTAACAGCTCTACCGCCATTTCTTCGCCCACGCTCCCGGAAACTAAAATCACAGGCAATTCGGGATTGGATTTTTGAATTCGCTGCAGCGTGATACGAAAATCCATACCAGGCACGTTGTAATCCGATAACACAATATCCCACGATGACTGTAAAGCCTGCTCCAAGGCTTGATTAGTAGCGATACACTGGCATTCGCCCTCGATTCCATTCAAACGGAGAAATCGCTCCAGCAATAAATAATCCGAGGTGACATCTTCAATGATTAATATTTTCATCGAGGCGGGCCCTCGTTAGTCGCCAACCAATAGACGCCTAGACGCGCGACAGTCTCGGCAAAATCGTTAAAATCCACTGGCTTTCGGACAAAACTGTTGGCTCCATTCTGAAAGCTGCTCAAGCGATCTCTTTGTTCATCGGATGAAGTTAAAATGACTACCGGCACCAGTGCCGTCAGTGGATTGGCTCGCAGCCTTTTCAGAACCTCAAGACCCGACAGGCGGGGCAAGCTGATATCCAGCAGAATGACGGTAGGCAGATCAGGACCCTCTCGCCCAACAAACTCGCCTTGCTTGAAAAGATAATCCAATGCCTGTTGACCATCTCTAACCACATCAATACGATTCGCTATATTGGCTTTACGAAGGGTACGCAATGTTAATATTTCGTCCTGAGTATTGTCTTCCACCAATAAAATAGTTTTTGTCGAACTCATAATAACTCCGATTGACTCTTCTCAGTTTCAGGGTGCGATCCTGATAACGTAAAACAGAAGACCGCACCTTTGCCTGATTCAGACTGAGCTTCAATTACGCCACCCTGGCGATGCACAATCCGTTGTACTGTCGCTAAACCAATACCGATGCCCGGAAATTCATCCTGACGGTGCAGGCGTTGAAAAGGCTGGAACAATTTTGACGCATAAGCCATGTCAAAGCCCGCCCCGTTATCTGCAACACAAATACGGCAAACGCCATCGCGGTGTTCAGCATAGACTCGAATCCTGCCAATATCGGCATGTGCCGAATATTTCCAGGCATTGCCCAACAGATTGCGCATCACTGACTCCATCATACGCGCATCGCTGTGCACCTTCAGCCCTGACTCCACATCAGTATCAACTTTTCTATCGGGCTCATTTCGTGAAAACTCGGCCAGAAGCCGGTCAGAGAGAGTACTAAGATCGACCTCCCCGCAAGACAATTCACCCCGGGTGCAACGTGACAATTCCAGTAAGCCGTCAATCAAGTCACTCATCTTCCGGCTGGCCAGATCGATCTGGTCAAGATAGATCTGCGCTTCTTCCGGAAATTGTCCGCTAAAATCCTCGATCAAGGCTTGACTAAACCCGCTCATGGCACGAAGTGGTGAACGCAGATCATGTGAAACCGCATAGACAAAGCAGTCCAGCTCTTGATTGGCATGACTCAGTTCTGCGGTACGGTCAAGCACACGCTTCTCCAGTTCGGCGTTCAGGCGGCGAATTTCTTCTTCAGCGTGTTTGCGACCGGTAATGTCCTGGACCGTGCCATGCATAAAAACCACCTGACCATCAGCATCTTTTGTCGTATCGCCCCTGGCTACAATCCACCGTCGGCTGCCATCGGGGCGAACCACCTCGGCATCGCATTCATAAGCTCTCCCATCCTTAAGCCCCAACTCTACCGCCAAAGCCAGATCACGCCAGCTTTCTGGGGTAAAATACTTTTGGACTTCCTGGTAATCGGCCGGGGGCAAGACGGGATCCCGGCCGTAAATAGCATAAATTTCTTCAGACCACTGGTGTGTGCCGTTGCGCAGATCCCATTCCCAGTTGCCAAGTCCGGCCAGACGCTGGGCGCTTTTCAAAGCCGCCTCGCTCGCTTTCAGCGCGGCTTCTGCCTGCTTACGCGCTTCAATATCTTCAAGAACCGAAATAAAATAATCCGGCGTCGAATCGGGCTTCCAAACCAAAGAGACCGTCAAATTTATCCAAACCAGACTGCCGTCCTTACGGATATAACGCTTTTCAATAGAATAAGTTGGAATTTCGCGCGCCAGCATCCGGCTGACCTGAATAAGGTCGTCACTCAAATCATCAGGATGGGTAATCGCCTGAAAAGTTAAGGCCAAAAGCTCTTCGTGACGGTAACCCAGGATATCGCATAGCTTGCTATTTACTCGTAACCACTGCCCATTTGGAGCCACCATGGCAATACCCACGGCAGCCAGTTCGAAGTTAGCTTCAAACCGCCTCTCGCTCTGCTGCAACAAATTTTGTGTCGCATCCAGTTGTCGCCATTTGGCCTTTTCACGAAGCCTGGAACGGTGCAAAGCCTCACTCAGCAAGCTGACCAGCACACCGTTGACACCTAACATACCCCATTGAAATAAGTCGAAACCCTGTGCAATACCGAAACTGCCTCGAGGCGGAACCAGAAAATAAGCCGTAGAAGCTGCAGCCATCAAGGTAGCGGTGATACCGGGGCCAAAACCGCCCGATAAGGCACTGACAATAATCGGAAACATGAACAGTATCAGCAATGGCCTTTCGTTAAACGAAACGGAAACCGCGTCTCTTAACAAAAACGTGGCAATCACCAATATAACCGCAAGGCTGTATGACCACAGAGCCTGCCAGCGGCTATTGACTGAGGCATGACCGAGAGGGATGACATCTTGTTGCCAGCTCAAGCCTCGTCTCCTTGATCCGGCTCATTCAAAAAAGACAACTTGAAAGGTGGCTCCTGACCGAGTTGCCGTGACAATTCGTTAATCTGTTGCTTCATTGCGATCATGTCCAGCTCACGGCCCACGGATGCACGATTGAAACGTTCCATTTCTGCATTTCGCTCAGCCAATTCCACCGTTTGCTTTCGCAGCGCCTGTTCGGCAACCTTAGCAGCACTGATATCGGTAATCGTCCCTATCATCCTGAGCGGTTTATCGTCACTCGTCCATTCGACGACTCGGCCTCTTTCTTTAACCCAGGTAATCTGCCCATCCGGTTTTTGCATTCGATAATCGACATCAATAGTGGGAACGTCCCCCTGCAAATGAGCGTCAATGGTCTTCAGTACGAACGGCAGATCATCCGGGTAAACAGTGCTTTTATAAAATACAAAATCAGGCGTGACCGCATCGGCCCGGTAACCGGTAATTTCATAATAGCGGGGCGATAGGTAGGCTATATCGCTCTGAATATCCCAATCCCAAAGCCCGACATGGGTGACTTCAAGCGCCAACTGCAGACGTTCCTTACTGATGCGGAGTTGTTCTTCGGCCTGCTTACGGTCGGTGATGTCTCGCGATATACCAAACAAACCGCAAACATGACCCTCACCATCGTACAAAGGCCCCTTGATCGAAGAAAACACACGAACGCCATCCACCGTCATGAGTATCTCTTCTTCAGTAATCGTTTTATTCTCAATCAACACGCGGCGACCGATAGCCTGGAGCATTTCAGCCTGATCCGCAGGAAACAAAGCCGTATCGTCCTGACCGAGTACCTCATCAATCGACTTACCGACAATATGACAGGCTGCGGCATTAAAGAGAATATAGCGGCCTTGTAAATCCTTGGCAAAAATAGCATCACTGGAACTATCGGCGATGGCGGATAAAAGGTTCAAAGCTTGCAATTGCTGGGCTTGAGATGCCTGTTCAACACGAGCAAGTTCTAATTGTTGGCCCTGCCGCAGCAAATAATGACCGGCACCCGCCATGAATAGAGACAACAAACCCACCATGCCTATCCATACATTATCCTCTTGGGCTTCAGCATAAAGTTCAGCCAAGTCCAGCTTGCAAATCAATACCCAATCACTGCCTTCAATAGCCTGCGCCACACCGATAACAGGCTCGTTACGGTAATCAACGCCTTCGATAGGATCACCCAATTGAACTTCGTTACGGAACAACTGGGCAGCTAACAGCTTGGGTGTCGTAACCGGTAAACGAAGATTGACTGCAGCATTAACGTTGTCCTTTAACGGATTAAGATAAAACACCTGATCGTCGTCTTTTCTGATCAATAATGTTTCTACACTGGCGCTGATCATAGGCCAATGAGTCAGCGCAGGAAAAAGCCACTTTTCCAGTTCAAAATGCTGAATAAGAACAGGGACTTTACCCTCATTGGACACCCGATTAATCGGGACAACAAAATCCAGCCTGGCGATGCCTTTAGCATCTCGATAAGGCCCTATTTCTCGTACTTTTCTATCGACACTCGTCAAGAGAACCGCATCCACTACTTTCTGAGAAAGGGCTGCCGAATCAGAATAAGAGCTCCATAACCGGACTCCGAGTGGACTGATCAAAGTCGCCCCATCATACATACGGTTTCTAACTGATTGCTCCAATCGGATGATTAACTCATCTTCGGTTTGTTGGTTACCAGGTTCTTGCCACCAACGGTATTGTCTGGCATGAAAAAAGCTGGTTTGGACAAATTCTGCATAACGCTGCCGTTCTTTGCGCCAATCGCCGATTTGCCGTGACTTTAGATCAGCCACTGCCTGCAGTTGACTGATCTTTTGTTGTTTATGATGTTTTATAGACAACAACATGGAGGCACTGGTTAGTACACTAATGACTAGCGCCAATAACACAAATATCCAAACCTGTAGAACAGACTTTTTGGCTTTAACGACGACTTCTGCAGGATCCTTGAACCAGCGATGCATCAAGCCATAGAGCATCAGCGAAGTGATAATGACGAAGCCCCATCCTTTTAACAAACTGACGAGAATAATCTTCTCCGGGTCATCAAAAAACAGGCGGGTCAACTGATCGGAAAGTAATATCCAACCGGTGGCAAACAGCGCATAGATGAAAACGACAGAGAGAATTTTGCCGCGGCCGGCGACAGCCTGTGATTGGGTTGTTGACAAGTCAGTGGGTATCATGGATTGGTCTGTACCTGGGGCTAACTAGCCGGAAATGTTTTTTTTAATAATGAGGTTCGGGTGTACGAGAAAACTTTAGTCCCTCTGTGCCAATACCGTCCAGTCAAACTTATTTTTGTAGGAGCAGGCCATGCCCGCGATTGAACCACCTCAGGCCCGGGCATGGCCCGCTCCCTCAATGCTAACTATCGATTTATTGCGACGAACGGCATAACCTTAACCCCGCGCAGGGCTATTTTTCCGGGCAAAGGGCAATAAATCATGATTAGCAATCCGAGTGAGTATCGCGATAACGATCGGCAATTTCACAAAAGACATCAAATTTGGACATGAAGATATCGACTACATCCGGGTCAAAATGAGTACCCCGTCCTTTCAAGATGATGTCTCTTGCCTGCTCATAAGGCATAGGCAGTTTATAGACGCGAGGTGAAATCAATGCATCGAACACATCCGCCAAGGCCATGATTCGCGCCGAAATAGGCGCGCCATCGCCAATCAAACCGTCAGGATAACCGCTGCCATCCCATTTTTCATGGTGCCAACGGGCAATTTCTTTGGCCAATGAAAGAAATTGCAACGGCTCGGCCGCATCCCGCTCTGCAAACTCTATTGCATCGCTGCCCAACTGTGCATGAGTCTTCATGATATCCCACTCCTGTGGCGTGAGTGGCCCCGGTTTTCGGAGTATCGCGTCAGGAATTCCCACTTTGCCGATATCATGCAATGGCGCCGAACGGGTCAGTAACTTGATATAACCGTTTGTTAATGCATCCGTGTAATCAGGATTTTTTTGCAGACCCATTGCCAATTGTCAGCAATTCCCATTTTAAAACCTTACGTTTTTCTAGGTATTTGATTTTCTCCATAGAGCATGAACCGCATCAAATGCTGCCAATTATCAAAAGGCATAAATTGAAGTAAGGTTCGGAATTGTTCGAAGAATGTCCGTCTGGAAGGTGCGGCATTGCGTACGGCACGGTAAGCCT
>JAGXSU010000150.1 GCA_018333785.1 Methylomicrobium sp. | reverse complement strand
CGATCGAATGGAGTTCAATCGCGGGCATCGCCCGCTCCTACAAAATAGGCTTCCACTATCGGTTGATGTTAGCAGTCCATCGGGTACTATTAGGCAAAACCTGATCATTACGTTTAATTCGCCCATGAAACTCATTCAGCAAATCGTATCGGCAACGTGTCTTGTGATTTATATTGCAGCGTCTCAAGCCTCAACGCACACCACGCCGGACAAACACGTATCAGCGTTTCTAGGCAAATACCACAGCATGCGTTTCAGCGGACTCCCAAACGATGAACAGGCAAAAGTACTGGCTTCGTACCTAAGCCCCAGGCTTAACGAGCTGCTTCAAAACGCCCGGCAGTTTCAACAAGACTTCAAGACCCGCTATCCCACCGAAAAACCCCCGCTGGTAGAAGGCGATATCTTCTCAAGTTTATTTGAAGGCGCGACTTCGTTTGAAATTTCAGAGGCAGCGATAGCGTTGGATAGCGCTAACGTATTAGTCACATTTTCTTATGCGGTTCCGCAAGCTGACGCCAGACCTGAAACCTGGTCCGACCGGTATAAGCTCATTAAAATGACGAATGGATCCAATTGGCTGATCGACGATGTTGAGTATCTGGGGCAATGGGATTTTGCACCCAAAGGACAGCTCAGCGAGTCCTTGAAGGCAGTTACAAACGGCCAATAATCAAGGCTGTTTCAAACTGATTGTCAATTATGGGGCAGCAAGCACTGTAGGTGTTTACCCTGATATATTTATTGCCTGATTTGATCTTTAATAGCGGCGGTGCTCAGTCAGTGTCTCTATGGCGGTCTTGCAAATGGTCTTAAATTTCACCCTCTTTAAAGCCCATTTTAATTTTTCGCTATCGATTCGCTGGCTGAGTATTTCCAGGTTTTCGTCAAAATTTTCAAACCAATCCTCTCATGAATCGGTCATGAGAAAGCAATGGCGAACCCTGCCCCCCCCCTATTTTCAAGCTGAATAACTTTTTTAAAAGTTTGAACACTCACAATGGAGCATGTCATGAATTCCAATGTAAAAGAAAAAGAAGACAAAAAAAGTTCAGAATTATCAGCCACTTCAACAACCGGCAATCTGATTTCATTTGACGACTTCGACAATTTTTTTGATGACTTTCTGTCACGCAGATGGCCCCGTCTTTCAGACTGGAATATGCCTACCATGGGACTGGAGAAAGGTTTTCCGAAAGTCGATATTATCGATCATGACAATGAAATAGAAGTTCAGGCGGCCTTACCCGGCGTAAAAAAAGAAGACCTGGATGTCACTATCAATGATCAGGCCATCACGATACGCACCGCCACAAAAGAAGAAAAAAAGGAAGAAGGGAAATATTTTCGCCGGGAAATAACCCGGGGTGAATATCAGCGCACGCTATCGTTACCCGGCACCGTTGATTATGACAATGCCAAAGCGTCGTTTAAGGACGGCATGTTAAAAGTCATGATTCCAAAAACAGAAAAGGGCAAACGTAAGAGCATCTCTATCGAGTAAGTGATGCGGGGACCAGAGCGAGGCAAGCATACCCTCGGCCATTTTACCGGCTGATTGTCAGCTCTGGTTCTTGTCATCGTAAAGTCTTGCTTACTCAAGCCAACACCCCCTGTTAGTAGCCACAAAGCTCATGCATACCTGCAATTTCGACATTGCCATCGTGATAAAGAAATGCCGCTAATTCTACTTTTCACGGTTGGACCAGATTGAACGCAGTCAAGCCGCATGGATGGGTTTACGGCGTTCTAGCAGAACGCATTATGATGCGCTAATATAGCGATCCTATAACGTCAGAAAACTTCAGTTTCACCCGTTAACGCTCATAATCACTGGAAAATGCTTGTGCCACGATTAAAACCCATGAATGCGGCTGTTCTGCTATTGGTAATGCCTTTGTTGACCGGCTGCGTATCATCGGCATTGCATGAGGTATCCGATTCATTTGCAGGCGCCATTCTCGAGCAGGAAGACGTCGCCATTGTCCGCGAAGGATTACCGGCCTATCTATTAATGACGGACGGCTTGATAGAGAGTAATCCGGACAATGCCGGCCTGCTGATCTCGGGAGCCAAACTCTATGCTTTTTATGCTTCCAGTCTGGTCAGTGACAACAATCGTTCGCGCAAGCTGACTGGAAAAGCCCGCAGCTACGCTCAACGCGCGCTGTGTTTAAAACAAGCCGCGCAGTGCAAAATCGACACGCTGGCTTATGATGATTTCAAGCCCGCTCTGGATAATTTCAATCAAAACGCGACGAACGAATTGTACACGTATGGACTGGCGTGGGCTGCCTGGCTGCAAGCGCACAGCAGAGACTGGAATGCCATTGCCGACCGGCCAAAAATCGAAGCCTTGTTTGAAAAAGTCATCGAACTGGATGAACATTTTGATTCGGGCCGCGCCCATTATTATCTGGGCCTGCTCCGGTCTCAACTGTCACCGGCATTAGGCGGAAAGCCTGAAATCGCTAAAACTCACTTCGAACGGGCTATTGAGCTATCGCAAGGCAAAGACCTGGCTGTCAAAGTGGCGCTGGCGCGTAATTATGCGCGCATGATTTTCGACCGCACGTTGCACGACAACTTATTACATGAAGTCCTGCTGGCAGATCCCAAGGCTTCAGGACTGACCCTTTCCAATACGATGGCTCAACAGGAAGCTCAACAGTTATTGGACGAATCTTCCAGCTATTTTCAAGAGTAAATTATGCACAGATTAACGGCAGCTGTTTTTTGGGTATTTCTAACCCTTTTCTCACAAAATGCTTTATCGATTACGCTGAAGATAGCCACCGCATCGCCGGATGGCACCGTGTGGATGGAAAAAATGCGCCAGGCGGCAGAGGTCATCAAACAACGGACTTCCGGACGCGTGATATTCCGTTTTTATCCGGGCGGCATCATGGGTAACGATGCCAGTGTGATGCGTAAAATCAGCGTCAATCAGCTTCAAGGCGGCATCATTCCAGGCGGCGGATTGAAAGACATTTATCCGGATTCGCAAATCTACAGCCTGCCGTTGATCTTCCGCAATTACAACGAAGTCGATTATGTCCGTTCGCACATGGATGATCTCATTATCAAAGGCCTGGAAATAAACGGCTTTGTCAGTTTCGGTTTGAGCGAAGGCGGCTTTGCCTATCTGATGGCTAACAAGCCGGTGGCGAAAGTAGAAGATCTGAAAGGCCAGAAAATCTGGATTCCGGAAGGGGATTACATCAGCCGCAGCGCATTTGAGTCTATCGGTTTATCGCCTATCTCTTTGCCGCTGACCGATGTGCTGACCAGCCTGCAAACCGGACTGATCAATACCGTCGCAGCCTCACCGATGGGGGCCATCGCTTTGCAATGGCACTCCCGCATCAAATATGTCACCGACGAGCCGCTGGCTTATTTTTATGGAACCATGATCGTCCAGGCAAAAGCCTTTGCGGAACTGAGTCCTGAAGATCAACAAAGTGTCCGCGAAGTCATCGGTGCGGTTTATAAGGAACTTGATCGTATCAACCGCCGAGACAATAACGAGGCGCTGGACGTTTTGCGTAATCAAGGCATCCAATTCGTTTCTACAGATAAAAACGATCAGGTCAGTTGGCGCACCATGCTGGAAGACACCGAGACAAGAATGGGCAAGGAAGGCGTTCTCAGCCAGTCTATTCTGGAAACCTTAAAAATGCATCTGCAAGCGTTTCGCCAGAATCAGGGCGCAGGCAATTAAGACGATGTTCCGGCGCTTGATAACAGGGTTACGTCACCTTGAAGATCTCACCCTGGTAACAATACTGGCAGCGATGATCCTTTTGGCAATCGGCCAGGTGGTGCTTCGCAACATGTGGGGCAGCGGGTTTGTTTGGGCCGATCCGCTGCTGCGCATTCTGGTGTTATGGATTGCACTCTTGGGCGCAATGGCGGCAACGCGGGATCGCAACCATATCAGCATTGATATACTGAGCAAATTTTTACCGGATTACCTGAAAAAACCGAGTCAATTTTTAACGCATTTATTTACCTCTGTGATTTGTGGCCTGCTGTCATGGCAAGGCTTGCGACTGGTGCTAATGGACTACCGTGAAGCAACCCTTGCTTTTGCTTCGGTCCCCGCCTGGATCTGCGAACTGATTATCCCGTTCGGTTTCGGCATCATAAGCTTGCGTTTTTTCCTCTACGCCGTGTTTGACAGGGAACCTGACCAGTGCTGATTTCACTGATATTGATTCTGTTAGCGTTGCTGGGCACTCCGTTGTTTGCCATTATCGCCGCAGGCGCTTTACTCGGCTTTTATCAAAACGATGTGGATCTAACGGTAGTCGCCATCGAGTTTTACCGATTGACTGATATGTCGATTCTACTGGCGATTCCATTATTCACTTTCGCCGGTTATTTATTAAGCGAAAGCCGCGCACCACAACGGCTGATGCGACTCACTCAGGCGCTATTAGGCTGGCTGCCCGGCGGTCTGGCCATGGTTTCCCTCACTGCTTGCGCATTGCTGACCGCTTTTACCGGCGCTTCGGGTGTCACCATTGTCGCATTGGGCGCATTGCTATATCCGGCTTTGATGCAGGCCGGTTACCGGGAAAACTTCAGTCTCGGATTGATTACCACGTCGGGAAGCCTCGGCCTGTTATTCGCACCGTCGTTACCGCTGATACTTTACGGCGTGATTGCCCAGCAAATGAGTGTAGGCCGGCCGTTTACCATTGATGAATTATTCCTTGCCGGCATCATGCCCGGCCTTTTGATGCTGGTGTTGCTCTCGGGCTGGAGCTATTCTCAAAACCGCCATTTACCTTTGATTAAATTTACCGCTACTGAAGCCTGGCAGGCGATCAAAGAAGCCCGTTGGGAACTGCCTTTGCCCTTCGTGGTGCTGGGCGGCATATACAGCGGCTATTTCGCCGTATCGGAAGCTGCCGCAGTCACGACGGTTTATGTGCTGATTGTCGAGGTATTGATTCACCGGGAAATCAGTCTGCAAAAACTGCCGGAAATTATGCGCAAAGCCATGGTCATGGTGGGAGGAATTCTGGTGATACTGGGCGTCTCGCTGGCGTCTACCAACTATATGATCGATGCTGATGTGCCGGGACTTCTGTTCGGTTTTGTCAAAGAACACATCTCCAGTCAGCTCACTTTTTTGATGGCACTTAACATTTTTCTGCTGATACTCGGCACGCTTCTGGACATCTTTGCGGCGCTGGTCATCATGATTCCGCTGCTGCTGCCGATAGCCGTCGGTTATGGCGTAGACCCCGTGCATCTGGGTATTATTTTTCTCGCCAACATGCAAATTGGCTATTTTACACCGCCGGTAGGCATGAACCTGTTTATCGCCAGCTATCGCTTTCAGCGGCCAATGCTGCAACTTTACATCGCCACCTTACCGTTTTTCTTCATTCTGCTGCTATCCGTGCTGATCATTACCTACTGGCCCGCACTGACGCTGGGACTTTCCTCTCTGCGCTGAGCGCTTAGGGATACCCCAATATTCCGGCATATCAAGCAGGTTGTGGTTGAGACGACAGTTAACCCAACAGGACCCGGGTTTGATGATATCAGGCAGCTCAATTTACGCGATTTAAGATGACCATCCCACGGAAGAACGTGAATAAAGCCTGTCGCTTTGATCCATCTCTCCGGTTTGCCGGTAAAGCAGGGGGCGGCCTGGATTTTTGTCTTGCGCATCGACTACGCGGCACACGACCACTTGATGATCACCCGCATCGGCGTAGGTGGAAACTTCGCAATCAAAATAAGCCAGCGCCTCAGGCAGAATGGGTGCGCCGGTCTCGGCGGTTTGCCAGTCTATGCCTAACATTTTGTCTTTACCGGATGAGCCGAACCGTTCGGCCAGCGCCATCTGCTGATCGCTCAAAACGTTGACCGAACAGACGCCGCTTGCCCGCAATAATAAATATGACGTATGTTGAGGATTGATGCTGAACGCCAGCATGGGCGGGTCGAAGGAAACCTGCATCACCCACGCAGCGGTAAAAGCATTGATCTTGTCGCCGTCGCAAACGCCGATAACATAAACGCCGTGACTGATGAGTTTGAACAGATCGGCCAATTTAGTCGTCATGGTCCAGCACCAATTGAATACGCATGGATAAATCGATGGCTTCTACGTGTTTGGTCAGTGCGCCTATCGATATAAAATCAACACCGGTCTCGGCCACCTTGCGGATATTTTCCAGTGTGATGTTGCCGGAGGCCTCCAGTTCAACACGCTTATCAGTCAAAATCACCGCTTTACGCATATCCTCAAGATTGAAATTATCAAGCATGATCCGGTCCGGACCCGCCGCTAAGGCCTGGTTCAATTCATCGAGATTTTCAACCTCGACTTCTACCGGCACAGACGATTTGGCTCTGGCGGCTTTGACCGCATTGGCGATGGAACCGGCAACGATAATATGATTTTCTTTGATCAGAACCCCATCATACAGGCCCATTCGGTGGTTGTAACACCCGCCGCAGGCAACTGCATATTTTTGCGCCTGTCGTAATCCGGGTATGGTCTTACGGGTATCCAGAATCTTGCAGCCGGTTCCGGCTACAGCATCCCGATAACGGCGGGCCAGCGTTGCTGTCGCAGACAAGGTTTGTAACAGGTTTAACGCGGTGCGTTCGCCGGTCAACAAAGACCTGGCCGGACCTTTCAGGCTGCACAGAAAAGTATCGGCGGCGATAGCCTCACCTTCTGCAACACGCCAATGTATGGTCATACCGGGAGCCAATATAAAAAATACGGCATTGAACCAGTCCCTGCCGCAAAGCACCATCGCATCGCGAGACATCACCTGGGCTTGTGCCGAAAGATGCTCGGGAATAATTTCTGCAGTGATATCGCCACTGCCTATATCTTCGGCCAACATCTGTTTGACCTGATCAATCAGGGCTTGCTTCATAGCGTCTCCTTCGGTTCGATTGTTTCATGCCCGTCTGATCATGCGATAAAATGCGGACCAGTGAATAATAACAGTGTTTTCAACTTTTACTCGATCCAATCATGCACCTAGAAGAACACCGAATAACCGATTGCTGCCAGATCATGTCGCCCAATTTCGACGAACGACCTGATCCTGAGGACATTTCATTGATTGTGATCCACTGTATCAGCCTGCCCCCCGGGGAGTTTGGCACAGCCTGCATTGATCAATTGTTTTGTAATGGTTTAAATCCGGCTGACCATCCCTATTTTGAAAGTATTCATCAGCTGAAAGTATCGGCACATCTGTTGATTAAACGCACCGGCGAAATAACGCAGTACGTTCCGTTTAATTTGAGGGCCTGGCATGCGGGCATGTCGGAATATCAAGGCAGACAGCGCTGCAACGATTTTTCTATTGGAATCGAGCTGGAAGGGACGGACACGACACCCTATACAAGCGAACAATATGCACAGTTGATAGCGGTGATCGACTGCCTGTTAAAGCATTATCCGAAACTATCCCGGGACGCCATTGCAGGGCACTGCGATATAGCCCCGGGACGAAAAACCGATCCGGGCCCTGCATTTGATTGGGATAGGTTATTTAAGGAGTTGGACCAATAACCTTCTTATTTGAATTTCGGGATAGCCGGTTCGGTTGCTCGATTGACCGGTGTCGGCGGCAGGGATTGCTGTCGTCAATCCTACATGGACGTATTTACGGCGTCCCGTCAATCGAGTAACAGAACGGGCTTCAAGGCACATTGTTTCGGAAAGTTATTTAGCGCCAAATCCCAAGAGGCTTACCCGAAACATCTCCGAATTAAAGCCAACACCTCACCCGGTTGACCCTGTTATTCCGACTTGGGCTTACCGAATCCGAACGATTCGGCCAGCATCAGCATTACGCCCACGGTAATCGCGGAATCGGCAATATTGAAAGCCGGCCAATGCCATGTTTGATAATAGACATCCAGAAAATCGATCACATAACCGTAAGCCAGTCTGTCGATCAAATTACCGATCGCGCCACCTAATACCAACGACAACGCAATCGCCAGCAAGGTCTCATTTTCTTTGAGCCGCATGATCCAGACGACAATGACACCGCTGACAACAAACGCCATTCCGGCAAAAAACCAACGTTGCCAGCCGCCAGCCTCACTCAAAAAACTGAAGGCTGCGCCGGTGTTATGAACATAGGTCAGTTTAAAAAACGGCAGAATGTCTATCGATTCGTATAACTGCATACTGGCTTTGACTGCCCATTTGCTTAGCTGATCCAGCACCAGCGCAATAAAAGACAGCCAAAGCCATTTCAACTTAGTGCCTGCCATTATGCATACTGCCTGATTTCGCCGGCGCCATCGACATTCTCAACACACCGTCCGCACAGTTCCGGATGGTCAGGATGCACGCCGACATCATCGCGTTGGTGCCAACAGCGGACGCATTTTGTTTTGGTAGACGCGGCAACCACTACACCCAGTCCGCTCACCTCTGTTTGAGAGGCATCGGCCGGTCTTTCGGATACCGGTTTAACGCAGGCGTGGGACGTGATAAAGATAAAATGCAGTTCTGATTCAATCTGTTTGAGCACAGGAAAAAGCGACTCATCCGCGTAAAGGGTGACTTCCGCATTCAATGACGCGCCTATGGCACCGGTCTTTCGCACCTGCTCCAGTTCCTTGCTGACCGCTTCCCGCACTGTCATGATGGTTTGCCAGAAATCCCGGTTCATCGCGGTGTTATTATCCAGCTCGAACAAGCCTTGATACCATGTTTCAAGAAAAACCGATTCACCGCGAGAACCGGGCAAATACTGCCAAAGTTCATCAGCGGTAAAACTGAGTATCGGCGCCAGCCAGCGGGTTAATGCCTCCAGTACATGATACATCGCCGTTTGGGCCGAGCGAAGTGCAAGGCTGTCGTGCCTGGCGGTGTATTGCCGGTCTTTAATGATGTCGAGATAAAAACCGCCTAAGTCAACGGCACAAAAATGGTGAACCTTTTGATAAACCAAATTGAATTGGTATTTATCGTAAGCGTCTATCACTTCCTGCTGCAGCACCAATGCCCTGTCCACGACCCAACGGTCCAATGCGAGCATGTCGTCGGCTGAAACACTGTGTAATGCAGGATCGAAGCCGTCCAGATTAGATAACAAAAACCGGGCGGTATTACGCAAGCGCCGGTAAACATCGGACGTGCGTTTGAGAATTTCGTCTGAAACGCTGATTTCGCCGCGGTAATCAGTTGCAGCGACCCACAGACGCAACACATCGGCGCCCAGTGTTTTCATGACGGATTGAGGCGCAACGACATTGCCGCTGGACTTGGACATTTTTTTGCCTTCTCCATCGACGACAAACCCGTGGGTCAGCACTTCCCTGAAAGGTGCAGCGCCTTCCATCGCAACAGATGACAACAATGACGACTGAAACCAGCCGCGATGCTGATCGGAACCTTCCAGATACAGATCGGCCGGAAATCCCAGATAATCCCGGTTTCTCAACACCGAAAAGTGAGTCACCCCGGAATCAAACCAGACATCCAGCGTATCCCGAATTTTGTCGTATTGCTCCGCTTCAGTGCCCAGCAAGTCTGCCTTATCCAGCTCGAACCAGGCATCAATCCCTTTTAATTCGATTTTTTGAGCGACCTGTTCGATCAACTCTTCCGAATTCGGATGCAACTCGCCGCTTTCTTTATCGACGAACAAGGCAATGGGTACGCCCCAGGTTCGTTGCCGGGAGACACACCAGTCCGGCCGTCCTGAAATCATACCTTCTATACGAGCCTTGCCCCAATCCGGTATCCATTCGACTTTATTGATTTCTTCCAGGGCCTGTTCACGCAAGCGGTTTTTATCCATAGAAATAAACCATTGCGGTGTTGCCCTGAAAATGATCGGGGTTTTGTGACGCCAGCAATGCGGATAACTGTGCAAAATGGCTTCTTTATGAATCAGCACGCCTCGCTCGGCGAGCACTTCCAGGACATGATCATTCGCATTAAACACATGCTCACCGGCAAAGAACTCGGTGCCCGGCAAAAAAACACCATTACCGCCTACCGGATTATCAACCGGCAAACCGTATTTCTGGCCAACCACATAGTCATCCTGACCATGCCCCGGCGCGGTATGAACCGCGCCGGTTCCGGCTTCGGTAGTGACATGGCCACCCAGAATGATAGGCACTTGTCGGTCGTAAAACGGATGCTGCAGCAGGTGATTTTCCAGCGCATCGCCCTTGCAATAGGCAATGACCTTGTAATCCGAAATACCGTAACGCATCATCGCGTCTTTCATCAGCGCTTCAGCCAGCAGCAAGCGCTCAGGCTGACCGTTGTTGCTGAATTGAATAACCGCGTATTCCAGATCCGGATTCAAAGCCACCGCCTGATTAGCGGGCAGTGTCCAGGGTGTTGTTGTCCAGATAACCACTGACAAAGGTCCTTCGCCCGGATGGTCCGGCACATGGTGGCAAGCCGCCATGAACTTCGCCTCATCCAGGACTCTGAAACAGACGTCAATAGCGGGAGAATGCTTATCTTCGTACTCGACTTCCGCTTCAGCCAGGGCTGATCCGCAATCGGTACACCAGTGAACCGGTTTCGCACCTTTGGTTAGATGGCCTTGACGGCTGATTTTACCCAGCGCGCGAACGATATCAGCCTCAACTTTAAAGTTCATGGTGAGGTAGGGATTGTCCCATTCGCCAAAAACACCCAGGCGGATGAATTCCTCTTTTTGCATGTCGACTTGTTTGGCCGCATAGTCCCTGCAGGCAGTCCGGAATTCGGCTGAGGTTAGTTTGGCGCCAGGTTTTCCGACCTTTTTTTCAACCATTAGCTCGATAGGCAGACCGTGACAATCCCAGCCCGGCACATAAGGCGAGTCGAATCCGGACAGGGTCTTGGATTTGACGATGATGTCTTTAAGAACCTTGTTGACCGCATGACCGATATGAATGGGGCCGTTCGCATAAGGAGGGCCATCATGAAGAATAAACTTGGGACGACCGGAAAATGTTTCTCTGATTTTTGAATACAAGCCGGCTTCTTTCCACTTTTTAAGTTGCTCCGGCTCGCGTTGTGCCAGATTCCCTTTCATTGGAAAATCCGTTTTGGGTAAATTCAGTGTGTTTTTGTAATCCATCGTCATCACTAGTTATTTCAGCAAAAATTCTTTGGCTTCGGTTACGTCTATCTCAATCTGAGTCTTCAATTGTTGCAATGACTCAAATCGCCGTTCGTCTCTGATCTTCTTTAAAAAATGAACTTCTATCTGCCGGCCGTATATATCCCGATCAAAATCGAATAAATGCGTTTCCAAAGTAACTTTGGAGGCCCCGTTTACGGTAGGCCGGGTGCCGACATTGGCAATTCCCGGCAAAGCCGTATCATCCAGCCCGGACACCCGGACAGCGAATACGCCATCGATCGGTGTATTTCTTCTCAACAACCTGATATTCGCCGTAGGAAAACCAATGGTTCTTCCCACGCGCTCACCGTAAGCAACCCGGCCGCAAATCGAATAGCTGCGGCCCAGCATTTTTTCAGCCATCGGCAAATCACCCTCACCCAATGCGTCACGAATCAATGTGCTGCTGATTCTGTGACCCGACAAGCGGTAAGATTGAGAATCTTCAACCTTAAATCCGTACTCCTGGCTTTTATGGTTAAGTAACGCAAAATTACCTTTACGCGCTTTACCAAAATGAAAATCATCACCCACAACCAGGTGTTTTACATTCAGCTTTGCGACCAGCACTTCGCGTATAAAATCTTCGGCATCCGAATTGGCGAAGTGCATGTCAAACTTCATGACCAGCAGGATGTCCACCGGAAGCGTCGAAAATTGAGTCACTTTTTCGCGCAACCGCATTAATCTTGAGGGCGCATTATCGCCCATAAAATACTCTTGAGGCTGAGGCTCGAAAATAATGACCACGACCGGCAAATTCATTTGCCTGCCTTTTTCGGCCAATTTTTCTATCAAAGCCCGGTGGCCTAAATGTAAGCCATCAAAATTTCCAATCGTAAGCACACAACCTTTTAGTAATGGCTGCAAGTGTGCCAACCCCCTGACTACGCGCATATTGGAAGCTATTTCTTCAAAACTTGCCATTCTACCACCAAGTGATTCTTTACTGACAAGTTATCCGTTCTAACCGGTAACTCTCATTTTGAGAAGAAAAAGGCATTGAATTCAAGCCTGCTCAACTCTCTTTTTAATAACGAATCGGCTGTTCAATAGAATACTGCTGAATGACCATTCCGTTGTTCTGCATTTTCTGCAAGGCGCCGGACTTATCAAGATAGTAGTAAATGCCAGCTGCCAATGTTAACGAAGCCAATACGGCAAAGGTGATCTTCCAGAAACTGTAAGGGCGTTCGCCCTGAACTTTACCGGAACGGCCATTTATGACAAAGCGGTAGGATTTATCCTTGTAACGAAACGCCGCCGACCAAACCGGCAGCAAACAATGCTTGTATGTCGTTCTGCTATGCCGGGTCTCAACATGATGAATGCGCTGGTGATCGCCGCCGATATCGTGGCAAATGTCACGGTAAATCTGATCATCCATGATCTGCCGGGCATGATCAAAGCCCTCCGCCAATTCGACCTGATAATATTCACTGCGAAAACCGCTCAGATAGTTCTCGTCGTAAGGAATTAATGCATACAAATCCCAGGGCTGCAGGGCATCCAGAATTTTGCGGGGCAATGAACTGCTGGCACCGACCAGGACATCATCAAAAAAACGACCGACCTGACCGCTGACCGGAGTCCAGCGAATTTTGGGCACTTCCCTCATTTCAGTCACGACTCGGTTATTTCTGACTACCTGAACAGCCTCCCGCACGTAATAAACATCACCCCGCTCTCCTGTGTAGGCCGTCACCGTATCGCTGTCGAACGTCCAATACGGAAGATAGACACCCGTTAGTTTTGTATCACTTCGGGCATACTTTTTTACCGCATTGGGAGCAAACCAGAGTCCGGCAATCCAGCTTTTAAATCGTTGCCGGGCAGCCGGTTCGTCAATACTGAACGGCAACAGGGATTTAGGCTGGATCGGTTTTATTTCCGTCGTCGCCGTGACTATCGGTGTCCCGCAAAAAGGACATTCCCCCGCATGAATTTTGGCTTCGAACTGAAACCCTGCCCCGCATTCGTCACAATGGATTGTTGGAACGGCTGCTTCGGCTCGGGTTTCCGAGACCCGTTTAAGCGCTTCTTTGAGATCGTACTCTTCGATAACCCCCGTGCGGTGTTCTATTTGATTTTCGGTGCCGCAGTACTGACAGACCAACAGATCTGTGCCGGGGGCATATTTGATGACTGCGCCGCATTGTTTGCAAGGAAAACGCAACGTCAATTGTTTGGCTTCACGGGTTTTGATAACTGAGGACATGCTAGCCGATTACTTAGGGACAGGAGGAGGAACATGCGCAAACGCTGCGGCCAATGCAGTGACTTTTTCTGCGGGCGTCCATTCGACCAGGTCCTGGCTCCAAACCAAGGTTGCACGCGTCAGCTCGCCTGTTTTGATTTTCTCCATTAACTCGGGCACAGAAAACGGACCGCTTTGCTGACCGGCAACCGCGATAAAATAGCTGACGCCTCCAGGTACAGGCGGAGGAGATCCCGAACCGGGCGACTGAGTTGATGCATTCAAGGTCTGCCCCAAATTTTGAGCCATCGCAAACCCCATCCCCATGCCAATACCTTCCCCTGCGCCACCGGACGGATTCTTTGCCGCAGCCGCCAACGCCTCCGCAGCTTGAAATTGGGTATAACGGCCAAGATCGCCGATTATGCCCATACTGGTCCGCTTATCCAAAGTCGCTTCCACTTCAGGCGGCAAGGAGATGTTCTCCACCATCAATTGCATCACATCCAGACCGTAGGACTCAAATTCGGGCTTGATTTTTTGTGTGATGAATTCGCCTAACTCATTGTAGTTTGCAGCCAAATCCAGCGCCGGAATACCCGATTCACCCAGAATATCGGCAAAACGGGCGACAATCAGATTTCGCAATTGTTCTGCAATGTCTCCGGTTTGAAAGTGTCCGCTGGTGCCGACAATTTCCTTGATCAAGGTAAGCGGCTCTTTGATCCGGAACGTATAGGTACCAAACGCCCGCAAGCGAATCGGCCCAAATTCCTTGTCACGCAACATGACCGGGTTTTTGGTGCCCCATTTTAAATCGGCAAATCGGCGCATGTTAAAGAAATAGACTTCCGCCTTGAACGGACTGGAAAATCCGTGCGGCCAGCTTTCAAGCGTCGTCATGATCGGCATATTTCGAGTTTCCAGGCGATAAAGGCCGGGCTCAAAGAAATCGGCGATCCGGCCTTCGTTAACCAACACCGCAGTTTGCGATTCTCTGACCGTCAGCATGGCGCCGTATTTGATCTCGTTGCCGTAGCGTTCAAACCGGTAAACCAGCGTATCGCTGGTTGAATCGGTCCATTCAATCACATCGACAAATTCGCCAAACAGTTTATTAAAAATACTCACAGGGTCTCCTCCGTTTCATGTCAGACACATTTAATCCAGCGGCCGATTCAAAAAAGACCGGATCTTGTCAGCCATTCCCAGTTTGAACCGTAAATGTCGATTTAAGGGTTGGCGTAAGTTTCCCCTTTTTTATCGTCAAACTGGGAATTGTAGGGATTTTATACCTTGGTCGACGGACTGGCTTGAGCCGATGCCAATGTTTTTCTTAATTCAGCTTCGCACTGCTGCAGCTGCACCACGGCTTCGCTTCGCATTTTTTTGCCCATATCGGCAATTTGCAAACTTTCCTCGATGGTTGCGATTAAGGCCTGGTTAGCCTGCTTGACGACTTCAATGTCAAAAACGCCGCGTTCCAGCTGTTTTCGTGTCTCGGCATTGGCTTGTTTGAGATTTTCGGCGTTGGCCGCCAACAGATCATTGGTCAGATCGGTAGCCGCTTTGACCGTCTCTGCCGCTTGCGATGATCTGAAAATGGTCACAGCGGTCGCAAGTTGTTGACGCCATAACGGGATGGTGTTGACTATCGTCGAATTGATTTTATTGACCAGGCCTTTGTCATTTTCCTGAACCAGCCGGATACTGGGCAGACTTTGCATCGATACCTGGCGGGTCAAACGCAAATCATGAACACGCCGGTCCAGATCATCCCTTATTGAACGCAAATCGCGCAAGTTTTGCGAGGCAATCACTTCCTGACTGCTTTCGGCCAATTTGGCCTGCTCCGGAATGATGATGTTATCGAGCTCACGCAGTTTCTCTTCACCGGCAGCAATGTAATCTTCCAGCGAATGAAAATAATCGAGATTAGCCTGATACAGTCGGTCCAATGAAGCAATGTCGGTCAAAAGGCTGGTTTTATGCTTTTCCAGTTTGTCGGTAATACTGTCAATTTGTTTCCGCACTTCTTCATATTGCTGAACAAACTTTACGACTGGCTTGGCCTTGCCCATTAACTTTGAGAAAAAGCCCTGTTTTTTATTCGGATCGAGGTCATCTATTTCAAAGCCGCGAATTGTCGCGACCATTGCATTCAAATCCTCACCGGCCGGTCCGGTATCTTTGTTTTTGACACCTTCCAGCATTCGGTCCGATACCGTGGTCAACTGTTCCTGGGCTTTACTGCCGAAAAACAATATCGAATGCGTATCTTTTATATCGATCTCTTGCAACAGCTGGCTGATTATTTGCTGTTTTTCAGCCGGAGCCTCCTGAAAAGAAACGATGCCGGCCTGAACACCCGTCACGAGTTCTTGAGCCGGGGGCAGCTGAGTTTCGTCTATTTGCACTGGGGCGCTGGTTGTAACCTGATCTTGTTGTTCACTCATAGCGGATGATTCTCCATCGAATTATTATGCAACATCACATGATGCCTTCGCGTTTCAGTTGTGCGGTCAGTACTTCAATTTTCACGTCCAAATCGAACATGTCCTCTTCCAAAAGCTTTTGTCGTTGTTCCTGAAAAGCAGACTCTATTGCTTCCAGTGCTTGCCTGAAATTTTGTTCCAGTTCCTGAGAGGCGGTTTGTCTATGGGTTTTCGCATAGCCTTCCGTCACTTGCTTGACGCTGTCCAGATAGACATTAAGAAACTTTCTAGCCCGGCGAATGCCGCGCGGGTCCGCTTCCAGTTCAGCGATCACAGCTTCAGCAATTTCACAAATGCTGTCAATCCGCTGATTAAGTTCACTGTTAAAAATTTTACGATTGGCTTGCTCAATGGTTTTTATGGTGGCAAATGCGCCCGCCAAAGTTTGCCTGATCTCATCACCGGAATAACCATGCGCCTCGGTCAATTGAACAGGTTTAGGCCGATCAAATCCATAACTTAAATACATACCCAACAAGGCGCCAACGGAATAGATCAACGACACGGGCAGGCTTTGCCGCGCGCCTAAAGCGGCCAGCAGACCGGTAGTTCCGGCAACCAGCAGCGCCGCTATCAATTTCAAAGGCCATTTGGTCGAATTCAACCACCGGTTCATCCGTGCGGGAGCCTCGGCTGCCAGACCTCTGCGCAGCAACATTGCCGCGAGGCAATAAAGGGCAAACGCGGTCGCATTGACAATGATGGACATTACATGACCTTTTACAAGCCCGATGATCACGGCAGGAATAAGAGCCAGCGCCAAGAAATAAAGTAGCAGACCTCTAGGCGAATACTGGTGCAAAGTATCTTCGGTAAAACGCTTGGCAAATTTCAGCGACGGCAACCTGTCCATTATTTAATTCCGCGTATAAAAGGTGAGTGATTTACGGCCAACGTAGCGAAGGACTCAGCCTTGACCATAGACTGACACGTTACCAGGCCGACAGTAGCCACCAGCAAGATGAAACCTAGCAATTTTCTGAAAAATCCGGACATATCTTTCTAATCCTCGTTTTATTCTGAACGCTCAACAAGCGCTGTAAAATTCCACATTGACGCTAAACTTATCATTTAGTATTCATTCTTCCCTATCTCACCATGACTGTATTTTTTAGTAAAAAATCCTTAAAGCCGACTTTTCGGGCTTTTGAGATATGACTGACATCCTTTTAAAGCCTTGACAAGGGCATTGTTCAAGGGGAAAGTGAATTATAAGCGGTACTGATGACTTTAAGACTTAGGATCGTGAATCTTTCGTTCGAATCAAGCTATGGAAAAAATAAAAATCCTCGAAAGTGATTTATTAATCGGCATTCCGCTGGAATGGTCCGTTTATGATGAAGAAGGGCAGTTACTGCTCGATAAAGGCTACATGCTCAATTCCGAGAAGCAAAAGCAAATACTTTTGAGTCAGGGTATCTTTCGGCTCGAATTCACGGTTCAGCCTATTGAAAAACAAAGACCCTCGAACGACGGTAAGTTTTTTAAAGGCACCACACATGATACGCTGAAATTATTGGGCAAAACACTTAGAGAATTGTTCAACAAAATTCATGAAAACACACCTGATGATTATTCAAATCACTTTCTGGACTTAGCCGCCGTCATCCAGAGGCTCTGCAACAATCAATGCGATGCGGTTCTGGGAACCATCCTGCTGGATCAAAGTTTTAGTTACTCACATATTCATCCCCTGCTTAGCGCCGTTTTGACGGAACTACTTGGAAAACGAAAACAACTGAATGAAGATGATAGAAGAATCTTTATCGCCGCCGCACTCACACAAAACATCGGAATGCTGGAGCTCCAAAAAAAGCTGGCGAATCAAGCAACCCCCCTATCGGACCAGCAACGAGGTATCATCAAAGCGCATCCGGAACTGGGCTGTGCCATGCTGCAAAAAGCCGGCATTACCAATAAGAACTGGTTGAGTGCCGTACACAATCACCACGAACGTATCGACGGCAATGGTTATCCGGACGGTTTATCAGGCGATGCAATCCCGGTCGCAGCGCGCATTTTGTCGCTTACCGATATTTATAGCGCAATGATATTACCTCGCGCCTACCGCGACGGCTTTTATGTAAAAAAGGCCTTGCGTGACATTTTTTTACAACGGGGAAGCGCCGTAGATGAATCACTTGCCCATCTTTTAATCAAGGAAATCGGGATTTATCCACCCGGCACTTTCGTGGTATTGGCCAATGGCGAAACCGGTATCGTATTAAAAAGAGCGCCTGTTGATTCAGACTCGACCCTTGTGCTCAGCCTTCTTAATCCGCAAGGCAAGCCTTTCGCAAATCCAAGGCAACGGGCCAATGAGGAATCCGCGGCGTTTAAAATAATAAAAGCTACGCAACGCCTTAAAAACGTTGCCATCCAACCGGACCGTTTTTGGCCGTTATCCCATTAATAAATCACTGCGCTGCACATGAAAACCATTTTAAATGTTAATCATTAGAGCGGCAGACACAAATACCCAAGCAACTGATTTTTATATCAATAAATAAACAGGGATCGGATTTTTTTAAAAGATTGTAAATACACAAGTGAATCTGCTTGTACAGTTTTTATAATATGCTTTAATTGACAGCAAATTTTCTTATCATCTGCTTTTTTCGCATTAATGCCATCCCTGAACCCTCAAAAAAAGTTAACTCAATACACCTCTTTTCATCCTTTTATTGCCTGGCTGGTTTTTCTGATCTTGGCCGGTTTCGCGCTCAATGAACTTAATCAGATCAGAATGATATGGCGACTGAATGATCTGATCGAAAATCCTGAAAAAATTAGCGCTTCAGATACGGATCTCCCTCCGGAAGTTCTGTTTGCCAAAGCTCGTTATCTGAATGATCAAGGTGACTATCAGGAAGCTTTGCGCCTTTATTTACAAATTGAACACCAGGGGAATGATCACTTCCGATTGAAGGTTCAATACAACATGGGCGTGATTTATCTTCAACAGGCCAGCAAACTCTGGAAATCAAAAGGCGTTTGGGAATACAGCCAAATCAATACACTTTTGGATTTAACCGAGCAATACCTTAGACAGGTACTCAGCAAACAACCGGATCATTGGCAGGCGCGCTTTAATCTGGAATATGCTTTACGGATTCGCCCCCCCGCCAAGGAAGAAGAAAAATCTGACTGGCAAGGCCATAAAAGCAGCGTTCATGCGATCATGCCGGGAATACCTGAGGGCGGGCCTTGATTTACCGGGATTACAGACTTTGGTGCCCTGCCGTTGCCATCGCACTGCTGACGTGGGCGCTATTCAATCCACAGGTCAAGTTACAGCAAGACACTTACAACATGATGCTGGTCATTGACATCACGCAAAGCATGAATGCGCAGGATTATCATGTCGATAACAAGCCCGCCGATCGTTTGTCTTATGTGAAAGCCGCATTGAAAGAAGTCCTTGCCGGACTGCCCTGTGACTCTAAAATAGGTTTAGGGGTCTTTTCGACCAAAAATATATTTTTGTTGTTTGAGCCTTTGGAACTTTGTGCTCATTACGCAGCAATAGATGAAAGTCTCGCAAAAATTGACTGGCGCATGGCTTGGGCAGCAGACAGCCATATCGCACGGGGACTTTATACCAGTTTAAGTGACATACAGAAACTGGAGTCAAAGCCCGGCCTAGTCTTTTTTACCGATGGCCAGCAAACGCCAAAATCAGCCAAAGAACCTTTTTTTCAAATGGAAGCAGGGAAAATACCCGGCCTGATCGTTGGCACCGGCAATCTGGAGACTGTCCCCATCCCCAAACTGGATAATCAAAACCAACAGATTGGATTCTGGCAGCAATCAGAAGCAGAAGGACGCCGTAAATCCAACAAGGTCTCAAGCGGAAATTATCTGACCGCAGTTCAGGAACCCTACTTACAGAGGTTGGCAGTGATCACAGGATTATCCTATCACCATCTGGAAGACGCGGATAAACTGCTAAGCGCATTGAAATCATCCGGCCTTCTGCAAAAACAGCCGATCAATTATCCGATTGCGGGGTTTCTGGCAGCCCTGTCTCTACTCTTGTTAATCAGCCCCTACGTAGTAAACCGGCTCACCAAAAAGCCATGATTCACCGCTTGGTTAATCTCTTCCCGTTATGGGCGGCCATTCTGTCTTGCACCGCTTATTTTTATCCCGGCCTGTTCATTTGCGGCAAGCAAATGATTGTTCCTTTGCTGTCATTGATTATGTTTACCATGGGCCTGACCCTGACCTGGAAACATTTTCGTGACACTTTAAAATATCCCGGCATTATTTTATTGACCATGGCCATACAGTTTACCGTAATGCCCCTGCTGGCCTGGCTGCTGTCAGAATCATTCAACCTGACGAGTGAACAGTCAGCCGGCATGATGTTGGTCGGCTGCAGTGCCGGCGGAACCGCATCCAACGTAATCTGCTATCTGGCCAGAGGCAATACTGCCCTGTCCATTCTGATGACCTTGTCATCAACAGTGGCTGCTGTTTTTATGACACCGCTGCTCACCCTGATTTTAATGGATCAAACAATCAGCCCGCCCTTCACCGACATGATGAAAAGTTTGATGGAGTTGATCATGATTCCCGTCATTCTGGGTACTACGCTTAATACGCTCTTTCAAAAACGGATAAACGTAATCCATCACTATTTACCGCTGATGGCCAGCCTGGCCATCGTAGTCATCATTGCCGTGATCGTGTCGCTCAATCAACCGCAAATAAAAAACATGGGGCTCACTTTATTGGCAGCAGTCGCTCTTCATAATATCGGCGGCATGCTGGCTGGATATGCGATACCATGGCTGCTGCGCTATGACACACAGACATGCCGCACAGCCAGCATTGAAGTGGGCATGCAAAATTCAGGGCTGAGTGTTGCATTGGCTATTACCTATTTTTCCAGCGCAGCGGCACTTCCCGGTGCACTGTTCAGTATTTGGCATAACCTTTCAGGCTCGCTGGCAGCCATGATGTGGCGAAAATATGACATTTGAGAGTGACCACGCGTGCTAGCAGGCCCTTAATTACCTTAACTATCAATCCATTAGACAAGTTGGTCTTTTTATTGCTAGGGAAGTGAATATCTGAAAAAAGGGGCTTTTATGCGATCTTATCGTCCGGTGATTATTCTGCTACTGAGCTGCACAACACTGTCCTGCGCAACTCAAAATCCAAACTTAAACGATCAGGCAGTTTCTTCAGAGGCGCCAAGCTCGCGGGAAGAAGCGGTAGGATTTTTCAGCTCGATTTACGGTTTCATGAGAGATACCGAACGGGGGGCTTACGGCTTGATGTACGATATTCGCGATGGCACGGACAGCTTCATTTATGATGTCCAAAAGGACTACTATGAAGATTATCAAAAATAAGCAGACAGTTAACTGATTTGGCAAGCTCAGAGTAGCGGTTACTCAATCAACGGCTATAATCTCATTACGATATTATTAACAAACGGCGTCATACTATGGAAATCAAATCAAGTTTTCTCGGCGAACAACAGGTCGACCCGACCACCCTCATCACTTTCCCCAAAGGCATCCCCGGTTTCGAAAACCAGACAAGATTCAAACTCTTTCATCAGGAACAAAACCCCATCATTTATTGGTTGCAATCCATTGATGACGAAAATTTGACGTTCTCTGTCGCAAACCCGGCTAATTTCAATATCAGCTACAGTTTCGTTATTAGCGACGAAGAACAGGCTTTGCTTAAACTGGAAAACATGGACGATTTAATTATCCTGATTCTCTTGCATGCCGGAGCGGATGCACAAGAAGCAGGAAAACCGGCGATAAAAGGAGCCATCAAATCGCCATTGCTGATCAACAGCGCCGAAAGAGTTGCTATTCAAAAAAACTTGTCAGAAATTGAACAGTCCATCACCGTGTTCGAAAAAAGTGAATTGGCAGACGCTGCTGAGCTATAAGAAGTCATACACCATTGCTTCGAACGTGTTTCCAACCCCTGAAAATAACTGGAAACACGCAGAAGACGAGCTCTGATCAACCCGTGAAACTTTCGCTATCAGAGCCTTATAAAGCCAACGACAGAAAAGCGTGGGCCGATTGAAGTAATCCAGTTTTTATGGATGAGTTAAAAACCCGAGAACCGCTCAAATTGACACGCATCAGGCCGCTTGGACGGGAATCGCGTTTCCGGTTCGAATGATTTCATTTTTATCATTGAAGTAAACCAGTGTTGGCTTGAATGCAGCCAACTCCTGCTGATCCAAAATCGCGTACGCACACACAATGATCAGATCGCCCGGACAAGCCAGACGCGCAGCAGCACCATTCACAGAGAAAATGCCGGAACCTGCCTCAGCGCGAATAGCATAAGTCGTAAAGCGCTGGCCATTATTGATATTGTAAATTTGAATTTGTTCGTATTCTCTGATACCCGCATAATCCAAAATTTTACTGTCTATAGCACAGGAACCCTCATAGCCCAGCTCCGAAAAAGTAACCGTAGCCCTGTGCAATTTGGCTTTTAGCATTGTTGTTTGCATAATCGAACAAATAAATTTTAAAGAAACCGTAAATTATTCCCGAATAAGTGATCGCCTACAACAAAAAACTCATATCGGCTTATCACTCTTAACAGACAACATCACAAACCCGCTCTCAATTAATGACGAGCATACCTTGAAAATATCAAATTATCAATTAACCGCGTTTTACCCAGTTTTGCCGCCGCCAGCAAGACCAATTCACTATCTTGCTCAGATGCCGGCTCAAGATCACTGGTTCGGCAAAAACTCACATAGTCCGGCTCAAATCCCAAGGACTTTAGCGTAGTTATCGCTTCCCTCTGTATTTCACCCAGTTGACTCTCGGGTTTTTGCGCTTTATCACGGGCAGAACATAAAAGTCGGTATAACTCCGGAGCACATTTTCTTTGTTCTGAAGAAAGATAATTGTTTCGCGAACTCATAGCCAGACCGTCTGCTTCTCTAACGGTTGCGACACTTTTTATCTCGACATCAAAATTCAAATCACGAACCAGCCGCCGGATAATGGCTAATTGCTGGAAATCTTTTTCGCCAAAAAAAGCCATATCCGGCTGGACAATATTAAACAGCTTGGCAACCACGATAGCCACACCCGCAAAATGCCCGGGCCTTGAAAGGCCACAATGCAACGCGGACAGTTTATCTACTGTAATCGAAGTACCATGGTCTTCGGCATACATCGCATCAGCTTTGGGCAAAAACAGCACATCGACCGAACAAGAAGCCAAGGCTTTTGCATCATCGTCTTCGGTACGCGGATAACTGGCAAAATCTTCGCCTGGACCAAACTGAGATGGATTGACAAAAATACTGACTATGACTCTTTCAGCAGCTTTACTCGCCTCGTCCACCAGTTTTAAATGCCCTGCATGAAGATTGCCCATAGTCGGTACAAAAGCAACGCGATCACCTTCACGCCGCCATTTTTTTACCAGCGTTCTGAGATCAGCAATCGATGAAACCGTCAGCATAACACCCTAATAACTGTGTTCAATTGTTGGAAACCGGGCTTCTTTGACCGCAACATGATAATTACGAATCGCTTCTTCAATTGAAGTAGCCCCTTGCATAAAATCTTTGGAGAATTTTGGCCTTCTGCCGGAACCGATATTCAAAATATCGTAAAGCACCAAAACCTGACCATCGCAGTCAATGCCTGCGCCTATTCCAATGACCGGAATGCTCAGTTGCTGACTAATGGTTTGCGCAAGACTGGCCGGCACGCACTCCAATATCAATAGACTCGCTCCGGCTTTTTCCAATGAAACCGCATCCGAAATGATACGTTCGGCATCAGGCAACTCGCGCCCCTGAACTTTATACCCGCCCAGGCAATTAATAAACTGCGGCAACAAGCCCAGATGCCCGCACACAGGCACGCCATTACCGACAAGAAAACTGACCACATCCGGCCGGGCGCCTTCCAACTTGATCATATTCGCGCCGCCGCCTTGAATCAATCGTGCGGCATTTTCCGCAGCGGCCAAGAGGCTGGTATAACTCATAAAAGGCAAATCGGCTACCACCAGCGCCCGGTTACAGCCTCTTGAGACACATTCGGTATGATAAATCATATCATCCATCGTAACCGGCAATGTAGTAGCGTGCCCTTGAAAAACCATACCCAGTGAATCGCCGACAAGAATGACGTCTATGCCGGCTTTATCCAAAACAGCACTGAAACTGGCATCATACGCAGTCAGACAACTGATTTTTTCACCACGGTTTTTCAAAGCCTGTAAATCATTGACAGACAATCGTTTCTTTTCGGACACTCTGGAAGTATAGGGTTTCATGAAGAAAGCTGCTGCAAACCCGCTTGAGGACACTGCTCAAGCAATGCAGTTAAAGGACCATAACCCGGAACAACCAGATTCGGCGCTATTTCATACAAAGGATAAAGCACAAAAGCTCGGTCTGGCAGGCCACTATGAGGCAGGGTCAACACCGGATCAGCCAATTGTATCTGGTCATAAATCAATAGATCGAGATCCAGCGTTCTGGCCCCCCATCGCAGTCCGGTTCGGACGCGTCCCTGTTCATTCTCAATTGCTTGCAGGCAGCGCAGCAGTTCAAACGGCTCCAGCTCTGTCGCTACCGACATTACAGCATTGACATAATCAGGCTGATCCTGCGGCCCCATAGGTAAACTGCGATAAAGACTGGAAAACGCAACTTCGCTGATCTTATCTGTCGCCGCAATAGCAACACGGGCAGATTTAATTTGCTGCCCGGGATCATTAAGATTGCTGCCCAAACCGATATACGCGATAACCGTAGCTATCGTCACAAAGCGTCTCCTGTCATATGCTATCTTGCGGATGTCTGTTAACCGCTTTAGCTTTGTTTGTGCGTCTGCGTTTTGTCTGTTTTCGCTGCGGATTACGGGATAACGAAGCAATCATTTTTTTTTGCTCAAGTTCGGATACTTCCTGAAATTCCGTCCACCACACACCCAAAGCAGGATCTTCGCCTTCTGCCTGAATACGCAATAACAGGAAGTCATAAGCCGCTCTGAACCGAGGATGACTCAACAAACGGAAGGGCCGATTACCTTCCCTGCGCGAAAACCGCGGTTGCAAGGTCCATACTTCGCGCATGGCCAGCGTGATTCTTTTTGGAAAAGCCGTCGATTTTAACTGACGATTGATAATTTCGCTGGATGCATTCTGATAGGCAATCGTTTCGTTGACGCCATGTTGAATTTGTCGCTTCGCTTCAGCCTTAACCGGATTCCAAAGAAATGCAGCAAACAGGAAATAAGCCGTGACTGTTTTACCGTCGGTTATTCGGGCATCCGAGTTTTCAAGAGCCTTGATTAAAAATAATTTGGGGAAACCTTCTTCTTCCTCGGCCAAAGATTCTTCGACTAACGGAAAAAGCTCTCGAAACAGATCATAATGACGCAACATTTCAAAGGTCTGCAAAGCATAACCCGATAGAAATAATTTAAGCGTTTCGTCAAATAAGCGTGCAGGAGGAATATTATTCAGCAGGTCAGCCAACCCGGCAATCGGTTTCTCGCTATCGGGATGCAGATTAAAACCCAGTTTGACAGCGAACCTGACGGCTCTCAGCATCCGGACCGGATCTTCCCGAAAGCGGGTTTCAGGGTCGCCAATTAACCGCAAAGTGCCGGAAAGATGATCTTCCATCCCGCCCACATAATCAATGACACTGAAGTCCTTGATATTGTAATAAAGAGAATTTACGGTAAAGTCCCTACGCCACACGTCTTCTTCAATGTTGCCGTACTGGTTATCCCTGAGCAGCCGACCTTCTTCATTCAGAAAACGGTGCTCACTATTTTCTTCTACCGATCCGCGAAAGGTAGCGACTTCTATGATATCCCGACCGAATTGCACATGAGCCAATCGAAATCTGCGGCCAACCAGTCGGCAATTACGAAACACTTTTTTGATCTGATCCGGTCGCGCATCAGTAACCACATCAAAATCTTTAGGCTCCCGGCCTAACAAAAGATCACGAACACAGCCACCTACCAGATAGGCTTCAAATCCGGCTTTTTTAAGCCTATAGAGCACTTTTAAAGCGTTTTCGCTAACTTGAGAACGCGATATAGAATGTTCTGATCTGGCATAGACTCTAGGCCCCGGGTTAATTTGCGCCCTCTCTTCCGAAGTCTGGGTAGACGGCTTCATGGAGGAGCTAATGATTTTCTTGAAGAAACTTAAAATAGCCTTTTTCCTTGCTTTATTTTTATAATGAATTAATCATACCACCTGCCGCGTTAGCAACTCAATCAACAGCAATTCTCAATTTAAAACCATAGCTTGTATAATGTTTATTTTTGTAACCTGCACGGAAGCTTATGGCCAGTCCCTTTCATACCTCAACGAAACCGGTACCCTTTACAGCGCGCTCATTGATTGACAAAACCCGCGCCGCATTTAGCACGCTGCCGGACAGCCGAAAAACCGCCACCAGCAACAACCTGAAATATGCCGTTGAAGATGCCGCGTTAAGCGCATTTTCCGTATTTTTTACTCAAAGTCCCTCGTTTTTAGATTATCAGGTGCGCATGCAAAAAACCTATGGGAAAAATAATGCGCAATCGCTGTTTGGCGTGCACTCAATTCCCAGTATGAATCAAGTCCGGACCATTCTCGACCCAATCCCG
>JAGXSU010000149.1 GCA_018333785.1 Methylomicrobium sp. | reverse complement strand
CGAAAACGAGCGGCATCCCTGCCGCTCCCCTAACGGGCTATTCTCGGCAAAATCGCCAGTGCTCGGCGCGGCCAAACGGGAACCAGGGAGGGACACCATAAGTTAAACCAAATTGATTTTGCTTTCTAAGCAAAAGGATAACATATTGATATATTAATTATTTTAATGCGTTTACCCTTTCATTGCCTCCTAACACGGAAGCAACAAAGGCTAAAACAAATCCAATTCGGCTTTTTCCTCGTCACTCAAAAACCGGTTCAGATCAACCAAAATCAGAAGTTCATTTTCACGGCTTGTCACACCTTGAATGTAGCGTGACGTATCTTCGTTACCTACGTTGGGAGCCGTCTCAATATCGGAGGCCCTCAATTCAACAACTTCTGCAACACTGTCGACAAGAATACCAATGATATGGGCTTCAGTCTCAATGATGACAATTCGGGAATTATCATCCGTTTCTTTCGTATAGAGCCCGAAACGGTTACGCGTGTCAATAACAGTGACCACATTGCCACGTAAATTAATAATTCCCAATACATACGATGGCGCACCAGGCACGGGAGCAATTTCTGCAACGCGCAATACTTCCTGTACTTGCATGACATTAATGCCGTATTTTTCGTCTCCTAAACGAAAAGTGACCCATTGCATGATTGGATTATTTTGTTTCTCTTCGGACAACTTCATTCCTAATTACTCCCTCTCGATAAAATTTATTAAATGCTGCAAATCAGTCCCTGACCTCAGCAACAACGTATTAAAATGCGGTTTGCCAATGGTTTATTCAGTTAGCTGCTTAACCTTCGCGATGTCAGTAAATTGACATCGACAACCGCAGCCAAACCATCGATGACTGTTCCGATTAACCAGGGTCTTTGTTTTCTATACGTACGCCAGCGCACCTGCTCCGGTAGCAACTTGCCGATATTCAGCAATTCGTCGCACGCCAACGCCCAATTGCCATCCTGGGTAATCAATAAACTTTTAAAAGGCTGTTCCAGCAGATTTCTTTGCTGACCGATCACCTTTCCAAATATCAGCTGTCCGGTATCCAGGACCCCGACATTCTTTTCATGTTCCTGCAACAAACCTATAAACCAGGAGGGTTGACCGGGTACCGAACGCGTTTCACCATCAAATTTTAATGTCCGGGAAAGCTCTGTTAAAGGGGTTGCCAAAACCAATTGATCCACTTTAAAAAACAACGCCTGAAATTCATATCGAGTCCAGTCGGGCATTACAGCCAAGGGCCGGACGACTTTCGGCTCAGGTTGCTTGGCCGCCACTTTTTTCTCGGCCTGAGGCACAATGACGAGCTGATTGACCGGTTTGATGTCGAGCTCAGTTGCTTCCAGTAACCTGGATACATCGTTCAAGGATGCCTGTATGGCATCTTCAAAATCGACTCGCGCCTTTAAACTTGGCGATTTCGTTACGGTGTTCGATTCTTCCTTTATCAAGGAAGTGGGATTTTGTATTTCTTTTATCAGCGGTCTGTCAGCCGTTAAGTCAAGCGCTGGCTTTGAGATGATTTTTTCCGGCACCGGAGGTGCTTTTGTGTCCGCTTCGTCTATTTCCTCTGCATCGGATGAGTCGAAGGGCTGGTCATCCAGTAATGTCTTCAAATAAAGATCAAGGGCTAAATCCTGATGAATAATCTCCCCATTACTTTTTTGGTCAGTCATCACACAACTGCCGATTTATGCGCGTCAGCATGATTAAACAGCAACAGCTGATCCAACAACTGTGAATAGGCAGCGACTGATTTGGCTTCCGGCATATATAATGAAATAGGCTGACCGGTTTTACTGGCTTCTCTCAGCTTGGTGTCTACCGGTATCACCGAATTCCACAAAAACTGAGGATATTTCTCCTGCAAAACATGCAGGCTGTCAATCGCGGCCCGTGTTCGTCTGTCAAACATGGTTGGCACGATGGTGTAATGCGGCGGCGTCGATTTTGCGTGATAAACCATACCCAAGGTATGCATCATTCTTTCCAGACCCTTGAGCGCCAAAAACTCGGCCAATACCGGGATAATCAATTGTTCGCAGGCCGCCAGGGCATTAATCATCAGCACGCCCAGCATAGGTGGACTGTCGATCAGCACATAATCGTAATCGTCCTGAACCTTATTCAAAGCGCCGCTGATGACCAGTCCCATTCCGCCCATGCCGGCGACCTGCCTATCCAGAGTGGCAATGGCAGTCGCGGCAGGCAGCACACTGAGTCCGTCAAAATCGGTCTTAACGATATAAGGCGCAGGGCCAATATTTCTCTTCTTTTGACTGGCGTCTTGAAAAAGATTGTAAACGCTACCTTTAATGTCGTCGGGATTCATCTTGAAGTAACTGGTTAATGCCCCATGCGGATCCAGATCCACTAACAAGGTCCGAAACCCCCAAGAGAACAATAAGCCGCCTAGCGATATGACCGTGGTTGTTTTGCCAACCCCACCTTTTTGATTGGATACTGCCCAAACTTTCATAGCGTATTCACCGGTTTTTTTGAGTGTTCTGAGGCTCTTCGCCTTCTGTTGTTTCAGGTTGTGTAATATTCAACAACCTGGCACGTTCCTGATCATTCGCCCCATAACGTGCGAAGGCATGCGACATGAGCACGATAGAAACACGTCTATTTTGAAATCGTCCTTCATCAATTGTGTTATCGGCAATAGGATGAAATTCTCCATAACCAATGGCCGATAAACGGTCTGAATTGATACCTTCCCGTTCAAACTCTCTAACCACGCTGGAAGCCCTGGCTGAAGACAACTCCCAATTGGACGGAAACTGAAGTGTATTGATGGGGCGGTTATCGGTATGGCCTTCGACATTGATGGAATTGGGCATCAGCCTGACAATTTCAGAAACTTTCTGAAGAATGGGGATAGCTTTGGGCGATAATGCCGCTTCTCCGCTGGCAAATAACAACTCGCTGTTCATCTCCAGCTCAATCCAGAAATCATTTTTCTTGACATTGACAAGATCCTCTTCAATAAATGGCGCAAGCACTTCTTTAAACTGCTCGGCTGCCTCTATCAAATTTCGCCTTTCCTTTAAAATCTCTTCACTCAATTCATGTTTTTTCTCGACTTCTTCCAATGTAGGCCGATCCAGCTCAATCGGTTGAATGGCCATAGGCGTATCGCCCACCTGAATGGGCTGTATGACTTTATAGGGAGTACCTTCATATTGCGCTATGTTTTGATCAGAACTCTTATTTGAAAAAGCCCCCTCCAGCGAATCTGAAAGCGTTTTGTACTTGCCTTCATTGACGGATGAAATCGAATACATGACCACAAAAAAAGCAAACAACAAAGTGATAAAATCCGCATAGGAAACCAGCCAGCGGTCATGGTTATCAGTCTCTAGCAGCTCTTTTCTTTTTCGTCGCATTATCGGCCTCTTTTTTTAGCCTTCAATTTTTCATCCAGATAACCGGATAGTTTTAACTCGATATTTCTTGGGTTTTCTCCCTCGGCAATCGCTACTATGCCCTCCATGACCATTTCCCGATATTGAGACAAAGCAAAAACCTGCATTTTTAACTTGTTGGCGATAGGTAGAAAAAACAGGTTGGCAAAGCCCACTCCATAAATAGTGGCTACAAATGCTGTAGCGATACCGGAGCCCAGCAATGCAGGATCTGTCAGATTTTTCATGACATGGATCAAACCGATCACAGCACCGATTATTCCTAGCGTTGGCGAGTATCCCCCCATAGCCTCAAACAAGCGCGCGGCCTGCAAATCTTTAAATTCCCTTGCACCAATATCAAGCTCAAGGCAATCCCGAATAACATCAGGTTCGCTGCCGTCCACCAAAAGATTTAACCCCTTGACTGCAAAATCGTCTTTTTCCAAGTCAATCAATGCTTCCAGACCCAGCAATCCTTCTTTTCTCGCCATGGCGCTCCAATCGACAATTTTTTCAATTTGCTTTCTGAGCATCAAGGTCTGGGGTTTAAAAATCCACAAACTGATTTTAAGGCTGCGCATAAAAATGGCCGTTGGAAATTGCAGAAGAGTAGCCCCTAGCGTGCCGCCTAAAACAATCAAAAACGCCGGGCCATTGACGAGAGCAGCGAATTGCCCACCTTCAAGCAAATTTCCACCGACAATGGCTGAAAACCCAATGATAATTCCGACGACACTTAAAAAGTCCATTAGCTTAAACGGGCAAAAGCCTCGCTCATCTCTTCCAGATTAAAAACAGCATCTGCCAGACCCGCGTCTATGATTGCTTTTGGCATCCCATAAATCGTGCAGCTGGCCTGATCCTGCGCCCACACTTGAGCCCCTGTCTTTTTTAATTGGCCAGCCCCTTCCTTGCCATCTGAACCCATCCCTGTCATGATGACTGCCAGCGCATTTCCCGGATAATGAGTTGCCACTGAGGCCAAGGTAATGTCTGCACAGGGACTGAATAATTCATGCTGTAGTTTTTCTCTTAATCTGATCATTTTACCCCGTCCCCTGCTTTCTATTTCCAACTGCATTCCTCCGGGAGCCACCAGAATTAGCGGTTCGTCCAAACTGTCTCCGTTGACTGCTTCCCTTACACGAACCTGGCTCAGTTGATCCAACCTTTCCGCATAGCTATGAGTAAAATTTTGAGGCATGTGCTGAACGATGATCAATGGAATCGTAAATGATTTTGGCAGTGCCTTGATTATTTGCTGAACCGCCGAAGGACCGCCGGTGGAGGCAGCCAGTACGATCAAGCGAGGCATAAATGCTTTTTTTTGAAAACCGGCGCTGGATTGTGGACGACTCTGCTTCAGACTGGATGGCTGGCATGTGTGAGAAGCCACTTTTTTTGCTTGCGAAGCGACTATTCTCACCCTACGCCTTAACACTTGCCGAGCCACTTCCGGATCAGCGTCAATCTCCGTCAATTGTTTGGGCAGAAAATCAATAGCCCCTGCTTGCAAAGCGTCAAATGTAGCCTGAGCACCAACACGGGTCATTGCCGAAAACATTAATATCGGCACAGGACATTCCTCCATAATGCGCTTTACAGCAGTGATACCATCCATAACCGGCATTTGAATATCCATGGTAATGACATCGGGCTTCAGCTGAACGGTTTTTTGAATGGCTTCTAATCCGTTGGCAGCAAACCCTATGACTTCAAGATCGCCGGGGCCTTCCGATTCAGCTGAAAACTCCAGTATTTCCTTTATCCGTTTACGAATGAAACTTGAATCATCCACCACCAACACTTTAATGGTCATAACCTATCCAGTGTTAACTGGCATATTTTTTCATCAGACCAGGAACATCGAGAATCAATGCGATACGGCCATCACCGGTGATCGTTGCTCCTGAAAGACCATCCAATCCCTGTAATTTGGCACCCAGAGCTTTGATAACCACTTCTTCCTGTCCTATTAATTGATCTACGACAAAACCCACTTGCCGTCCTCCCGCATTCACGACAACAACATGAGCCGCTACACGTTTTTGAACTTCGTAATGGGGATTTCTTATCAGCCATTCGCCCAAATAAAATAAAGGCAATGCCTTATTTCTGACCATAATCACAAGTTGTCCATCGACAACGTTGGTATTGCGTAAATCCAGATCAAGTATTTCAATCACGCTGGCCAACGGTAAAGCGAAAGCCTGATCAAAAAGCCTAACCATTAACGTGGGCATTATGGCCAAGGTTAACGGGACTTTGATGGTAATCGTACTTCCGTAGCCCTCTGTCGAATCAACCTCTACGGTTCCATTCATTTGAGATATTCGCGTTTTGACGACATCCATGCCGACACCTCGCCCTGAAACATCAGAAATTTCAGTTTTAGTCGAGAAGCCCGGCATAAAAATCAGATTAAAACATTCTCTATTATCAAGCCGGGCGGCAGTATCGGGATCCATCAAGCCTTTTTCGACGACTTTTGCACGTAACACGTCAGCATTCATTCCTTTGCCGTCGTCTCTTATCGACAACTGGATATGGTCGCCTTGTTGAGACGCCGTAAGCACGACAATGCCTTCTTTCGGCTTGCCCGCTTTTTCCCGTTCGTCAGGCAGTTCGATACCATGATCCACAGCATTTCTAACTAAATGGACCAGAGGGTCAGCCAGCGCTTCAACCAGATTTTTATCCAGATCGGTCTCTTCCCCGATCAACTCCAGTCTTATTTCTTTTTTTAGGCTGCGGGCCAGATCCCTTACAACACGGGGAAAACGGCCAAAAACTTTTTTAATCGGCTGCATCCTTGTTTTCATCACAGCCAGTTGTAAATCAGAGGTAACAATGGCCAGATTTGCTATAGCCTGGGCCATTTGATCATCACGTTCACTAGCCAGTTTCAGCGTCTGTAAACGGTTCCTGACCAAAACCAATTCACCTACCATGTTCATAATCTCATCAAGCACCTGAGTATCGACCCTTACCGACGTTTCCACTTGGGGCGTTCCGGCTTTTTGCGCCTTGTTATCTGAACCGGCGGGGGAACTTGACGGCACCGCGGCATTGGCGGCTGAATGGGCCTCGACAGTGGGCCTTGGAGCCGGTTGCGGAGCGGCGGCAGGTACTGCCATTGATTTATTTTGTGGAATGGACTCTTTTTTGGATTGAGGCTCGACAATGCTCAATTTGGAGGCATCAAATTTACCTTTTCCATGAATTTCGTCCATGACTTTTTCAAATTCGTCATCACTGATTTCATCCGGGGCTACAGGCGCCGTAGAGGTGGATGTTTGAGCAATTTCGGCAACCTTAAATTTACCTTTACCGTGTAATTCATCCATTAAACGGTCAAACTCTTCTTCGGTCATTTCATCTGATTCAACAGATTGCGCTTGACCGGAAGTTTCTTTTACCTGGCTTGCAGTTGTGGCAGAAACGTCCCCTTTACCTTGCAAGGCATCCAGCAACGCTTCAAATTCTTCTTCGGTAATCTCATCGGAAACCGAGGCCGAGTCGCCCCCAGCCTTTGATTCTGAAGCCCTATCCAGCATAGATTCAAACTGAGCTTCAACAGCTTCGCTCTCATCTAAAGGCTCTTCAGGCATTGTTTCTTGGCTGGGCACGACCACATCGTCTGAAGCCGGCACAGCAAAAGTTTGCAGATTAGCCAATAATTCAGGATCGGCAGATTCGGGTAATATCCCGCCTCTGACTTGATTGAACATGTTGTTTACAACATCCAGAACCTGTAATACAACATCCATGAGTTCAGCAGAGACGCGTCTGTCGCCCTGCCGCAGAATATTAAAAACATCCTCCGCTTTATGACAAATTTCCACTAAGGCATCAATCGCCAAAAAACCGGCACCACCTTTAACGGTATGGAATCCGCGAAATATGGCATTGAGCAAATCATAATCTTCGGGCATTTGCTCAAGCTGAACCAACTGCTCTCCCAACAGATCAAGAATTTCGCCTGCCTCGACCAGAAAGTCCTGAAGTATTTCGTCGTCCAGGTCAATTGCCATATGGTTTCCTCAAAATCCCAAACTTGATAACAGATCATCCACATCATCCTGACTGCTGGCGACGACTGCACCTTCACTATCATCCAAACCCGGAACAACAGGCCCCGGCAACTCAGGCTCGCTGCTGCCTGTGTTTTTTTCCGGTGGCCTACCGTGCCCCGACAGCTTAATTAAAGCGAGCATGCCGGATTCCAGCTCCTCGACCATGGTAATGACCCGACGAATAATCTGGCCGGTGATGTCTTGGAAACTCTGAGCCATCAGGATCTCATTCAATCCATTTTGTATATTCTCAAGCGATTGAACGGAAACTTTAAAATATTCCGTTATTTCCTGGCTCATGTCCTTAAACTCCTGAAAAGGCATTTGCCTGATCAAAAACCGGTCCCAGTTAGCAGACAGCTTTTGCACTTGCTGATTCAGCTCGGAAGCCACAGGATATAAATCTTCTACCGCATTCAACGTCTTATTCGCAGCTTGCTCGGTCATTGTAATGACATAGTGCAAGCGCTCTTTTGCATCAGGAATATCATTTTGTGCAAAAGCGGTAATTTTGGATTCCAACGCAAAAGAAGTCATCGAATCATGAAGTTGCCGCGTTAACTTTCCAACTTCCTGATAAAGCTGGGTCTCACGTATACCGGCAATTTCATCCATATATTTATTGGCTGAAGCTTCGTCTCCATTCTCCAACGCTTCCAGCAAATTTTTAGCTAGGCTAAGGCGATCAATTTCGGTCATGGCAATCCTTCTTCAGCTAGCCGTCTATACGTTCAAAGATCTTCTCGATCTTTTCTTTAAGTGTAGCCGCCGTAAAAGGTTTGATGATGTAGCCATTGACCCCGGCCTGCGCTGCCATAATAATTTGCTCTCGCTTGGCTTCTGCAGTCACCATTAATACCGGCAACTTGGCCAGCTCCGGATCCGCACGGACAGCCTTTAATAAATCCAGGCCGGTCATACCGGGCATATTCCAATCCGTAATCAGAAAATCGATTCCACCCGCCTTCAATTTAGGCAGTGCAGTCTTGCCGTCATCCGCTTCCAAAGTATTGGTAAAACCCAGATCCCGGAGCAAATTTTTCACTATTCGCCTCATTGTTGAAAAATCATCAACAACCAGAATTTTCATGTTCTTATCCAAGGATAATCTCCAATCTGTTGTATTTTGTCATTCTCAGTGAATCCCTATTAACTCAACTCAGTTATTAAACGTGTGATACTGCCCTCAGCTCTGTTCATTAAGTAGCAGGAAGAAACAACCTTCGCAACTTAAGCTGGGCTTTGCCCCTGGTCAAGGAGCATAGCAGGCTATGTCAGTGTTTGCGCGACTGAAGATAAGCAAACTGAACTCAGAGCTATAAATCTCAAGCACCTAAGTATTTTCAATTCCTGTTTCGTGCCAGTCGACCAGTCTGGCACGCAATCGCAGCATCGCTTTGCTTAAAATCTGACTGACCCGCGACTCACTGACCTCAAGCACTTTGCCAATCTCTCGCAAGTTCAGCTCATCGTTATAATACAGTGAAATGACCAGTCTTTCGCGTTCGGGCAATTGCATAATGGCTTCTTTCAGCGCAGCATTGAATGATTCATGGCTAATTTGCCCAAATGGATCACTTTCTTCTTCGATACACTCATCAAAAGCATGATCACCTTCTTCCGCTAATTTCTCTACGCTCAATTCTCTACAGCAAAGCGTATCCTGAAGAATTTGACCGTATTCATCCATGCTGATGCCTAAGAATTTGGCAACATCGGAATCTCTGGCATCACAACCGGTATTGTTTTCGATCTGCCGGATAGCATCGGCAACCATACGTGCTTTTCTATGCACTGAACGTGGCGTCCAATCGGAACGCCTGACATCATCCAGCATCGACCCGCGAATACGAATGCCGGCATAAGTTTCAAAACTTGCACCCTGTGACGCATCAAAGTTTTTTACGGCTTCCAATAAGCCCAACATACCCGACTGAATCAAATCATCGACCATAATCGTGTCAGGTAATTTACAAATCAAATGATAGGCGATGCGCTTAACCAAAGGGGCATACTGTGCCACAAGGTCTTCTTTAGACCCGGTCTGCACAGAGGCATACATCGCCGCTCCTTTCATGCAACATGCTCCTGAGTGCCGTATTGAATCATCCGCTCAACAAAAAACTCCAGGTATCCGCCCGCTTGATTTTTGATCGGCCAACGGTTGATTTGCTGTGCGGCTGCTTTAATTGCCAGTGACGCCTTGCTCCCGGGATAGGAAGCAATCACGGGATTTTGCTTTTGCACCGCTTTACGCAAACATTCATCGAACGGAATTGCCCCTACAAAATCCAGTGAAACATCCAGATACCTATCGGTCACCCGGGTTAACTTTTGAAAAAGCAACTGGCCTTGCTGAACAGACTGGACCATATTGGTCAGCACATGAAAACGGTTAAGTCCGTAATCTCTGTTCAGTAACTTAATAAACGCATAAGCATCCGTGAGCGAAGTCGGCTCGTCACAGACAACAATAATAATCTCCTGGCAAGCGCGGGCAAAATTAACCACGCTGGGCGAAATACCCGCTGCGGTATCAACGATCATGACATCCAGATCATGATTGATTTCGCTAAAAGCATGCACAATGGCCGCCTGCTCGACATTGGAGAGGTCAGACATGCGTTGCAGGCCCGACGAAGCAGGAATCACCAATAGACCTGATGGCCCGTGAAGAATAATTTCATCCAGGGTTTTTTCGCCGTTGAGCACATGCGATAAGTTGAACTGTGGATACATGCCCAGCAACACATCGACATTAGCCAAGCCCATATCGGCATCCAGCAAAGCCACACGTTTACCCATTTCACACATGGCCATGCCTAAATTAACTGACAAGTTAGTTTTACCCACGCCACCTTTGCCGCTGGTAACAGCAATGACACGAACAGGGTTTACTTTTTTCATTTTTCTAATTCCGGCAGCTTGATCCAATTGATTATGCATAGCTTTGTGAAACCCAATCATCATAATTCATGCCGACCTTACTTTCGCCGGTCAGCTTAAGTTCTGCGACGCATTGCTCAACGAGATCTCTACCGACTGCATTATGCAAATCTTCGGGAACTTGTTGACCATTGGTTACAAAAGCCAAGGGTAAACGTTGTTCAGTCACAGCAGACAAGGCCGCGCCTTGGGATGTGGTCTCATCAAGTTTAGTCAAAATACCTGCTTCCGGCTGAAATATTTTAAAAGCCTCGATGATTTCCTTCGTCGTTTTATATTGGGTTGCTGCGGACATGACCAGATAACATTTGATAAACAGGTCATCGTGCTGCAAGGTTTTGATCTGTTCGGCAAGACGCTGATCTCTGTGCCCCATGCCTGCGGTATCAATCAAAATCAAGCGTTTATCAGCAAATCCGTTGATCAGGGATCTCAATTGCTCGGCATTTGAAGCAATACGAACCGGTACATCTAAGATGCGGCCATAGGTATTAAGCTGATCATGAGCAGCAATCCGGAAATTATCGGTGGAAATCAAAGCCACCTGTTTGGGTCCGTGTTTCAGTATGAACTGAGCCGCCAGTTTTGCGATGGTTGTGGTTTTTCCCACACCGGTAGGACCTACCAGTGCGACGATACCGCCGTATTCAAGCAGATTGTCTTCGGCAATGGGCAATACGTTGATCAGCATTTCTTGCGCTTTTTTAAACGCCAAATCCACATCGCGAAGTGAGCCTAAACGATTAGCCACTTTGATACTGAGGTTCTTGGCTATACCCATATCCGCCAATCGGCTCAGCAATTCGAGCCGAGCCGGATTGTTCTGATTATTTTGCTGCCACCCCATTTCAGACAATCGGCTGTTCATCGTCACACGCAATGACTTAAGCTCCTGAAACATGTCCATAATGAGTTGATCGTGGCCAACTTCGTGCTTTTCCTGAGTGATTGTTTGTGGTTGAATTTTTTCTGCGTAATCAATCGGTTTATTAACCTGAGCGGCAGAAGGAGAAGTTGCTTTCGGTAATTCAGCAGTGTTTTCCCAATCCTGCCTGACCGATTTTTTAGGGGCTGACAATGGCTCCGGGTAGCTGACTGGTTTTGCCGGTCTGGTGAAATTGACTTTTTCAGCATAACCCAGATACTCATCCATTTTGCGGCGCGAAGGCCGTGGTGGTATCTCGCCGTCTGCACCTTTTTTTCTGGGGTTGCTGATAACGTGTAACGGTTTTTCTTCCGCTTCGAACGTTTGCAAAACGGGTTTTCTTATTTCCTTGGATCTCGCCAGTTTCTGTTCTTCAGCCTGTTTTTGCAGACTGCTATGAATCAGCTCCTCGTCAAAATCGCGGGCCGCGACAATTTCCACGCCGCCATCAACGGAACGATTCGACATTATCACCGCGTCGGCTCCGAGCTCTTCCTTGACCATACGCATGGCTTGGCGGATATCTTCCGCAAAATATCGTTTAATTTTCATTTACTACCCCGTCAAATTAGGTTCGCTGCCCTCCTCCTACTGTCGAAATCACTTTGATTTGTCTATCTTCAGGAATTTCGTTGTAAGCAAGAACGTGCAAGCCGGAGATTGAATAACGTACGAAGCGAGCTACCCAGGGTCGGATAAATGAGGACACCAGTAAAACAGCGGTTTGTCCTTCCAATTCCATTTTTTGTGTGCTTTCTTCCAGTGCCCTGTGCATTTGCTCAGCCAGCCCAGGCTCAATGCCAACGCCACCCTCTCCTGCAGTCTGTAATGACTTATGCAACAAGCGTTCCAAATCCGGATCCAAGGTAATTACCGGTAATTCCTGCTGTATACCACTGATTTCATGAACAATTGCCCTACCCAAAGAGACTCTTACCGCCGAGGTCAACACATCGGGATCTTGACTCTTCATACCGAACTCCGCCAAAGTTTCGGCGATGGTTCTCATATCTCTGATCGGCACCCGTTCTTGAAGCAGATTTTGCAGGACTTTAACCACGACACCCAAAGGCAAGGTTTTAGGTACCAAATCTTCAACCAGCTTGGGCGCCGCCTTGGAAAGATTTTCCAATATCCGTTGCGTTTCTTCGTATCCCAGCAACTGATAGGCATTGCTCTGCAGGACATGGCTTAAATGCGTGGCGACCACCGTTCCGGGATCGACTACCGTGTAACCGAGAGTTTGAGCATGATCTTTTTGATTCGGCTCAATCCATACCGCCTCCAAGCCAAAGGCCGGATCTCTGCATTCCTTGCCCTTGAGTGCGCCAAAAACCCTGCCTGGATTGATAGCCAATTCCATATCCGGGATAACGTCCGCCTCACCCACCGTGACACCCATCAATGAGATGCGGTAAGTGGTCGGGGTCAAATCCAGGTTGTCTCTGATATGAACGGATGGAATCAAAAAACCCAACTCTTGAGACAATTTTTTACGCACACCTTTTATACGGGTCATCAACTGCCCACCTTGATTTTTATCAACCAGGGGAATCAACCGGTAACCGACCTCCAGACCAATCACATCGACCGGCATGACATCATCCCAGCCCAATTCTTTAATCTCAGCCGAAGGCGCCGGTTGCCGTAACGCTAAATCTTTTTTAACTTCAACACTCTGGATCAGCTCTTGCCGTTTTCCGGCCATATAACCGACGCCTGCCAGCGTTGCCGATAAAAAGATGAATACTAAATTAGGCATCCCCGGAATAATGCCCAACAAACCGATGACCGCCGCTGTGATGTACAAGGATTTGGGGTTATCGAAAAGTTGAGAACTGACTTGCTGCCCCAGATTCTCATCACCCACTTTGACGCGGGTCACCACGATAGCCGAAGCGGTTGACAGCAAGAGTGAGGGTATTTGCGCAACCAATCCATCACCGATGGTCAACAATACATAAACTTCACCCGCATCTTTAAAGCTCATGTCATGTTGCGCCACACCAATCGCGAGGCCGCCGATGACATTGACAAATAAAATGATGATACCGGCCACGGCATCTCCTCTGACGAACTTACTCGCACCGTCCATCGAACCGTAAAAATCCGCTTCGGCGGCCACTTCAGCGCGTCTCTGCTTAGCTTGATCCTGATTGATCAGGCCCGAATTCAAATCGGCATCGATTGCCATTTGTTTACCCGGCATCGCATCCAAAGTAAACCGCGCGCCAACTTCCGCGACCCGTCCGGCACCTTTGGTCACGACAACGAAGTTGATAATCACCAGAATGGCAAACACGACCAGACCCACAGCAAAATTGCCGCCGATAACGAAATTTCCAAACGCTTCAATGACCTTACCTGCGGCAGCACCGCCATTATGTCCATCGAGTAACACGATACGGGTTGACGCGACGTTAAGTGCCAGCCGAAGCAGGGTTGCGATCAGAATGACCGTTGGAAAAGCGGAAAATTCGAGAGGATTTAAGGTGTAAACAACAACCAGCAGAATGATCAGTGAAAAAGCAATGTTAAAGGTAAAAAACAAATCCAATATAAAAGCCGGCAACGGCATCATGACCATTGCCAAGATCATCATAATAAAAATCGGCGCACCCAATCCTGAGCGACTGATTAACTTGAGACTTTGGGTGATTTTGCTGAAATCCATGATCTTATTTCCGGTATTCTTCAGGAATTGGCAGGTCGCCTGGCGCCAATGGCTCGGCCCAACCTTGAGAACGTGCTGTTTTTAGCTGGAATACGTAGGCTAAAACCTGAGCCACAGCCAAAAACAAACCTTGAGGTATTTCCTCTTTTAATTCGGTTGAGTAATACAACGCACGCGCCAAAGGTGGAGCTGTTACTAAAGGGACTTTTGCCCCTGTCGCCAGATTGCGTATTTGTGCAGCAATCAGGTCGGTGCCTTTGGCCACCACTCGCGGCGCAGCATTCGAGTTTTGATCGTACTTAAGAGCCACGGCAAAATGCGTTGGGTTAGTGACGACCACATCAGCCAAAGGGACTTGTTCCATCATCCGTCTTTGCGCCATTTCCATCTGGATTCTGCGTTGACGCCCTTTGATTTCGGGACTTCCTTCGGATTCTTTCATCTCATCCCTGATTTCCTGCTTGGTCATCTTCAACTTTTGACTATGATCCCACAACTGATAAGGCACATCGAACATGACGATGATCAATAACGAAGCACTCAATATCAAATTGCAGAAACCGATGGCTTCCAGCGCATGCCTGATCGCTTGTTTAGGCAACTCTGAACCCAATCCAAGCAATTCATTTATGACGCTATTAAACAAAATGGCTGAGACGAAAAACACCAGCATAAACTTTAACAGCGCTTTCACCAGTTCGATCAAGCCACTAACAGAAAACAGCCGAGCCATGCCTTTTATAGGATCAAGCTTTTCAAATTTAGGTGTCAACGCATCCCAGCTAAACACCCACCCTCCCATAGCTATGGGCCCCAAAAGCGCGGCAATCACCATCACTATAAAAAAAGGCGCCAAAAGTAGAACCCCGTCAATCAGTGACTGCTTTAAACTGAAGTACATGCTTTCCGGCGAAAAAATAGTCTCCCTGCTTAACTGAAAAGAAGATGCCATCATCTTCAGCATGCCTTGTCCGATATGATCGCCCATTACCAGCAGCATCGTCGCTCCGGTTATCAGCATCACGCAGGTATTCAATTCTTTCGAGCGGGCAACCTGACCTTTTTTTCTTGCGTCGTCAAGCCGCTTACCCGTGGGTTCTTCTGATTTATCTTGTCCGGAATCTTCCGCCATAGCGCCTCTTAAATACGAAGAATCTGCCCGATTAACTCATAGGCATCCATAAGCAGGCCGGTGAAGTTATCAAGAACAGATGGCAAAGTCAGCCAGATTAAAAGCAAGCCCAGCATCAGGGTAACGGGAAAGCCGATTGAGAAAATATTTAACTGGGGCGCTGCCCGCGAAGCCACGCCAAAACTGACATTGACCAATAACAGGCTCGCAATCTCCGGCAAAGCGAGCAGTAACCCTCCGGAAAACAAGCGGCTACCCCACGCAATGATTGACCAGATATCCGCCTTGTCAAGACTGTCCACGGCAATCGGTAACGTAGCGAAGCTATCCAGGATCAATTTGATCAGCAGTAAATGTCCATCCATAGCCAAAAAAATCAATGTGCTCATGATGACGTAAAATTGAGCGACTACCGGTACCTGCTGGCCGTTTTGCGGATCAACCATCGAGGCAAAGCCCAGGCCCATCCCATAAGCGATAGCCTGACCACCGAAAACGATAGCACCGAATACCATCTGAAGTATAAAGCCCGCCGCCAGACCAATAAAAACCTGATGTGCTGTAATCAAAAGTCCTTGATAACTGAACAATTCAATGGGGGGCAACGGCGGCAAAATAGGAATGACCACTAAGGTAAGCACAACCGCCAAAATCAGCCTGACTCGGCCAGGCACGCCATGTAAACTGAATAACGGAGCCGCGATGAACAAGGCTCCTATGCGGATCAACGGCCAAACAAATGCCGTCACTTTAGCCATCAGCTCCGCCTCGGTAAAATGCATCAGCAAACCTTCAGCATCAACCGATCAAATGAGGAATATCCCTTATCGCTTCCTGGAAATAATCGACATACATTTGCAGCATCCATGGCCCCAAGATCATTAATACCGCACCGATAACAATGAGCTTCGGCACGAAAGTCAGCGTCATTTCATTGATTTGTGTAGCGGCCTGAAACATCGCAATCAACAAACCAACAACCAGAGAAGGAATCAAAACCGGCGCTGTCAGTTTGACTGCCACCAGCATGGCTTCTTGGCCTACGTTGTAAATAGTTTCGGGCGTCATAACAACCCTCTTGAATTAAGTGACATAAAAGCTTGCTGCCAGCATTTCCATGATCAAAGACCACCCATCAGCCAACACAAAAAGCATCAGTTTAAAGGGTAAAGAAATAATCATCGGCGACAGCATCATCATACCCATGGACATCAGGACGCTCGCGACCACTAAATCAATGATCAAAAATGGCAAAAAAATCAGGAAGCCAATCTGAAACGCTGTTTTCAATTCACTGGTCACATAAGCGGGTAATAACAGTGAAAAAGGCACATCTTCGTCTGATTGAAGCTCTTCATGCCCGGAAATACGAACAAACATTTCCAAATCCGACTCACGCGTCTGTTTGAGCATGAACAAGCGAAACGGACCCGACGCTTTTTCGATCGCAGTTGTGACATCTATTTTTTCATCAAGATAGGGCTGCACAGCGTCTACGTAGACCTTGTCGAAAACCGGCATCATGATGAAAATAGTCAGAAATAAAGACAGGCCCAACAGGATTTGATTACTGGGCGTCTGCGCTGTGCCTAATGCTTGCCGCAGTAAACTGAGTACAATCATGATTCTTGTAAAAGACGTCATGGTTAACAGCAAAGCCGGCAACACCGTTAACGCGGTCATCAGCGCAAGGATTTGTATCGTCACCGAATAAGTCTGCCCGCCCTGCGCATTTGTTGACACGCTAAATGCGTCAATGCCCGCAGCAAAGGCGTCGGTAACCGGCCCTAAAATACCGATCAGTAAAACGATAATTTTAAGCTTGTGTAGATTACGCATCCGAACGCCCCACCCCTTTCATAGCCTGCATCAACTTTTGTGCAAAAGCGCCGCCGCCATCCGGATCACGGCTTTGTTGCTGAGATAAGCAGTCATCGCCCTCCAGCACCAAAAGTGTTTCAATACGACCGGGTGCCACACCGACCACCAGCTGTTTTTTTCCGATTTCAACGAGGACAATGCGTTCTCGTATCCCGACAGAAACGCCTCCCAGCACCCGCATTTTTGCTGCCGGCCCCGGTGTTAAAGCCGTTAATTTGCGCATTGTCCATACGCAAGCAAAGAACATCGCCAAAACCACCAACATGCCGACTCCCCATTGCAACAAATCGGTCGGTTCGATAATGCGACTTTTCAAGTGATTGGCTGCCTGTGAATTCTCCGCCGCCAATCCCTGAAGAGTAAAACCGATGAGAACGGCGTAAATTAGGGACTGAATTTTCATTAAGTCAATCGCTTGACTCGTTCAGAGGGACTTACTACGTCGGTCAATCGAATCCCAAATTTATCATTGACTACCACAACCTCTCCATGGGCAATTAAAGTACCATTGACCAATACATCCATGGGCTCGCCAGCCAGCCTGTCCAGTTCTACCACAGAGCCTTCATTAAGCTGCAGCAAATTCCTGATATTGATCTGTGCCCGGCCGATTTCCATCGAAATAACTACCGGAATATCGAGAATAACATCCAGCTCAATGTCCTCTTTGGACATTTTCCGCTCACCCATCGAGGGCATATTCTCAAGTTCATCAAATTGGGCTGTCTCAAAATCGCCCGTATTACGCCGTCCCTGAGTTTCGGCCGAGGCTTGCTCGTTCATTGCCGCAGCCCAGTCGTCCCCCAACTCTTCGTCTTCTTCTATTTCACTCATAACTTTCCAGTCTCACTTATTTGGCTGTGTCCGCTATAACAAATCGGGATTCACTTTTCTAACTATTTGCACGGCATAATTGCCGTCCGACAATCCAACTTTTCCTTCAAAAACAGGAACGGCTTGAGAGTTAAGGCGCACCAGTTCAGGCATATCAATAGGTATCACATCGCCTTTTTTGAAATGCATGACATCTCTGACCGTTACCGTTTTTTCCACCAGGATACTTTCCAGCGTCAGGTTGACTCCCATAACCGTTTTACGAAGGGATTCCTGCCAGCGGCCATCAGTTTCGCCACGGTCACTGGTGACTTGATCCAACAATTCCCTGATCGGCTCAACCATCGAGTAAGGTAAAACAATGTTGATATCGCCTCCGCCGCCGTCAAGTTCTACGTGAACCGTCGAAATTACAACAATCTCGGAAGGACTGACAATATTGGCGAATTGGGGATTGACTTCAGACGTCATGTATTCAAATTCCAATGCCATGACCGGCTTCCATGCTTCAAAAAGATCTTTGAAAATCATATCCAGGAACATCCTGATGACACGCATTTCGGTTGGCGTAAACTCGCGGCCTTCAACCTTGTTATAAAATTGACCGGTTCCCCCGAAAAAATTATCGACTGCAGTAAAAACCAACCTCGGTTCCATGACAATCAGGGCTCTCCCCCGCAAAGGCATGAAGCGAACCACATTCAAGTTCGTTGGAACATAAAGGCCTTGTATGTATTCTGAAAATTTCTGAACCTGAATACCCGAAATGGAAATTTCCGCTGCTCGCCGTAAAAAATTGAACAGGGTAACGCGGAAATAACGAGCAAATCGCTCATTGATCATTTCCAGGGTCGGCATCCGCCCCCGAACTATTCGTTCCTGGCTGGTAAAATCATAAGCACGGGTCCCAGCCCTGTTTGCCGAATCATCCGTTTCGGTTTCAATAGCCCCATCGTCAACACCATGTAGCAGTGCATCGATTTCTTCTTGTGAGAGCAGATCAGCAGTTGACATGGCTATTGCATAACAAAAGCGGTGAAAAACACTTCTTTAAGACGATTACTGCCCGACATTTTCTTCAACACATTCCCCACTTCCAGTTTCATTGCTTCTTTGAGTTTTTCCTTGCCTTCACGAGAAGCCAAGTCTTCGCCGCTCTGAGAACTGATTAACATCAATAAGTTGTTTCTAATCATGGGATCATGTTTTTTCAGGGCATCAAGGGTTTCCTGGCCTTTGACCATCAGCGACACGGAAACCTGTATCAGTCGAATGGAAGATCCTCTGGGAAAGTCCACAATCAGAGGTTTACTCATGTCGTAATAAAGACTCTCTAATTTTACTCCGGCACTATCCACTTCCTCATCATCGTCGGCATCCTCAGCTTTTTCCTCTTTTGTTTCTTCTTTTTCTTCTTTTTTATCTGAGTTTTCAGTAGATTCCTCGGTTTCAGCTCCGGAATCACCCATCAAAAAGAAATAAGCCCCTGCACCACCGCCAATCAAAAGCACCAGAATCACGATGATGATAATTAACTTTTTTGAGGATTTTTTTACTTCACCCTCAATAGGTTGAACCTTTTCAGCCATATGGAAAATCCTAAACGTTTAAAACACAATTAAGCAAAAAACAAACCAGAACATATTAATGGTAGTTATACTAAGAACAGATCACCGCTTCTTGCTACGTAACTCATTAATAAAAATGTATTTTATAGACCCTGGCAATAAAACGAGATAAGTCGTCAAGTCTTGCGGCACTGTGTAGATGTCATTTATTTGACACCAGGCCGTCTCAATCGCCAATAAACATCAAAGTATAGAAGATACTGACACTTGCTGCTTAAACGGTTTCCTTCTGCTTTAGCAAATCCGGCACAATAGCTATTTTTGGCCATTGCCGAATTCAGTGAACTAAACCAAACCGGCTAAACTCTATACAAAAAAATCCAATTAATACCTTTCGCACTTCAAATTTCGGCAGTGCCTAAGGAGGCAACGGTTTTTTTGGCAAAGGCTTTGCCCAGGGATGCTGGCATTGAGCCTATAGGGAGGTATTTACGGCGTCCTTTGACGGGACCCCGGTGCCGAATTTCGAACTACCATGGGTATATAACCGTGCCCAATACGGGTTGAGTGTGTTTTTCGTAAAGCGGCCTCTGCCTTCAAAGCCACGCCAAATATAATCAATTGATTACGACACGCCTTGAAGTTGGCCCTCTTTTATAACTGAGCCTGATGAAATCTCAAAAACCAACCGCCATATTAATGATACTCAGCCTGGCTCCATTGTTATGGACGTTAGTAGGCGTTATTTTTATGTTTGTAAGCACGGATAAGATTGGAATCTTATTGGATTCCTTATCCAGCTTTCTGCTGATTTTTTTAAGCGCTTCACTAATCGCTTTATTACTTACCCGATTTTATTCAGGCAAGCTCAAACGCATCATGGAGGAGCCTGCTGAAATCAGCGACACAGCGGCCAAACAAACCCAAGACATCAGCAAAGAAACTCAAGCTACCCGTTTAGATAAATCCGCTAATGAGTTAACGGCCAAAATCAATGGAAGTCAGCAACTCGGGATTGAACCCAATGAAACCGGTGACCACAAGCTTGAAGTGTTGATTGCCGATGACAACGCCATTAACCGTTTATTACTTCAGAAGCAATTGGAACCTTATGATTTATTGGTCACAGAAACCAGGGACGGTAACGAAGCCCATGATGCTTTATTGAACAAACGTTTTGATCTGGTGTTGCTGGATTTGAAAATGCCCGGATATAACGGCCACGACCTGATCAAAATCATCCGGGCACCTCGATCGCTCAACCTCGATACGCCTGTCGTTGCAATAACCGCACATGCACAAAAAGAACAATTAAGCGGCATTATTGCTGAAGGGTTTGATGAATGCCTGATCAAGCCCGTTTTACGCGAGCACTTGGATGAAACGCTAAGCTTATGGCTACCAATGTCCCAGGCATCGGATAAAAAAAGGGTTTATGCAGGTCAACTGTTAGCCAGGACGCATAACGACAGAAACCTGGCCGCGACTTTATTAACAAAACTTTGCGAAGAACTGCCCCAGTTATCTGCTCAAGCATCAAACCTGTTTAAAATGAATGACTTTGATGAAGCACACAATAGTATTCACAAGCTTCATGGATCAGTCAGTTTCTGCGGATTGACGAATTTTCAAGCTGTTGCTCGTCAAATAGAGAACGGGTTGCTGACTCAAAATTACGCGTCGATAAACACTGACTTTCAGCAACTTAATACGCTAATACAACAATTATTGGACATAAAACAGGAAATGCTAAACATTATTAACGGCGAAGAATCACAATAGCGCCGTTTAGACTTCAATTTTTATTTTTATCTTTTACGAACAGCTCAAAATCGCCAGGCGGCAAGGGTTTGCTGAAAAAATACCCTTGCACTTCATCACACCCCTGCTCGGTCAAATAGTTGAGTTGCTCTGCGGTCTCGACCCCCTCGGCAATAGTCAGAAAACCCAGACTTTTAGACAGATTGATAATGGCCGATACAATCGCCTTATCCTCCGGATCGTGATTCACTTCACGCACGAAAGACTGATCGATCTTAAGCTTGTAAATATTGAACCGTTTAAGATAATTTAAGGATGAATAGCCGGTGCCGAAGTCATCGATTGACATCCGGATGCCCGCCTCATAAAGCCGACTCATGATTGTAATAGCTCCGAGAGGATCTTCCATTGCAACGCTCTCAGTCAACTCTAATTCCAGAAACCGGTGGGGTAATTGTTCCTCGTCAAGAATTTTCGCTACCAATTCAGAAAAATAAAGATGCCTGAATTGAACAGTGGAAAGGTTGACTGCGACACTGATAGGCGAAAGTCCGCTATCCAACCAGCTTTTTAACTGATGAATAGCGGTTCTTAGAACCCAGGTGCCTATCTGAATGATCTGACCACTGTCCTCTGCAATAGGGATGAATTCCGCCGGTGAAATAAGGCCCAATTCAGGATGCTGCCACCGGATCAGGGCTTCCGCACCGACTACCCAGCCAGTTTGCAGCGAAATTTGGGGCTGATAATGAAGAAACAGCTGGTTATTATCGATTGCCTTTCGCATGGCATTTTCCAGCTGTAATGTTCGCGCCGAGTGGGCCTGCATTTCTGCAGTAAAAAACCGGTAGTTGTTGCGACCGTCGCGCTTGACGCGATACATGGCGGTATCCGCACAGCGGCAAAGCGCTTGAAAATGGGTACCGTCATCGGGATAGATAGCAATACCTATCGATAAAGTCACCATCAATTCAAACTGGTCGATTTGATAAGACTGAGCGACATTACTCAACAATTTCTCCGCAACATGCATTGCGCCATCAATATGCGTATCCAAAACAATCAGAATAAACTCATCTCCGCCCGGACGGGCAAGTGTATCCTCTCCTCGGATCGATGCTTTCATACGCTGTGCTACCTGCACCAGAAGTTCATCGCCAACCCTATGACCTAGCGAATCATTAATGTTTTTGAAATGATCCAAATCAAGAAACATCACTGCAAACCGGGTATGGTATCGCTTGGCCATACTGATGGCGTGCTCGGCGCGATCGTGCAAAAGTGTGCGATTGGGTAAACCGGTCAACGTATCAAAGTGCGCAAGCTTTAAAATATGTTCTTCAGAGGCTTTCCGCTCGCTGATATCGGTCAGCATTGCAATATATTCGGTTACTTGTTCGTTATCATCAACAACGCGGCTGACGGAAAGCCATTCCGGATACAAACTGCCGTCTTTACGCCGGTTCATGACTTCCCCTTCCCAGTAGCCTTTGGCATTTATCGCATTCCACATGTCATGATAAAAAACTTCATCATGAGTGCCAAAAGCAAATAAGCGAGGATTTTGTCCTATGGCTTCTTCCTCGCTGAAGCCGGTTATTCGGGAAAATGCCTGATTTACCATGACGATCTTGCAGTCAGCGTCAGCTACGATAAAGCCTTCGGTACTCTGGACAAAAATTTTAGATGCCAGTTTGCTTCGCGTTTCAGCACGTATTCTCTCGATAGCAATGGAAGTCACATGGGCCGCCGTTTCGATCAAGGCAATATCCGTGTTGTTCGGTAACGATGGCACACGCTGATAAATGGCAAAGGTACCCAGCACTTTTTGGTTGCTGCCGATAATCGGTTCAGACCAGCACGAACCAAGGCCTGCTTTTTCTGTAAGCTCTCTAAAGTTTGTCCAATAGGCATGTGAGGATACATCCTCGACTATGGTCCGCTGTCCGGTAAATGCAGTCGTGCCGCAAGACCCGATACCCAATCCTATCGAAATGCCTTCAATTGCCTGATTATAAAAATCAGGCAGACTGGGAGCCGCACCCAGGTACAGTGACTGCTGCTTTTCATCAAGCAATAAAATGGAACACAGAGTGCCCGGCTTAAAACGCTCCAGGGTTTGCGCTATGGTAGTTAATATTTCTCCCAGGTGGTTGGTTTTACTGATGGATTCCAGTAAAAAGGAACGCGTTTCCTCCAGCTTTTGCAGTCTGTGACGCTCAGTAATATCCTGGCCCTGGGTGATAGTCGCCATGACAGTAATGCCGTCTTGCTCAAACAGGGTTGCAGAATTACACAACAAGGTATGCACGAAACCGTTGGCATCCAAAACATCAATTTCAACCGATTCCCGCTTGTTTCCAGTCTGTGTCGCATTGAGTTGCGCCATCAACAAAACAAGCTTATCCGGAGGAAAAAGCTTTTGTATGGATTGGCCAATCATTTCATTGGCGGATATACCGGTCAACGCTTCAAAAGCATGGTTAAACCGGCTTATACGATAAAGAGGATCCCACACAACGATCGGTGCATTGGCATAATTAAACAAATTATCCAGATAATCATTGGATTTTCTGAGTAACGCCTCCGCTTTGGTCCGCATTAATTCTGCACCGGCGCGCGCCGAGAAGATATGAAGGATAGGCTCGGGTTGTTCATCCCCTGCGAGCGGCAACCGCCATAAAGCAATAATCAGCCCGATCGGCAAACCCGAACCATCAAGCAAAGGGATGCCTGCATAGGCCTGTATTTTAAATTTGCATAGCAACGCGTCATTGGGAAATAAGCTTGAAACCCCGGACGGATAAATACAAATCCCTGCATCAAAAACTTCAGCGCACGGTGTTTGAGCTAACTTATACTGAAAATTATCGATCACACCGTCAGGAGAAACCAAAGCGACCGATGCAACCGACTGATTATCATCCAGCAACTCTCCCACCAAGACATAATCGGCGTGAAGCAACTGAATCAGGCTTTTTGCAGTAGTCTGAAAAAAATCGGCTCCTGATTGATATGAAAGCTTCTCTGCGATCAAACGTAAGGCTTGTTCTGACTTTTTCCGTTTTGCCTCCAGATCAAAACCGTTTAACGCATAACTGATGTCGGTTGCCATTTCCTCTAACAGAAGACAGGCCCCTTTATCAAAAGCATCCGGCTCACCGGCGTATAAATTGAAGGTCGCGACAAGATTATCTTTCAGGAATAACGGCAAAATCGCGGCTGAACCCCAGCCATATTGCCTGGCGAGTGTTTGTGATGAATGAGGGCTTTCGTCAGAGTGTAAATCCTGACACCAATAAGATTGTTGCGCGCCAATAACCTGCTTGTATACCTCATCCTGATCATAGAGACTGCCTCTCTCGAAAGCAGATGAAAATACTGCCCCGCCTCCGTCACCATAACTGGCTACGGGCCTGATTTTCAGGGTTTCACTGTCAATCAGGCCAACCCACGCCATTTTCATAGCGCCAAAATTGACGGCGTCACGGCAGATTTGCGGGAACAATTCATCTTGACTGGCCGAACGCACTATAGCCTGATTACACTGACTCAAGGCCGCATAAAAATGATTGATTTGTGTTGTCTTTGTTTCGTTGAATGTGTGGTCGGAAATGTCCTGAACAGCTGTGAACAGCTGCAGCGGCACACCTTCCTTATCTCTTAAACACCGAATATTGATAAGCACATCAACGGTTTTTCCCTCTTTCGTCATCAAGCGTGTATCGAGTTGACACGACTCGGCATTTCCATTCAAAAACGCCTGTAGCACATGAATTTGCTCATCAAGATTATCCGGATGAAGAACTTCATTCAACGCCATAGTCAACATTTCATCTCGCCGATAGCTCAAAAGCTGACAAAGGTAAGCGTTAACCTGCTCCCATCTAAAAGACTTTGGGGAAATAATGGCTATTCCGAAAAGCTGAAGACTTAAAAAAGTTTGCTGCCATTGTTCCAATTTTCACTCTCCTCCGGTTTCAAAACACTACCGCGAGAACTGTGCGGTTTTAGATCCTCGACAAATAACTGCCGACATAATTAAGCCCAAAACCATCAAGGCTTCGATAAGACTTTACGGCATTAAATCGTTAAAAACCACAGAAAAAGGTAGGCATAAGCAGCAATCCATGAACACAAAAGCGCAATGAAAAAATCTCAATAGAAACTGTCTCACACATGAAGAAAACCTGTTCATCACTGTATTATTCTTGATCATAGCGCACGGTTTACGGTAGCCGTCTGCCTTGAGTTTTACCTCAGACCGGCTCGATATTGAAGCACCCGTGAGCCGATCCGTGTAGACACGCTAGAAAATTAATACCTAACAGCACTGCTAGGGGTATTGAAAAAGATATAAAAAATTAGCTTAAAGACCAGAATAAAAGGTCAAGCAACAAAAAGGGTACAAAATTAAAGGTTAAGTATTGGTCATTTTTCGAAATAAACCAGAAATTGGCTAAATTCATCAAAAAAAAATGGCTGTTTGACCCGTCAAAGTTGAGGCTCTTTTTAAACAGTTATAAATTTTATATTATTTGGCTGGACATTTCAGACCGGGTTAGGACTTAAAGTGTGGAATGCATTATCTTGGATGCAAGAGGGTAAATCGGTAGCTATGATTCACAAATCATAAGGCCAGCATAAGTCAAGTTAGATAACACGGCCCACACAATTTCAGCTTACCGTGTTGATCGTGAATGTAGAGATTAAAAAACCAATCGCGGATTCAACTAAGAAGTGCAATTCAATAATTGATCTTATCCAAGCACTCTGATTGATTTCCAGTATTTACTCGCCCAATAACGGTCATCAAGACTGGAAATGGCGACCCCTTTGGTAGAGGACACATGCATGAATCGCCTTTGTTCGAGATAAATGCCGACATGATTTTGCGTGGGCTCGGTCTTGAAAAATACCAGATCACCCGCTTTCAATTCATTCTGGCGAACCGGATAGCCTGTTTGAGACTGATGACCGGAAGAGCGGGGTAAACGAATGCCCAACTTTTGCTGATAGGTTAAATATACAAAACCCGAACAATCAACACCCGCTTTTGATAAGCCGCCATTTCTGTAACGAACGGACGCCCATTCCTGAAACTGCTCATAGAACAGTTTCTTTAAAACAGATTCGGAATAGGTCAAACGCGGCACCTCGGGTTTATTTGGCTGGCTGGCGCATCCAAATAACAACAGTGCCGGTAAAATCAGCTGAATCACTTTAATTAATAAACAGCGCATGGCCTTGCATCACGGGTCAATAAAGATTAGAAATACTATACCGCAGGGTCAATGCCAATAAGCAAAAAAATCTGGCAAAAACCGAGATCAATGAACCGCAATAAAGGTGCTGACTGATCAGCACCTAAAGCTTGCTGAAACTATGAGCCCCGCTACACGAACACAACAACATCGAGTAGAGACTTACCTCGGATAGACATATTGTTGCTGAGGGTATACCGGCTGCTGTGGATACTGCTGTTGCGGATATTGTTGTTGTGGGTATTGCTGCTGAGGGAAGCCGCCTTGAGGAGGGTAGCTTTGCTGTTGCGGGTACGCGCCTTGAGGTTGCTGCTGAGGCGCTGGTGTTTGATTGGCCACTATAGCCAGTTCGACTCGTCTGTTGATAGCCCGGTTTTCTTCACTGGTATTTGGTACTTTGGGCATGGATTTACCCATACCTTGCTGAGTAATCCGAGTATAAGCGACGCCTCGCTGTGTCAGGTAATTGGAAACACTGGAAGCTCTCTGATCCGATAGTTTTAAATTGTAACTTTCACTGCCTTTATCGTCAGCATGCCCGGTAACGCTGATTCTGGATTCAGGGTACTGATTCAACACATTAGCAACAGAATCCAGCGCTGTAAAAGCTTGAGGCGTCAGTTGAGCAGAGTCAAAACCAAAAGTAATGTTGTCAGGCATGGTCAGATTAAGCGTATTTTCTGCCGTTCTCTGCACTTCAATGCCTGTTCCCTGCAATGATTCCCGCATTTCCTGTTCCTGATGATCCATATAAGCGCCAACCCCTGCACCCAGCAGACCACCGGCTAAAGCTCCCCATCCGGCGTTTTTAAGATCATTCCCGCCAAATAATGTTCCCGCTCCAGCACCCACAGCCGCACCAATACCGGCCCCTTTAGCCGTGGTACTGATTCGTGATTCTCCTGTGTAAGGATCTGTCACACAACCTGCCAGCAAAGTTGAACTGATAGCAAACATGACCCATTTATTTTTCATATGAACGTACCCGAATAGTTAGAAATATTTGACCAACATCGAAATTGACAACTGTTCTTGCCAAAACAAAGTGATAGCCTAGAAAATAAAAATAAAGCTGAGCTGAATAAAAAGTTTTATGCGGAAGGTTTCATGGGAATTGAAGACGTCATTACCCGTTATTATTTGATAACCCCTGTTCATAAAAGCCATCTGGCGGTCTTATTCCAAACTGGCCGAACCAGAATCATAGCCGCGTTTTTGACATCAAAATCTTAAGCGCTTCTATGACAGTTTGCTGCCTCACTTCACATCGACCGCCGCAGAATAAGAACTTTTGACAGAAAATCTCATTGCGAACAGAGGCCCAAGCAATATAAACAGTTCCAACCGGTTTTTCCTCGGTCCCGCCGTCAGGTCCAGCAATACCTGTTACTGCAACCGCTTGTGTTGCCGAGCTGTTTTTCAATGCGCCCAAGGCCATCTCTGTCGCCGTTTCAGAACTTACCGCGCCAAATGTTGCCAATGAATCCGGCTTGACACCTAACATTTGGATTTTCGAAGCATTGCTATAAGTCACAAAACCTCGATCAAACCAGACGGAGCTTCCGGGAATTTCGGTCAACGTTTGGGCAATGCCACCGCCGGTACAAGACTCTGCAGTCACAATGACCTCGCCTTTGCTTTTGAAAAGGACGCCTAACTCTTTTGCCAAACTAACTGATTGACTGTCCATTTAGCCTGATGGGAGATAATGAATGAGGATTATCAGATGAATAATCGTTGCATGAACCGGCCTGAAGAGATGAGCAGGCTATATCCCTGCGCATCTCCTCGTTACCGGTTTCCTGATTAACCGCTAACTTGAGCAATCCAATCTTTCAGATTGTAATAGTTGGTAATACGGGCCACTTTATTGTCGCGGATTTCAAAAAAAGCACCTGCGGGCAAACGGTATTTCTGACCTTCCGCTTCCGGCAAACCTTCATCTGTTTTTAAATATTCGCCCAAAACCACAAACTCAGCCGCTGCCCGCTGTCCGTCTGCTGATGCCATGATTACCATATCAACCAACTGTTCTTTATAGTTATTATTCATACAGGCCATGAACTGTCTAAACGCTGCTTTACCGACTTGACGGTCGCCTTGATTGATGTCATGTACCACATCGTCCGTCAACAGGCTTAAAAAAGTATCCATATCACCCGAATTGAAAGCGTTGTAGTAATTTTGTATGAGGTTTATGGTTTCTTGATTCATATCTATCTCGAGTAAGTTGAACTTTAAAATCGGGTATTTTATAGTTTTAAGCCTCAGTTCGCCTAACAAAAATGGCGACAGACGTGGGTAATCTTGGATTCAAATCATAAGCGCCATTACAGATCAGGCCTTAAATACTGCACGACCTGCTCTACCAGCTTTTCCTCTGCCGATTCAAACCAATGCGCATCCGATTCCCTGCGTAGCCAGGTAAACTGACGCTTGGCTAACTGACGTGTGGCAGCAATGCCTTTTTCTACCATCGTGGCGTAGTCGTATTCGCCTTTAAGATAAGACCAAATCTGACGATAACCTACGGCTCTGATCGAAGGCAATTTTTCGTTCAGGTCGTCTCGAGAAAAAAGGCCTTGCACTTCGTCGATAAACCCCTGATCCAGCATCTGCATAAAACGTTGTGCAATCATCTGATGAAGCAGCTTACGGTCATCCGGGGCAACAATGATTTTAGTCATTTTAAAAGGAAAACTATTGGCTTGCCCGGCCTTGATCAATTCGCTGATCGGAGTGCCGGTTAGCTCATAGACTTCCAATGCCCGCTGGACACGCTGCGGATCATTAGGATGAATACGCTGAGCCGCAGCCGGATCAACGAGAGCAAGCCGCCGGTGCATCTCCTCTTTGCCCAATTCCCGGCAGTCTTTATCCAACCGGTTTCTGACTGCCTCATCGGCTACCGGCAATTGCGCCAAACCTTGGGTCAACGCATTGAAATACAACATGGTGCCGCCCACCAGAATCGGCAGTTTGCCACGCGCCATAATCTGATCAATCAAGCTCAGTGCCTGATTCCGGAATGCACCTGTTGAAAACGATTCGGCAGGATCGATTATATCAATCAGATGATGCGGAATTTCAGCCCGCTCAGCCAAACCGGGTTTAGCCGTACCTATATCCATCCCTTTATAAACAAGAGCCGAGTCGACACTGATTATTTCGCCGTTCAAACGCCTCGCCAGTTGCATTGCCAAAGCCGACTTTCCCGATGCGGTCGGCCCCATGATGCCAATCACGGTCGCTTGTTCATGTTTATGCAAGACTACTGACCTCTTAAAAAAAACTTGTCCAAGTCGGACGTAGTCAATTCAACCCAGGTGGGACGGCCATGATTGCATTGCCCGATTCTTTCTGTTTGTTCCATATCTCTCAACAATGCATTCATTTCGTCGATGGTCAGTTTACGTCCGGCCCTGACAGCACCGTGACAGGCGGCTGCAGCCAGAATTTCATTGATTTTTTCCTCAATCTTCAGGCTCGCTTCGTGCTCGATAAAATCAGCTAACACATCACGGATCAATGCCTCCATGTCCCCGCCAACCAAAAGTGCAGGCACGGATCGTAAAATGATATTTTCCGGGCCCGAGCGATTGATATCGAAACCCAGCTGATAAAAGAAGTCATGCTGATCTTCAGCCAATTCGGCTTCGATGCCGGTCACTTGAATCGTGATCGGCAATAATAATGGCTGGCTGACAATACTGCCTTGCACAAATTGCTTTTTAAGCCGTTCATAAGTCACTCGCTCATGGGCCGCATGGGTATCAACCAAAATAATGCCGGAGGGAGTTTCCGCAAGAATAAAAATATTATGCAAATGCGCGATGGCATAGCCCAAGGGAGGCTTGGTCTGGTTGACTTGCTGATGCCTGATCTCGGCAGGCGCCTGATTTATCGATCTCGGATAAAGGGCGGTGTAGGCTTGTATCTGCTCTTCCACATGGATTGGAAGCGGTGCCTGCTGAGGTCGTGAAGAATAACCCGAGTCTCTCCGTGGCGGTTGAGCTTCGCGGGCAGCGGTACTTTTTTCAACGGGATAAGCATCGTCAACGGTATCGATCTGAGTCACCCGATGTTCCGGGCGAATATCAGCCAATGACCGGTGCAAGGCTTGAAATAGAAAATCATGAACCAAACGCCCTTCACGAAACCGGACTTCCAATTTGGCCGGATGCGCATTGACATCAACCAAAGCCGGATCCAGGGCAAGATAAAGTACAAACACAGGATGCCGCCCCTGGTAAAGTACATCCTGATAGGCTTGCTTGACGGCATGAGACACCAGTTTATCTTTAACCAGTCGGCCATTGACATAAAAAAACTGCATATCCTGTTGACTACGTGAAAACGTAGGCAAACCCACCCAACCCGACAATTGCAGACCGGAAGCGGCAAAATCGATTTTGATTGAATTCTCGATAAACGCCGATCCGCAAACATCGGCAATTCTGTGTTCTTGCTGTTCGTCAGTCAGTGCGGGTTTCAAATTGAACACTTCCTTTTGATTATGGGTTAATTTAAAACCCATTTCGAATCGGCTTAACGCCATCCGTTTTATCAATGTTTCAATGTGTGCAAATTCGGTTTTTTCGGCTTTAAGAAATTTACGGCGCGCCGGTGTATTGTAAAACAGGTCGCGCACATCCACGGTTGTTCCTGGTGGATGGGGATCCGGCTGCGGATCAAAATCAGTTTCCGTACCATCTGCTGAAACGCGCCAGGCGCAATCGGCCTCCGGCGTTCTTGAAATAAGTGTGAGCCGGGCTACCGAGCTAATGCTGGGCAAGGCTTCGCCCCGAAAACCCATGGTCGCAACATGTTCCAAATCATCCAGTGAAGCTATTTTGCTGGTCGCGTGTCGGGACAACGCCAGCGGCAGATCGTCCTTATCTATTCCACAACCATCATCCCTGATTTTTATCAGTCTGGCTCCGCCTTGTTCAATATCGATAGAGATCTGCCTGGCACCGGCGTCGAAACAATTTTCAACCAATTCTTTAACGACAGAAGCCGGTCTTTCAACCACTTCTCCGGCAGCAATTTGATTGACAAGTTGGGTAGGAAGCGCGTGTATACGCATAGAACAGCTAATCCAAAAACGACTATTTTATCTGAAGTGACCTTTGAATGTAGTTCTGATTTAGGGGGTCAGCAATTCCCAGTTTTAACCTTTAATGAGGCTTTGCGGGGTCGCGTATGCCTTGCAATGAACGCCGAAGATGCATCCACGGCGGCTTGACGGCATTTTCACCTGACATCAACGACCCACCAGGCTCGCCGCTGTCGCCTTGATATCAGGCAATACGGCGTTAATGTCATTCAAAGCGGATTCGCAGAATTTTACATCCAAGCCCAACTCAACGAAGACTTCATCCTCACACTGTTGATTCTGGGCATCCCCAATCCCCAGCGTACCCAACAAGGAATCCGTTAAATAAACAAGAAGATTGAGCACATAATGCTCGCCCCGGTAATAGGGGTTATGGTGGTGGTAAACAATATCAAGTATGGGTTTGGGCATCGCCCAACTGGTCATTAACCAAGCACCTAACTGCGTATGATCAACACCAAAAGCAAACTGCTCGACTTTATAAGTATTCAAAGTGGGATTGACTGAAATGATTTTATTCAGATAGAGAAATTCTTCCGGAAATTCATGTCCGAGCAGAGGAAATCCGATGTTATGCATCAGCGCCGACAAAAACAAGACGTCAGGTCGTGTTTGTTTCTCCTGCGTCAGATGCCGGTTAAGCAGCTTGATCAGGCGCGTTCCCGCCAGGGCCTGTATCCACAGCATTTCAGTGCCGATAACGCCGTGTTTAGGGGCCCGAAGCGGTTGCAATGCGCTTAAACCCAAAGCCAGATTCATCACGAAATCAAAACCCAATACACGACTGATAGCTTCTTTAACCGTAGTAATCTTGCCCCGGTAGCCATAAAGAGGAGAACTGGCCCAGCGAATAACCTGCGTTGTTAGTATGGGGTCCAGTTCAATAATAGCCCCTAACCTGGTGGCATCAGCCAGAGGATCGGCAGCCAATTTTATGACTTTGTCCGCAATGCCCGGCAATGGCGGCAGTTCTTTAATTTTTGAAACTGCACTGCGCATATCTGAAGGATGCGAAAAATGCTCAAGCGGAGCGGCAATATTCGAAAGTGTCCAATTAATTAAAGTTGCATCCATCATATCCGGCCATTTCAATTTAAATTCAAACGATTAAGTTTTCTATACAACGTTCTTTCACTGACATTCATTTCAGTCGCAATCAATTTACGATTGCCCTGGTATTTACTGATCAACTGTCTTATGAACTCGGCTTCCATACTTTCCATTGGCGTCAGGTTCTTACTCTCCAGCCCGGAGTCTGTAAAACCATTGAGCGCGCTAGTTCCTGAGAAGTTACCGTCAATATGACGGGCACTTTCATTGATAGCAGTCATCCTGGACGGTTGATCCACCGGCAGCCCTCTTCTATCCAATTTCGAAAAGCCAAAGCTTGGGTCTTGAGATTGACGCCGCATAATAAGAACATCTAACGCTTCTATTTGATCATTTTTGCAAAGACTAGCTGCCAATTGTAAGCAGTTTTTAAGCTCACGAATATTTCCCGGCCATTTGTGATTGCTCAATTTCATCAATGCATCAATAGAAATTCTTAACGTAAGGTTTTCTTTTTGACTGATTTGCTCAAGCAAATGCTGTACCAATAAAGGCATGTCTTCACTTCTGTCTCTTAACGGGGGAATTTCAATCGGAAAAACAGCGAGCCGGTAAAATAAATCCTCCCTGAATCGGCCTTCCTTAACCATGGCTGCCAGGTTACGGTGAGTAGCACTTACCACTCTGACAGTGGATTTTAACGTCGCCGTGCCACCGACCCGCCTAAATTGACCACTCTCAAGCGCTCTTAAAAGCTTGGGTTGCAATGACAGCGGCAATTCACCAATCTCATCCAGAAACAAAGTTCCCTGATTTGCCAGCTCGAACAAGCCTTTTTTTGCGCCTGCCGCACCGGTAAATGAGCCTTTTTCATGACCGAAAAGCTCACTTTCAAACAAGTCTTCATTGAGTATGGTGCAATCAACAACAACAAACTCTCCATTGGCATTTTTTGACTGGCGGTGAATGTACTCGGCAGCCAGCTCTTTTCCTGTTCCGGTCTCGCCGTTTAGCATCACTGCGGCATGCGACTGGGCGGCTTGCTGCAATTGGGTTTTAAGCTTCAAAAAACCCGGCGATGCCCCGATCATTCTGGGGCTTTCGGTCACAGAACTGGTTGTGCCCGAGATAATCAGCGATTCCCCCAGATACAATTGACCGTCAGAGTCAAGAAGCGGATAGCCTCGTACCCTTAACAAGCGTTGCTCTTGATTATCCAGCTTGTCAGTATAGAGTCCCACATAGGGTTCTATGCTCTTAAACAGCTGTGAATGCCGACACTTTCCCGCCTCATGGCAACAAGGAAGGCTCATCCGTCTCTCGCGGCTCAAGCCAAAATGCAATTCCCAGGCCTTGTTGACTGCAACCACATTCAACGCAGCGTCGATTATCACAAAAGGCGTGTCGTGCGTTTCTAATAAAGATTCAAGCGTGACTGAATTTTTTAACATAACGCTAATGAAGTTAAGTCCCTAAAGGTTTTCTCTCTAAAATGATGAACTGAAATCAATAGGCCAAACGCCTGAATAGCCTTCAAAAATCAATCTGACATGTCAGACCTGCATGACATGATTGACTTCGTAAATGACGTATCTGTCAGTCCGGTTACTAATTCTAGCCTAAGAGTCAGGCAAAACCAGCATTTTCAATATTGGCATCAATTTTGTGTATGACTGATTATTGAAAACTTTTTACTGGAAAATAATCATGATTAAAAATACTGCAGTGATTCTCACCTTATTAGCAAGTTCGATGTTACCCGTTCAAGCCAGCATCACTGTCGATGGCAACTTAAGTGATTGGGGTATCAAACGTAATGGCAATGCAAATGACTGGACATCAAATCCGGGTATTCATGCTACGGTTGAAGATCAGACAGGAAAGCTATCAGAATATCTCAATCCCGGCTATGGCGGTCAAGCTTATGATGCAGAAGCTTTATATGCCTATGTCACCGACACCCATTTATTCATCGCAATGGCAACGGGTCACAATCCCAATACACCAAACAATCCCTTACAAAACAGCTACGGGGCCGGAGACTTTGCCATCGACTTCGGCTTGGATGGAACTTATGAAGTGGGTATCAATGTAAAACCGGCATGGGATACTTTTGGCGTTGCTAATGGCTTATATCAGGTTGACCAGTGGGCTTATGGTTTGTGGAATGACAACCCCGATTATTTAAAATCGGATCACCCCACCGCCATTATGGCTGGCACGTTGTTAGGCATCACGAACATGGTTATTAGCGGTGCGCAAACCGGTTATGGCCAATGGTCAACTGACACTCACTATTTTTATGAAATAAGCTTAGGCCTTGATTTGCTGAGACAGGCTGGCTGGAACGGTTCCAGTTTCAATATTCATTGGACTCAAATGTGCGCCAATGATTCTATCATCGTTGATCCGCCGGCTAACGTACCGGAAGCAGGCTGCCTGCTGATGATGTCACTGGGTTTATTCGGTATGAGCGGGGTACGGAGGAAAAAAACAGGTTTTTAGAATATACAATCCCCTTGCTTAAACTGAGCGGAGGGCAAGTTCAAGATGAACTTGCCCTTTTTTTGTAAGGCTATTGACTATTCCCGGCTAAACACCCGGTTCAACTTATAGGTTATCGCTGCCTGTACTTGCAACGCGTGTATCCATCGGTGAATAATGTTTGAAATAACTATCGATACCGTTAAACACGGCTTTGGCTAACGCATCCTGATAAGCACTTTTCTTTAGCCTTTCTTCCTCTGTCGGATTGGAAATAAAGGCCATCTCAACCAAAATAGAAGGCACATCCGGTGATTTCAAGACCAAAAACTCGGCTTTTTGAACAGCATTCTGGTGAACCTGACCTGCTTTTTTTAAGCTCTTCAAAACACTAGAAGCTGCATTGACACTGGCTTCCTGGGTAGCCGTCTGGGAAAGATCAAGCAAAACCTTGGCTAACACATCATCTTTATCAACCAGGCTGACGCCCCCGATCAAATCCGCTGCATTTTCCTGATCCGCCAGCCAACGAGAAGCCTCATTACTAGCCCCTGCAGTAGACAGCGTAAAAACCGAGGCTCCTTGAACATCGGCCTGCTGGAATGCATCGGCATGTATTGAAACGAATAAGTCGGCATTGGCGTCTCTAGCGATATTCATACGCTCTCTGAGACTGATGTAGTAATCCCCTTTTCGGACTAATACCGCTTTCATTCCGGATTTAGCATTGATAATACCGGCCAGTTTTTTGGCAATTGCCAAAGTCACTTCTTTTTCATGCGTACCTTTTGGCCCATGAGCACCGGGATCTTCACCGCCATGTCCGGCATCAATCGCGATAACGATATCCCCGGCTCTTTCAGCAGCCGATTTTGTTTGCAAAAGCGGTTCCTTTGGCTCAACTTCATTTTTTACGGATAACGTTTCTGCTTGTGAAGCCGTTTTTTCAACCGAAGTCGGCGCAGGTTCTTTCGCGACCAAAGTTACAGGTTTTTCAGAAATAGAATCCTTCTTGGCCTGACTTTCTGCCTTAACCGATTTCTCTGTTTCTTTGGTGACAGCAACTGATATCGCCTCACTGGCCGGGACCGTTTTAGCCATACGCGGTTTGGATGCTTTATCCGGATCAACGCCTTTGGGGAAAAAATCAACTATTAATTGATGGCCTTTATCTTTTCCACCCGATACAGGAGAAACTCTGGGCGTTCCTGATTTTTTCAAATCAATAACCACTCTCAAATCACCGTCGTTACGCAGAGCGCTTCTAACTCTAGAAAACAAAGGATGATTGTTTGAAGGTTGATCTAATGGTCCTGATAACCTGACATTTTTGAAATCGATGACCATGCGCGGCGGATTATCCAGTAAAAAAACCTGTTGATCAGACGCAGCAGTGAGATCAAAAACCATTCGAGTGTGATCGGACGCTATCCAGTGGTGTAATGCATTCAAACCTGCCTGATCTGCATGAACACATAATGTTATCAATTGCAGTACCGGAATCATGAGCAGTTTCCAGACGCTACGCATATATTTACCTGAAATAATAATAAATTGGATTAAAGTATAACAATATGTCTTTGTTTTTTCATATCAGTTTGGAATTATTTTTTATCACCTCATCTCGCCACTCCATTTGCAGGGATCGTCCTTGTCCCAGTAAGTCCAGACGGATCATCAGATCAGCCTCGGGTAAAATGCCCTGCCCCATTTCAGGCCATTCAAACAAACAGACAGCCTCTTGCGCCAGATAATCTTCGATACCCATCCAGATCAATTCTTCAGGATCTTTTATTCTATACAAGTCAAAATGAAACAGTGTGCGATCGCCTGTTACATACTCCTCGACGACGGTATAGGTAGGGCTTTTAACCACCCCCTGATAACCGGCTGCTCTCAACAATCCTCTGACAAAAGTTGTCTTGCCCGCCCCCAGCTGACCCTGCAGGTAAATGATGCATTTTTCCGGCAACAGCGGCCATAAATGTGCACCTGACGCCTCAGTTGCTTCGGAATCTTGCAGCTCGACAATCACTCGTTCACCAACCGTCTCAAATAAGACATCAAATCCCCCGCTAACAAGCCCCTTTCACCACCCGCCTGGGCAGCTAAATCTCCGGCCTGTCCATGAATATAAACCCCTTGTTCTGCGGCAGCCTGCAAACTGAATCCTTGGGCAATCAAGCCGCCAATCACTCCGGAAAGCACATCCCCCATGCCCCCAGACGCCATACCGGGATTACCGGTGGGTGAAATCACAACATCTGTTTTGTTGGCAACTAAAGTACCTGCGCCTTTTAACACGACCAGACCGCCGTAGGCTTTTTGCATTTCACTTGCGGCATAAAACCGGTCAGCTTCAATAGCGGCAATCGACGCGGTCAACAATCTTGACGCTTCGCCAGGATGCGGCGTCAGTACCCAGTTCTCACGGTGAATAGTCGCTCTTGACAAAGTATTGAGCCCATCGGCATCCATAACAATCGGCTTATCAGACTGCAAAACGACATCAAACAAAGACCGCCCCCAAAGCTGGGTGCCCAACCCGGGACCCAGCACAATGACACTGGCATGCTTTATTCGCTCACTCAACTGATAGGCATCAGAAATGCCATGGCACATGATCTCCGGCCTATCCAGGTTCAAAGTGAATGCGTGCTCGGGCCGTGTTGCGACACTCACCAAACCCGCCCCTGTTCTCAGAGCGGCTTCGGCTGCCAATCTAACCGCACCCGAAAAACCATAATCGCCACCAACAATCAATACATGGCCGTTTACCCCCTTATGTGCACAGCGGCTGCGCCGGGCAAACGGAATAGGCATCAAACGGCGCGCTGAACAGGGCTGTCTTTCGAAAACCTGCTGAGGAATATCGAGATCCGAAAAGAGGATGGTTCCGCAGAAATCCGGAGCATCACCGGTGAACAGACCTTGTTTCAGTCCAACCAGCGATAGGGTGTAATCTGCTTTGACAGCAGTCCCCATCACTTTGCCTGTATCGGCGTTTAGGCCTGAAGGTATATCCGCCGCGACCACCGTAGTGTCAGAGGCATTGATTGCGTCAATGGCCTTTGCATAAAGCCCTGAAACAGGCCGATCCAATCCTGAACCCAATAAGGCATCCACAATTAAATCGGCTTCAAGCGCTGAGTCCGGCATGAATGGCTTGAAAGTCCCGCCAGCAAGTGTGTAAGCCTCAAAAGCCAGACGGGCATCGCCCTTGAGTGTCCCACCGTCCACCATCGAATAAACACAGACGTTTATACCCGCTGCCAATGCAAGCCTGGCAACGACGTAACCGTCCCCGCCATTATTGCCGCCCCCGCAAAAAACAGCCCAGTTCCGGCGATCAGGACAGTTGTTTATTAAGGTATTAAAAATAAAGTCACCCGCTCTTGACATTAAGTCATAGCCGGCAATGCCATATTCTTCGATCGCGATACGATCGAACGCTCTTACTTGATTGACACGATAAAGTGCTATAGGTAGATCATGCATGATATGTTTACTTAAATTGTTAAAACCTGATAAGTATTGATTATTTTCTATTATTTGCTATGAACACACAAACTCTCACCGATTTTGCCGGACTAACCCATCAAATCAAGTCCTGGGGCCTTGAGTTAGGCTTTCAGCAAGTCGGGATTAGCGACACCAATCTCAGCGAAGCCGAAGAACATCTTGAAAACTGGCTGCAGAATGGCTATCAGGGCGAAATGAGTTATATGTCGCGGCATGGTCTTAATCGGACACGGCCAGCACTGCTGGAACCCGGTACCCAAAGCATCATTTCCGTTCGAATGGATTACCAGACCGAAGCAGGTCCGGTCATGACCCAAAACCTCGAGGCGCCTCTCGCTGCATACATATCCCGCTATGCATTAGGCCGTGACTACCACAAAGTATTACGGTCTCGTCTTCAAAAACTAGCCGATCGTATTCACGAAATTACAGGGCCTTTCGGTTATCGCGTGTTTACCGATAGCGCACCGGTCATGGAAAAGGCGATTGCCGAAAAAGCAGGCATCGGCTGGATTGGCAAACACAGCAATCTCATCAACCGAAAAGCCGGATCCTGGTTTTTTCTTGGCGAAATTTACTCCGACTTACCCTTGCCTGCTGATGTGCCGGCCACATCTCACTGTGGAGACTGTGCTGCCTGTATCGACATCTGCCCGACCCGGGCCATTGTGGCACCTTATCAGGTTGATGCAAGATTATGCGTCTCCTATCTTACGATAGAGTTACAAGGATCCATTCCTGAAGCGTTGAGACCGCTGATCGGAAACCGGATATACGGCTGCGACGATTGCCAGTTGATTTGCCCCTGGAACCGTTTTGCCAGATTGACTTCAGAAAAGGATTTCAGTCCTCGTCATCGGCTTAACAGCAGGCAATTGCTGGATCTTTTCGACTGGGATGAATCCGCATTTCTAACACATACGGAAGGCTCGGCAATTCGCCGGATCGGACATACGCGCTGGCTAAGAAACATTGCCGTCGCATTGGGAAATGCCCCCCCATCTGAAGAGATAATTCAGAAACTCAACAAACATCGCTCGCATGACTCAGAAGTGGTCAGAGAGCATGTCATCTGGGCTATCGATCGCCAACAGGATAAATTGGATAAATCAGCTTGATGATACTAGGCTGGACTTAACTCGAAAGCTCTCTTTGAAATCAGGTTAGACTGGCTTTAAACGCCAGCTTAGAGTATCTTTACAGGGATTTATTGCCTTACTAAATTTAAGAAAAAGTTGCCTCAAAAATGCATAGAAAATATAACGACGTAATCAACCGATTCGCAATCCTGAGCTGCGTGTTTTTATTCATATTTTCTGCTCATGCCAATGAGAGCAGCTTTGAAGATCAAATCAGGGAACGCTTCGAATCAGCCATGGCCGGAACACCCATGGTCGTCAAGCAAAAAACCCTGCATGCCCAAGAGGAAATGATCAAGTTTTATTCTGAACGCCTTTATCAGCCCGCCTGGAGTAACAGCGAAAAACTGATACCCGCCATTCAAGCGCTAAGACAGGCTTTGGCGCATACTGAAGAGCACGGCATGAACCCCGAGGTTTATCATACTTCGGCAATTACAGAGTTATTGACCGAACTCAATAGCGGCAGCGGCAACTCATCCGCGTGGGTTGATCTTGATTTAATGCTAACCGATGCCTTCCTGACCTACAGTTCTCACATCCTTTTCGGCCAGGTCAATACCGAAACACTCAGACCCGAATGGCGGGCGGGAAAACGTTCAACCGATTTACTGGGACTGCTAAAAAGCGCATTGGAAAACAACAACGTTGAAGAATCGTTGACGCAATTGATTCCCCGGCACGCAGGCTATCAGTCACTGCTCAAAACGCTTGCTGAATACCGAAGCATCCAACGCACGGGCGGCTGGGCTCGAGTACCCGAAGGCCCCAAACTCACCAAGGGCGCCAGTGACAACCGCGTCATTCAACTGCGCGAAAGACTGATAGCGACGGGTGATGCCTCTCCGGAAGATAACACCAAAAGTAAAATCTATGATGAAAAACTAAAACAGGCTGTAGTCCGGTTCCAAAAACGCCACGGCCTTGAGGGTGATGGCGTGATAGGAACAGGAACTCAACAGGCCTTGAATATCAGTGTCGACGAACGCATTGGACAGATTATCGCTAACCTTGAGCGTTGGCGCTGGCTTCCTTCAGAACTTGGCAATCGGCATATCATGGTCAATATCCCCGGCTACAAACTGACCATGAAAGAAAATGACAAAACCGTTTTGGAAATGCCGGTAATTGTAGGAAAAACTACCCGGGAAACCCCTATTTTTACCGAAAACATGACCTACCTTGTCATCAATCCAACCTGGACTGTGCCAAAAAGCATTGCCGGCAAAGATAAATTACCCATCCTAAGAAGGGATCCTTCTTATCTGAAACGGCACAATATGGTGCTTTATAGCGGCCAAGGAGCCAATGCCGTAGAAATCAATCCTTACTCGGTCAACTGGTCGGGCATCAATCCCAACAATTTTCCTTTCCGCATCGTGCAAAAACCCGGATCAAACAACGCATTGGGAAAGATCAAGTTTATGCTACCCAACAAGCATAATGTTTATCTGCATGACACCTCGGAACCTAATCTTTTCAAAAGAAGCGAGCGGTCCTTCAGTTCAGGTTGTATTCGTGTTTCTCAGCCCCACACTTTGCTAAATGCCGTACTTGAAAATAACACACGCTTGGCACCCGAAGTGATTCAGAGTGCGTTAAAAAGCACGGATAAAAAAACAGTGACACTTCTCAATCCCATACCTGTCCATATTGCTTACTGGACAACATGGGCGGATGAGGACGGCTCCGTCCATTTCCTAAGAGACATTTATGACCGTGACCGTCAGTTAATGAGTGCGTTGGAAAAAATAACGTCGGTTAAGCAAACTCCGACGCTTCCCGTTCCCACTCCTGAGCCACCCAAAGCCGACTTGGTTACAGAACCTCCAAAACCGGATATTCCGGTTGAGGTCAAGGTTGAGGCCGTTATTCCGCAAGCCCTACCCGCTGAAACAAAAAGTTTACGTTTTCCTTTCTTCTCATTTGGCGACGACAAACTGCCTTTAAAAGAATAATCTCAACACGAAAGGTAACTCCTCGTCCCTGGAATAAAGGGTGAGCAAAGACCACGAAAGAAGCAATGCGTTGAACCGTTCAACGCATTGATTTCATCGCCCCGATCTCAGGCACCCAAAGAATACTCACCCTTCTGTCTTAGTCATTTAAAAAAAATAGGCTTATATATCTCTCATAATTCTGTATGCGGCCGATAACATGGCTGGCGAATCCGATCTTTTACAGGGGGGCACAGATGAAAATTGAGAGTTCGACTATCCAGCTTTCCAGCCAACGTTCAGCAACTGAAACACGAACAACCCGTGAATCGTTGAACGTATGGATTGGCCGCCAACAACAGAATGAAGCCTTATCTGAAGCGCAACGAACGCAAAATAACCGGCTGATAGCTGATAGAGTGAGCCTTTCCAGTCCTAATTTCAGCGAAGCCCCAAAAACCAAAGCCCAACCCAGTAGCGAAATTGATCCGGAAAAAGCACTGGAAAATGATCCTCGTCTTCAAATCATGAAACGCATGTTGGAAGCATTAACAGGCCAAAAAATCCATCTCACCGGCATCAGTCCGTTGGAGTCAGATCATGAACAGCAGCAAATTACTTCGCCTGATGCGAATACAAGGACCACTCAGGCACCACCTAACCCCACGTCAGGTTTCGGGTTCGAATATCATCGGGTTGAAACGGTTTACGAAGCAGAACAGACTGCATTTTCAGCCAAGGGAATCGTAAACACCGCAGACGGAAAAGCCCTTCACTTGTCAGTTCACTTGACCATGAGCCGGGAATATTTTGAACAGAATGAGTTCAGCATTCGCTTGGGTGATGCCGTAATGAAAGACCCTTTAGTGCTTAATTTCAATGACCAAGCCGCGCAACTCACCGATACAAAATTCAGTTTCGACATTGATTCTGATGGCACCGAAGATCAAATAGCATTTGTCCGTTCCGGCAGCGGCTTTCTGGTGATCGATAAAAACCGCGATGGCAGCGTGAATAACGGCCAGGAACTGTTTGGCGCAGTCAGCGGCGATGGCTTCGCAGAGTTAGCCGCCCACGATGATGACAGTAATTTATGGATCGATGAAAATGATGGCATTTATAAAGATCTTCGAATCTGGACAAAAGATGAACAAGGTCGCGACACCTTAAGCACACTGGCTGAAAAAGAAATCGGCGCAATTTATCTCGGCCAGACCAGTACCGGCTTTTCACTCAAAAACAGTCAAAACCAGCTTTATGGACAAATCAAAAGCACGGGACTGTTCCTTAATGAAAACGGATCAGCCGGAACTGTGCAACAAATTGATTTGGCAGTCTGATTGCTAACCGCCATTTGCCGCAATCGGAGTGAGTAAGCCGCTTTGCGCAATTCCATCAAAAATAAACTGAACGGCCAAGGCCGACAACAAAATACCGGAGATGCGGGTGATGACCTGAATACCCGTAACACCCAAGAATCGTTGAATTCGGCTCGCCGTCAGCAATACCACCAAAGTCAACAACATCATCAGAAATAATGAGCCCAAAATGATCATTTGATGGACCCAGTTATCCTTTGCCTGAGCCATTAATAAAACCACAGCTCCCATTGCACCGGGGCCGGCAATCAGCGGAGTCGCCAAGGGAAACACCGAAATATCACCTTTCACCCGGGCTTCATGTGTTTCTTCGTCGGTGGTAGAAGTCGCACCTGATGAACGTACAAAAACCATATCAATGGCAATCAGAAACAGCAGAATCCCACCCGATGTTCTTAACGCAGGCATCGATATTCCCAGCCCGGTTAATAAAAAATCCCCTGTCAAAGCAAATACAAATAAGATTGCCGAGGCAATCAGCGTCCCTCGCCATGCATAGGTGGACGTTTCGTCAGATGATGCATCGGCAGTCAACACCGCAAAGACCGCAGCCACATCCAACGGACCGATAGTCACAAACAGTGTCGCCATAGCGACGGCGGTAATTTCTAACATACTTTCAGAAACAAAATTAATACCTCTCTTGAAACAATCACCTGATTAGCAAGATGATTCAGCTAGATCCATAAGCCCGTCAGGAAAATCGTGAAAGTATCTGAGTTGCATAAGCGCAACAATTTAGGCCTGCGACATTGCTTTCATGGTCGGGACGGGTGGCGCTTCAATCATGATGGGTTAATGGCTGTTTTTAGGCTCATCAGCTAATGGCTGTTTCTCCAACCGTGGAACCTGGCGAAGACTCCAGCCCGGAAACAGGTGTTTTCTTATAGTTTTCAGCAAAGGCTTTCAGGCCGACGTGAACCAGTTCATAAGTCTTGTCAATATTATCTGCAACATTACCTTCCAGCACCTGTAATCCCTTTAGAATATCTTTTGCTTCGCTAAAGCCCTTGTCAATGCCCCCACCAATTAATTGAACAAATTGCCCCATAGCGTCTTCATCCGATAATTCGCTGTGATTTGCGCGGTATTGTTCAAAAAAGGCAGTTCCGAATTTAACGATACGATCGGCGGTTGCCTCGGGAGAAACATCGATACCCTCATCATAAGCTTTCTGCAGCGCATCATCGCCAAATTCAGCTTTCAATTCCGCGTTAATACCTTCTAAAGCCGCTTTATAGATCAGAGTTAACGATTGATTACCCGATGTCAGACTCATCTCATAAGAAGCCTCGAGAATACCTTGATTGAGCACCTCTTTAGGAGAAACATCCGGAGCTTTAACTTGTTCTGAATTTTTTGCATGAGCGAGTTCCGACACTTTTTTTCCAAAAGGCGCTTCGGATTTATCAGCAGGCTCTTTGGCCAATTGACTGACCGTCTGACCGAACGGTTGATTATTGATTTTCATCTTGTACCTCCTTCATAAGCAGCTCTCTTAAGCATATCGGCAAACTCGATAAAATAATAAGCCACTAAAAGACAAATACCCGACTTACTCAAGAGTAAGGCGATTGTAAGTCTTATGGATTATCATCAGGTGAATGAAACTGCCATCAGAATTTCCCGCTTCCTTCTGATATCAGGATTCTCAGTCAACCTTTCATAAATGACTGAAAGCACTCTGCTTATTATTGTTTATAAGAGCACAGTACCATGACACTCAAAATAATTGAGCAAAACCTTAATCCCCAGGCATCATTCGGCATTGAAATAAAATTAAGGACATTATCATGAACGATCAATTGAACTGGACAATGATTTTGCACTCGGCTGACTCATTGATTTCTGACAACTTAATCGCATTTATTGCCGGTTTAT
>JAGXSU010000148.1 GCA_018333785.1 Methylomicrobium sp. | reverse complement strand
AGTTTTTCCATCCGTCGCTGATAATCCAGAAAAGACGGGCTTTGCGTGAAGAACACCGAGAAGGCACTCAGAACGGCATCTTCTATCCGGTATTTCTGATTGTTGCCGGGCTTACGGGAGTCCGGTAAGTCTTCGAAGGTGCGGCGTATCAGGTCAATTATTTCCAAGTCCATTTGTATCTACCTATGGCTTTATTAATGTTGCGATTGATTGGTTTTAAGTGTCCCTCATTTTATCAGGGTTTTAAATTGGGAATTGCTGGCCTCGAACGGGCGAACCAACCCATGACAAATAAAACGATCAATCCGCACCAGAGCAGAATCGGGACCAAATAAAAATAGTTCTGATAAAAAGTAACCGGAGGGGTCTTCAAATAAGGAACTTGATATAGCCCCGTCCATTCCTCATGGATAGGTGAGCGTTCCAATATCTGCCCGGTTGCCAGAGAAACCGTCGATATCCCGGTATTGGTAACCCGCAAAACCGGTCGTCTGAATTCAACCCCTCGTGCCAGCGTCATGTACATATGCTGATAAGGCTCCTGCCAGGTGCCGTACCAGGAATCATTGGTCACATTGACAATAAACTGGGCTCCCAATTGCGCCAAACCAAGAGCGAATTTAGGGAAAAGACTCTCGTAACATATTTGCGGACCGATTTTAAAATCAGCCAGTGATAGCAGTGCGGTAGGGCCCGCGCCTCGTGCAAAATGACCGGTAGGCGGCAGCCATTTACGGATATCCGGGAACCACTGCTCTCCCGGGATATACTCACCAAAGGCCAATAGAATGGTCTTGCTATAATGTGGGGCAGTCAACTGACCGTCGCTATCCAGCGCAAACAACGAATTAGTCATCAATCGCACTGACCGATCCACACTGTAAGCCCCTGTAATCAGGGCCTGTTGACGTTCTTTCAGAAACTGGCTCAACGCCAACGGATAGTCATTGAACTTAAATTCATCCCCCAGCAAAACGGGAAAAGCCGTTTCAGGCCATAACACAAAATCAACCTTGTCTTTTGAATTTGCCAGAGCCTTATCGGTCAGGCGAAGGTGACGTTTAAATATTTCCTGGGTATATCCCTCACCCAATTCGGCCGCCATTTTTTCAGAATTGCCTATATTGGCCTGCACCAATACTGCGTTTAATGAAGCATCCGGTGCCGGCACCCGGCTTTTCAACCATAAGCCGCCCGCATTCAATAATACAAACCCCCAAACCACGGCCATCAAGGTCAGTTTTCCGGTCCGGTTGCTACGGTTTATCCAGGCCCGGTAAAAAGCCAGGTTAGTCAACAAAGTTAACGCGCTTAAACCACTAAACCCAATATATTCAGCCCATTGATAGAGGGGCACACCGGCACCAAACCAGCTGTATCCGAAATTCCAGTCGAATAGCGTCAAGGAATAAAATTCACTCAGCGTAGTGAGCAGTGCCATCATGACCAGCGAAAGACGCGGAGCCGGATTGAATCGGCGTTGCCATAAAAACCAGAATATACCCGCTATCGGCACAAACAGATGCGCTATCAAGCCATAGATGAGCATGCCAACCAAAGACAAAGTCCAATTAAGATGCGCAAACTCATGAAGCAGGTGGGTGACCCAGTTAAAGCCAATCAATGTAAACACAAACGAGGTGACCATGCCTCCCAACACCACATTTTTCAGGGTTGACTGCTGCATCCAAAATAGCCATAACGGCACAAAACCAAACAAGGAAGCCCAAGGCGGAAAAGGAATATAGCTGGTTCCGATAAAAATTCCTGACAATATTGGAAGCCACCATTGGCAGCGCTGCATCGCTTTAAAATTCATAATCCTACTTAAAAATGAAAAAAATCCTGCCGATTATCTTACATGCGCAGGGTTAACGCAGAATCTTTTAATGCTGCCGACCAATTACGGCCCAATACCCTTCGGGGTCGCTTAAGGCAGGTTGTCACCCTTTAGCGCCGCATCAAGCTGCTTTTCAGATAGCTCATTTTCCCATTTGGAAATCACAATGGTCGCAACGCCGTTGCCGATCAGATTGGTTAAAGCACGGGCCTCGGACATAAAACGATCGATACCTAAAATCAGTGCTAGCCCTGCCACCGGGATATCAGGTATGGCAGATAAGGTTGCGGTAAGTGTAATAAACCCGCTGCCTGTCACCCCGGATGCGCCTTTTGAAGTCAGTAACAAGACACCAAGAATGGTTAATTCCTGCTCCCAACTGAGCGCCGTGTTAGTAGCCTGGGCCACAAAAATAGCCGCCATGGTCAGATAGATTGAAGTACCGTCCAGATTAAACGAATAACCGGTGGGGATAACCAGACCGACAACGGGTTTGGAGCATCCCAGCTGCTCCATCTTGATCAACATCCGGGGTAACACGGATTCTGAGGAAGAAGTTCCCAATACAATCAGTAATTCCTCCCTGATGTAAGCAATAAATTTAATAATGCTGAATCCGGCAAACCTTGCAACCAGTCCCAATACAATAAAAATAAACAAAAAACAGGTCAGGTAGAAACTGCCCATCAATTTGGCAAGCGGAATCAGTGAAACAATGCCGTATTTTCCAATGGTAAAAGCCATCGCCCCGAAAGCTCCGATTGGCGCAAGTTTCATCAGCGTCGCTACCACGCCGAAAAAAGCTTGCGAAACCTGTTCCAGAAACATCACAACCGCTTTGCCATTCTGTCCCATCGCTGCCAATGAAAAACCGAATAAAACTGAAAAAAGTAATACTTGCAGAATATCGCCTTTGGCAAAGGCACCCATCACCGTGTCAGGAATGATATTGAGCAGAAAATCGACGACAGACTGTGACTTTGCAGCTGATGTATAAGCGCTTAGCGCAGTGGTATCCAGGACATCAACATCGGCATTCATACCCGCGCCGGGCTTAAGAACATGCACAACAATCAGGCCGATGATCAAAGCCAATGAACTGAGTATTTCAAAATACACTAATGCCTTGGCCCCCACCCTGCCCACTTTTTTCATATCCTGCATTCCGGCAATCCCAATGACCACGGTACAAAAAATAATTGGCGCAATAATCATTTTTATCAGCTTGATAAAACCGTCACCCAAAGGTTTCATCTCCGCACCGGTATCAGGGTAAAAATGTCCCAATAAAATACCCGCCGCGATGGCGACCAAAACCTGAAAATACAGATGGCGGTGAATATTTTGCTTGTTGAGTGGAACGTGCATGCGTGGACACCGGAAAGCTAGCAATAATGAAAGACCGATTCTACCATGCCGTCAAGCTTGCTTAGGTTGAGTATCAATAGGGAACAGTAATTCCCGGTTTGAGCTTTTAATAGGGCTCTGTGATGTGAACTATTGTCGCGTTGATGAGTCTTAATAATGGACCAAAAAACATGAACAGGAGGTCTGCCATGAAAACTCAAATAACAAAAACACCCCGTACTTTAGCGATAATCGTTTCAGGATTAATTATCGGATCATTGTCATTAAATGCCGGCGCGAACGACAGGGTAAATGTCCAAAGTAGTACGCCACTTACCTATAAGTCCCATTCGATCAACCATAATATTTACAGTTACCCCAGCAATATCCAAAGTAAGGCTTCTCTTCAAGCAGAGCTAATTTATGTCAGCCAGGCCAATGGTCCGGCTATTTACAGCTATAGCCATTCAGGAACTGAAACAACAGTTCCCTTGAATGTCGGATATGTGGATACCGCCTACAACCCGGCTATTTACAGTTATGATTCACCCCTTATCAAAGGCGAGGTGGATGTGCTACCTACCATGATTATTGACTAAGCAGTGCGAAACAAAACAATATATACCCTCGTAGATCGAAATTCGGCAACGGGTTGCCCGTTGCCTCTTTAGGCACTGGCGAAAGTTGAAGTGCGAAAGGTATAAATCAAGCTGACAAACAGACTCGATTGCCATTTGATCGAGTCTGTTTTCACATCAAACTAGCGATAAACGAACGCCGGTTTATCCTGATCAGCACAAATTCGATACCGCTCAGTTAAACTTCAAGCTCAATCGTTACATTTTATTGGCACTGAAAGCTCATTAGCCAATACACTATGTAACCCTGGATTACAAACCCGGCTGGACCCATGAACAATTATTTTGACGTGAACGCAAATCTGTCGCTCATCACATCCTTGCTGATGCTATCTTGCCCTGCTCTATCTTCTGATGCGATTCGAACCTGCCATGATGAAGCTCAAACACAACTGGATATCAATCACTGCGGAAGTCTGGACTTTCAATCAGCGGATAAAGAGTTGAATGCGGTCTACCAGGCTGTTTTGGAGCAGCACAAAACCAATTCAAAGTTCCTGGATAAACTTAAAGCCGCTCAAAGGGCTTGGTTAAAGTGGCGTGACGCCGAAATGGAGGCCGTGTATCCTGAAAAGGATGATCCGTCGTATTACGGCAGCAGCTTTCCCGCTTGCTGGAGCACTCAACTCTCGAGCTTCACACAAGCGCGAACGAAACAACTGCAAAAGTGGCTGGATGGCGTGGAGGAAGGTGATGTCTGTTCCGGATCCTATCCTTTAAGTTTGAAAAAATAATTTTGCTTCACATGCATCAACTTGAGCGCTTCCATCCATGCATTAATGAGCAACGTCTTTGCAGCCGCCATTTCAAGCTGTCCAACCGGAATAATTCAGATATTCCTCAAAATCGTAACTTTTAAGCAACTTGACTGTTGAATTTTCCCAGCTGTAGAGTGCCGGGTAATTGTGTCCATTAAATCGGTTTGATTTAACAAATGTATAGGCGCCTGCATCTTTAAAAATCAGCCTATCACCTATTTCTAAAGGCTTTTCAAAACGATATTCTCCGAACAGATCGCCAGCCAAACAGGTAGAGCCCGCCAAAATAGCGCTAAATTGTCCCTCCTGCCGATGTTCAACCAGTTGAGGTTGATACTGGTATTCAAAGACTTCGGGGTGATGATTAACAGTGGTATCCAATACGCAAATCGTTTTGCCGTTACGCTCAAATTTATCGATGACCGTCGTCATCAGATAACCGCATTGCCCGACAATCGCTTTGCCCGGTTCAATGTAAACTTCCAGATCGAATGACTTCTTCAGCGCTTTCACCAGGCTGATAAAATCACCGGCATCTTCGATTTGGTCATACAGATAGCCGCCGCCCAAATTAACCCATCGCAACTGCTTGAAAGCACTGCCCATACTGGCCTTGATAGCCTCCAGAGAGCGCATCAGCGGTTCAAACGTCATGGACGCAAATACGGTATGAAAATGCACGCCGACGATAGGCGCTGTTTCGATAACCTGCTCCAATTCCGATAAGATCACGCCTAATTTTGAAAAAGGCCGACAGGGATCATAACGTTCGTCATGCAAAAATGATTGCTGCGGATTGACGCGTAAACCTATCTCGGCTTTTTTATCGGTCAATTGATTGAATAACTGATATTGATGCAAAGAATTGCAGCTGATGTGGGTACAAAGATGATTCAATTCGCTAACCTGATCAGGTCCAATTCCCGGCGTGGTTAAGTGGATGGATCCCCTTCCACCCAAAACTTGATGGGCTAGTTTTGCCTCAAACAACGAGCTGACAGAAAATCCGTCAACATAAGGCAAACACCACTGCATTACCGGAACCAAAGACAGGGACTTTATTGAATACAGCACTTTACAGCCGGAAGCCTGCCGGAGCGCGTCCGTTTTTTGTAAAGCGCTGATGACTGCGTTTTTGTCGAAGACAAAAGCGGGTGAATGCGTTACTTGGTGTTTGATGTTGTTATAGTTCATTTGCCCGGTTTTCTGCCTGATCCTTGATAAGTTGAATGTTCTGTAACGACCCAATCCATATAAACGTCGTGCGACTCCATTTTTACTTCATCCACTATCTGTGACTGAAAGCAAATACCCATCAGCACTGCAGTAATTGTTAATTGACTTAAAAGTCGGTCATAGTAGCCCGCACCATTGCCCAAACGTCCGCCTTTATCATCGAAAGCCACTCCTGGTACGATGATCAAATCCAGCTGATCCGGATTGACCTGTTTACCCTGTTCCTGCCATCGATCTTGAGGTGGCTCAAGAATACCCCAGGTTCCCCTCACCAATTCATTTATGTCGTCCAAAAGCCATAAGCCCAGTATTTTTTGGCCTTCAGCGTCTTGAGTGCAGTATGGCACCACGATGCGTTGATGCCGGGACAAACCTTCAGCAATAAAATCAACGGTGCGGACTTCCGACTTGCATCCCACGTACCACATCACCGTTTCAGCCTGGGCATAGGCCGGATGATCCAGCACTTTTTGACAAATAACGCGGCTCAACGCATCTTTATTGGGTTGGGTCGCTCTGGCCGCATAGGCTTGCTTGCGCTGATCGGATTTGGCGTTTTCAGTTAAATCGTGAGTCGGCATTGTTAGCTCACTCTCCTTAAGCAAAGTTCATGTAAAAGTGGCTGTCAAAGCGCAAATACAGCAAAATCCATAATGTAGCTATTTCTTAAACAATTTGAAATGACTATCACACCTAAATGATCCGAAGAGAAAACTGATCTCCTTAGAAATTCTCGCTCTAAAGTCCGTGCCATTGTCCAAATGCATTTTTTTCTTTTATACTTCCGGGGAAATTATAATTTTGGGGAAATCCATGGAAAAGCCGTTTATCTTACACATGCTGACCACTGCAAAAAACCTGAGTCCTTTTGATGTCAATATGGCTATGGATGCAGGCTGGGTTTGCACAGTACCTTATACCAATGTAGAACCCAGTGAAGTTAGAGGGTTGGTTCAAGACGCCATTTTTTCGCGCAGCCCTAAAGGTTTACAAAAAACCGGTATATTTATAGGCGGCAGAGACACAAAACAAGCAATGGATATGCTCAAACTAGCCAAAAACTCAATGGTACCTCCTTTTGAAGTATCGGTTTTTGCTGACCCAAGCGGCGCCTTTACTACAGCGGCCGGCATGGTTGCCGCCGTTGAAAATGAATTAAAAACCAAATTTAACAGCTCCCTAGAAGGCACCAATATTGTGGCGTTAGGAGGAACCGGGCCGGTAGGCCAGGCAGCTGCAGTCATAGCTGCAATCGCCGGCGCCAATGTCAGGATTGTAGGACGCCAGCTTGACAAGGCGCAGCGCATAGCCGATCTATGCAACGAAGAATTCGGTGAAGGAAAAATTGCAATTTCGGCCGGTGTCGATTCTGAAAAAAGCCAATACATGCAGACAGCCGATGTTGTATTTGCAACCGGCGCAGCCGGAATAGAACTCCTGAACGCCGAACTTCTTACCGAAGCTCCGCAACTTAAAGTGGTTGCCGATGTTAATGCTGTGCCACCTTCAGGTATAGCCGGCGTTGATGCGTTTCATAACGGCGCACCTGTTCCAGGTTCAAAAAGTGGTGCGGTAGCCATCGGCGCTTTAGCAATAGGCAATGTCAAATATCAGGCCCAAAATAAATTGCTGAAACTGATGATTGACAGTGATAAACCCATTTATTTGCACTTTACTCATGCGTTTGAAGTAGCGAGAGAATATTTCAAAGCAAATGGCTGAATGCATTAGCAATTAATAGCTCATCCACTTTTAGAGGAAATTTCATGGAGAAACGAAGCATACTCCACATGCTTGACCCCATGCCCAACAACAGTCCATTTGACGTCAATATGGCGTTGGATGCCGGTTTTGAAGTACTCATGCCTTACAGCAATGTGAAACTGGATAGTGTGCATGGACTGACGCAAGATGCCATATTTTCCCGCAGTCCCTCCGGAGTAAAAAGGACGGGTCTGTTTATTGGTGGACGAGACATGGGTTTGGCAATTGACATGCTCAATGCCGCCAAACTGGCCATGGTTCCACCTTTTGAAATATCGGTGTTCGCTGACCCCAGCGGCGCATTCACCACCGCTGCGGCGTTGGTTGCCTGCGTAGAAAAAGAATTAAAGACACATCATAATAAAACCCTGCAAGACTGTAAGGCAATTGTCTTTGGCGGGACCGGTCCGGTAGGTGTCGCTACAGGTGTGATTGCTTCTCTGGCCGGTGCTGAAACAACGATCGTAGATCATTTATCCTTTGATGCGGCAAACGATATTGTCAAAGAATACAACCGCCGTTTTAAAGCGACATTAAAAGCCGCAAAAGCCAGCTCTGATGAACAAAAAGCTGAATTGATTGCTGATCATGACATCGTCTTCTGTACAGCGAAAGCGGGAATTCAGGTTTTAAACGCAAAGGTTCTTGAACACGCCCGCTTACTCAAAGTGGCCGGTGATGTAAATGCAGTCCCGCCAATGGGAATTGAGGGAATCAAATCAACGGATTTAGGTAAGCCCTTGATTCATGCAATTAATGCCACAGGCGCGGTCGGCGTAGGCGCTTTAGCTGTTGGGAACATTAAATACAAATTGCAACAGGTGCTGCTTAAATCCATGTTGGAAACCGAGCAGCCGCTTTATCTTGATTTTAGAGATGCCTTCGAAAAAGCCAGGGCGATTATCTGATTTTCCAGGCTGCCGTTATAAAAACCTGTTAAATCAAGTCAATGGCTTGATTTTTCGGGTTTTTTTACATTAAACACTCAAATCCTCAAACCTCAGCAATGCCCCGTTTGAACATTTATGTAGCTTTGAAGGCAAGCCTAAGCCTTGCGAGGAAGGCCGTAGACCCCGTCCGTGAAGGCTTGACTGCAGTATATTCCCGCAAAGCTTACGCCCACTCTTTCTGTATCATCAAATAGGGAATTGCCACTAAAACCCTGTAAAACGTTTTATGTTGCTGAAACTTTATTACCCAGCGAGCAAACCTCCTTGCATTACAAGTCTTCCATAAGCATTTACGCCCAATTTTAACCCTGCAAACACATCGGTTAACAAGGCGATTACATGATGCCGGAGGTCCCCCAGCCTTTATAAACACTTCGTTACAGCCAAATCACTTTGTTCAAAATGACAGGGATATAACTGCATGGTATTATCTATGCTGTTTTTATCCTACACACTTTAATTTAAATCATGCCGCTTGATCGGGTGTAATTCATTGAATTACGGATACTTGATAGTGATATGCATCGAGATAAATCAAATCCAACACCGCAAAAATGGCTGATTAGCACAGGCTTGATAAATGAATATGATTTTCAGACAAGAAAATAATGTAAACATGCTTTATGACGCTGACTTATCTCAAGACAGCTGTGGAGTGGGCTTTATCACTCATAAGAAAAGCTTACAAACACATGACCTGCTGGTCAGGTCTCATCAAGCCTTGTGCACAATTCCCCATCGCGGCGGCATGAGCGCGGAAGGTATCGGGGATGGAGCCGGTGTCAACATTGACTTATCGCTTAAGTTTTTTCGCCGTATTACCGGCAATGCTGAATTAAAAATCGGCGATTTCGGGGTAGCCAATTTCTTCTTTCCAGAAGATCACGACCGATATGATTCAGTCGCTATCGAAATGGTTGAAAGTCATCTAAGAAAATCAGATTTTCCTGTTATCACCTGGCGAACTATTCCGGTTGATGAACAAGTCATCAACGAAGCATCGCGACGCGCCCAGTTACCGATCAAGCAGGTGATTTTCGGGCGTCCTGCGCAATTGAAAGACGCGTCGCACGCTGAATTCGAGAAACATATTCAACAAACCTTGCTGAACATTGAAGCGGATGGTTTCACAAGAACCGAATTAGAGGGTTTTTATCCTTTATCGATGAGTTCGCGTACCCAGGTTTACAAGGGCCGTTTGAACTCCTTTGAAGTTATTCCGTATTTTAAAGATTTGTATGATGTTGACCACGAAGTCAGCACCTTATTTTTTCATACCCGTTTTTCTACCAATACCGCACCCGCCACAATGATGGCTCAACCGTTCCGCTACATGGCGCATAACGGGGAATTGAACACTGATAAAAAAAACCGGCTCAGTGAAAATGCGATTGCTCGCCAGCATAACAAACACATTGTGTTCCCCTGCGGACAGTCAGACTCAGGACGTCTGGATCAAACCCTGACCCGGCGCATCAATGAAGACGAACTCGACATCGTCACCGCTGTTATTGCGATGATGCCTCCCGCCTGGGAAAACGATACGACTTTATCCCCCAAAGTCCGTGCAATGCTGGAATATTTCAGCTTGTATGAAGAAAAAAACGACGGCCCGGCCGCTTTAATTTTCAACGACGGGATTCGCGTTGGCGCAAGGCTGGATCGCCTCGGTTTAAGACCGCTTCGGTCCGTTGAAACCGGAGAGTATCTGGCCGTCATGTCAGAGGCAGGACAAATTGATTTCCCGCCTAAAGAAGTGTTGAAACGCGGCCGGATTGAGGCAGGCGGAATGCTGTATTTTGACCACAGTACGGGCGAAGCCTATGACCATTATCAAGTCATGGAACGATTGGCCAACGAGAGAGACTACGAAACGCTGTTGCGTACCCGCTGTATTTATAAATCGGAACTTCCCCCGGTCACTCAAAATGAGTTAACCGCACCCAATACCTTTTTTAACATCGATCAGCAACATACGGCTTATTCGCTTAATCAGGAAAGCTTTAAATTTCTGTTGGACCCTATGCTGGATACCGGCCTTGAAAAAGTGTCCGCCATGGGTTACGGCATTGCACCCAATGCGCTTTCAGACAATGAAGGCGGCATGTCGCGTTATTTCAGCCAGCGTTTTGCCCAAGTCACCAACCCGCCATTGGATTCATTGAGAGAAAGTGACGGCATGACATTGAGAGTCGCTCTCGGCGCCAAACCGACCTTTTCAGAGGCAACCAGCAAGCAATTGATGCTCGATTCGCCTATTCTGCAAAGAACTGACCTTGAGCAAATACGCAGACAAACCAGCATTAAGGTTGTGACACTGGATATGCTGTTTACGCCTGTGCTCGATGATTACCGGAAAAACGAAGAAGCGCTTGAAGACGCTATCGCAGAGGTATGCCGCCAAGTAGAAGTGGCTGCCAAAGACAAGACGGGCATCATCATCCTCAGCGATACCGGCATCACGGACAAAAAAGCCGCGATACCGGCGTTATTAATGATTGCCGCAGCCAATCAGCATCTGGTCAAAGAAGGTTTGCGTTTTAATTCTTCATTGATTGCTGAAACCGGACAAGTTGTCAGTGCACATGATGTTGCAACCATTTTAGGGTTTGGCGCATCGGCACTCTGCCCTATCAGCGTTTACAATCGCGTGATTTCTCAGTATCCATCCGAAAAGCATGAAAAAATTCTGGTCAACTTCAAAAAGGCGGCTGAAAAGTCCTTGATGAAGACCATGGGCAAGTTCGGCCTATGTACCGTTGAAAGCTATATCGGCGGTGAATTTTTCGAGTCCAACTACCTGGATACGAACGAACCAAAACTGCATGTCTATTTTCCAAACATTAATTCGCCGGTAGGCGGCGTTCAATATGCCGACATTGCCAAAAGTGCAGCAGACTGGCATAAAAAAGCGTTATCCGTGGTAGACGAGAAAGATATTCCCTTTCTGGGTCTATTTAAGGAACGCCAAGACGGTGCGGGGCATACGTTTGGTAATACGGCCGTCAGAGAATATATCAATATGACTGACGAACCCATTTTCTATATTCCTGAAGAAAAAGCACCTGAAGCCAAAGACACCGCTTATGTTGATTTTGGTTATGACAAACGGACGCCTGAGCAAATCGATTGTTTCGGTATAACGCCCGCATACCGCAGTTTTGTTGAGAATCTCTATAAAGAAAGAGACAGCCGTCCTGCTGCGCTTAGAGACATTATGGAGTTACCTGCCGATGTCAGCCATTGCGAGACTACCGAAGAATTCGAGCGGGTATTGGGTAAACAATGTTTGATCGGAAATAACAATTTTGTTATCCGTGGCTTGAAAGTCATCAATGGCAACACTGTGACATTGACAAACCACGCGTCTCAGCAACGACTGGAAAGCCTGGCGAATTACTTTAAAAACAGATTCAATAACGAAGACTTCACTGTTTGTGTCACTGAAAAGGGTTGTGAATTCCGGATCAAGGATTCCGCAAGCCTGTTGAACTTTTATATCAGTTCTATCATTACAGCGCGTGAACCGATTGCTCTCAAAGATGTGCAGCCTGCCCATGAAATAACCACCTGTCTCGCTTCAGGAGCGATGAGTCATGGCGCTTTAATTGCCGAAGCTCATGAAGCCGTTGCGCATGGAACCAACATTGTCGGCGCTTTCAGTAACTCCGGAGAAGGCGGCGAGCATTCCAGCCGATTCAACACCATCCGTTCCAGCAAGATCAAACAATTTGCCTCAGGCCGTTTCGGCGTGTGGGCGGGTTATCTGGCGGACCTGAACATTGAAGAAATTGAAATCAAAATTGCCCAGGGCGCCAAGCCCGGAGAAGGCGGCCAGCTTCCTGCTCCCAAAGTTTCAGTAGAAATTGCCGCCCTCCGGGGAGGGACTCCACAAGTTGAACTGGTCAGCCCCCCACCGCATCATGACACCTACTCTATTGAAGATTTGGGTCAATTGATACACGATGCCAAAGCAGCCAGAGTCAGGGTTGTCGTCAAACTGGTTTCCTCAGAAGGTATTGGAACGATAGCCGTCGGTGTCGCAAAAGCCGGTGCGGATGTCATCAATGTCGCAGGCAATACCGGTGGCACAGGGGCTGCTGCAGTAACCAGTTTAAAGAACACAGGGCGGTCTGCAGAAATTGGTATCGCCGAAGTTCATCAGGCGCTTGCTGCCAATGGTTTACGCGACAAAGTCATACTACGTTGCAGTGCGGCGCATCAAAGCGGTCTGGATGTCATCAAGTCAGCCATACTCGGCGGGGATTCATTTGAATTCGGAACAACTGCATTAATGATGCTTCGCTGCGTGATGGCCAAAAATTGCAATATCAAATGCCCGGCCGGACTCACGACAACTCATGAGGAGTTTAAAGGCGACCCACGCGTTCTGGCTCAGTATTTCATGAACCTTGCCCACGAAGTCAGGGAATTTTTAGCTTCAGTAGGTTACAGCAGCTTAAAGGACATTAGAGGCAAAACCGATTTATTGCACCTCATCAACCATAAAACGATGGTAGGTCAATTGGATCTGACCAAACTGTTGGCTTATGTCAACGAAGTCAAAATTGAAAAACCTATTTATCTGGAAGCCAATTTTCACATTGATGATCAAATTATTGAACTGGTCAAATCGGAGATCATTGCCGGTAATCAAGAAAAAATCTTGATCGAAGGATCAAATTTCAAACTGAACAACTGCAATAAAACCGTGGGCGGACAAACCGCGATTGATATTGAACGCATTCTGGCTTATGAATTATCGGAAGACCAGGTCAAATCTTCACGGAATATTTATACCAATCAACACGGTCGGCGTTACTTCGCCCCGGATACCATCACTATCCGGTCCACAGGATCAGCCGGTCAAAGCTATGCTGCCTTTATGAATGACGGCATGCGTCTGGAGCATACCGGCACTTGTAATGACGGCGTAGGGAAATCGGCGTGCGGTGGCACATTGATCGTAGAATCACCTGGAGGCGGCATCAAAACTCCCGGTAAAAACGTATTGATCGGTAATTTCGCGCTGTTTGGAGCAACCGGCGGTCAAGCCTTTATTAACGGTGAGGCGGGCGATCGTTTTGCAGTTCGTAACTCTGGTGCAATGGCAGTGGTCGAAGGTGTGGGCGATTTTGCCTGCGAATATATGACCAACGGCGCAGTGTTGAACCTGGGCCGCTTCGGTAAAGGTTTCTGCAACGGCATGTCCGGCGGCAACGCTTATCAGTATGACCCTGATAACCTGCTGCCCAGTCTGTATGACAAGTCATCAGTTGAAATTCACAGCCTGACTGAAAACACCGATATTGCGCGTGCTCATGAGCAATTCGTTGTTTATATGCTCGAACAGCATGAACAGTATGCGAACTCAAGCAAAGCCAGAAACATTCTCAGCAATTGGGAAACTGAACGCCATCATTTCAAATTTACGCTGCCCCTATGGCTTTACAAGACGCAAACGGCCGAACTTTTGAGCAGTACCGTTGACCGGAAAGCGATGATCGAGGAGTTGGCTATTTCTTATGCGGCTCAACAAATCGATCAGATGAAATTGGCCTACAAGTTTAACAAGCCTTTGTTTGCAGGTGCCATCCCTGATTTTGGTGCCGCTGATACGCAATTGACTTTCAGATTGGTAAACAGCTTTGCGGTGATAGACAAAGCGTGTCAAATTGCCAAAGAACTGCTCAAACAGCAAGGCAACACCCTTCTGACATCCGCGTTAATTGAGAAATCGGCGCGTAAATTAATAGAGAAACGTCCGCGAAAAATTCAGGACGCTCTTGTCAAACAAACAAGAGAAGCCTACAGCAATTACTCGGACAACCAATTATCCTGGTTATTAGCCAGCAAACGTCTTAACGATTACAAAACGGCTTTAGCTAACCGTGACGTCCAAAGTATTTATTCATTGGGCTCCACTGCCTGGATTATCGAACAAGACAAGATCAATCGTGACGCGCTTGCCGGAATTCCTCGTATTGAAGAATACCTGGCTGCACTTGTAGGCTCAGGTATCGTTCAAGAGATGATGAGCGTTAACGCGGCTTGATACCAATCCCTCTTTTCATGCGCTTTCAAACTGAACCCACTATTCGGTTTGTAAGCGCATGGTTTTTTATTTGACATATTTAAAGATGAAGACACCTCATATTCCTCAAGATGCACCTTATAGCGATAGCCAACGCGCTTGGCTGAATGGTTTTTTTGCCGGCATGCACACTCAGATGGTTCAGAGTGCGGGTTCCGTGAATCAAGCCAATGCACGCGTAATCAACATTTTATACGGTTCACAAACCGGCAACGCCGAATCTGTAGCCAATGACGCCGCTAATGTCGCTAAAACGCATGGCTTGAAACCGATTGTTCAGAGCATGGACGAAATCGACTTAGCCGTACTTGCCAAAATGGAATATCTGTTGATCGTCACCAGCACCTATGGTGAAGGCGATATGCCTGATAATGCCCAAATGTTGTGGGATGCGGTCTCAGCCGAGTCGGCACCCAAATTTGAGAATACCCAATATTCGGTATTGGCATTAGGTGACACCAGTTACGATCAGTTTTGCCAAGCAGGTATTGACTGGGATAACAGACTGGCCGAACTGGGTGCAACCCGCATTTATGATCGGATAGATTGTGACGTGGATTTTGAAGAGCCCGCTGAAAACTGGATCTCTGCGGTCATACCGCATATGGCCGAAGGTGCATCAAGCAGCGCTACAGCCATTATCGACATGCAGTCACCGGCTAAAGAAGCGCCAAAGTTCAGCAGAAAAAATCCGTTCCCAGCTCGTCTTACCGTTAACCGCTTACTGACAGCACCGGGCTCATCCAAAGAGACCCGCCATTATGAAATTTCTATCGCCGGTTCAGAAATGACCTATGAAGCAGGCGATGCGATTGGTGTGATTCCTACGAACTGCCCTGATCTGGTCGCCGATATCATCAAAGCGATTGGCTATGAAGGTGAAGAGGAGTTTCCCGTCAATGGCGAATTAATAACATTGAATGAAGCGTTGCTTTCCCATTACGAGATAAAATTACCCAGCAAGGAACTGGTAGAAGAAATCGGTAAACGCTCCGGAGACCAGGAACTCAACAGTTTGCTTGAAAGTGGTGATAAAGACGCGATATCCGGGTACCTGTGGGGACGGGATATTCTTGACCTGTTATTACAATTTCCAAGTATGGAGTTTTCCGGGGCTGAATTTATCGCCTTGCTCAAACCCTTACAACACCGGGCCTATTCGATTTCGTCCAGCGGCAAACAATTTCCCGATTCAGTTCATTTAACCGTTGCTTCAGTGCGCTACGAAAGTTTCAATCGACCGCATAAAGGCGTGTGTTCCACCTATTTGGCGGATCTTGTAAACAACGACACTCCGGTCCGCAGCTTTTTCATCCCCAATAAAGTCTTTCGTGTACCGGAAGATGATACTTTGCCGATGATCATGGTGGGACCGGGAACCGGTATAGCCCCATTTCGCGCCTTTCTTCAGGAACGTGCCTTCCGCAAATCCACCGGTAAAAACTGGTTATTTTTTGGCGACAGAAATGCTGCAACTGATTTTATCTACCGGGAAGAACTTGAAGCCATGGAACAAAGCGGCTTGTTGACTCGATTGGACCTTGCTTTCTCCAGAGATCAGGAAGAAAAGATTTATGTTCAAGACCGTATGTATGAATACGGTGCCGAACTTTATCAATGGCTGGAAGAAGGCGGCTATTTCTTTGTCTGCGGCGACGCCTACAAGATGGCGAAAGACGTCGATAAGGCTTTACACGAAATCATAGCCAAACACGGAAAGTTAACGGATCAACAAGCCGTTGACTATGTAAATCAACTGAAAAAAGATAAACGTTACGTCAGAGACGTTTATTAAGATTTAAAGCCCGCTAACCACTTCCTTTTTTGGGATGTATACCTTTTGCACTTCAAATTTCGGCAGTGCCTAAGAAGGTAACCGGTTGTTCGGCAAAGACTTTGACTACATGGAAATATTTACGGCATCCTTTGACCGGGCTCCGATGCCGAATTTAGATCTACGTTGGTTATAGATGCTTTATTTCAAGGGGCGTATCAAACCATCCTTTTAGCTCTTTGCAGCACCCCTGTTGCAAAGAGCCCTTTCAATCAACCAACTTACTCCCGCTGAAATCGAGGGAAAGCAGATAAGTCAAATAAACCGCCCAATCTCCATTGGTTGGCACTTGAAGATCAAGTGGCTTTAAAATCGTATTTATAAATATTATCAACCTCGAAATCAGGATACAGCGTTACCAATGGATTGAGCAAACCATCCGCTAATCCGTATACCCATCCATGCAAAATCGGACGTTTGTGCTCGTGCCAGGATTTTTGCACGATAGAGGTGTAAGCCAGCGTATAGATCTGTTCAACGATATTTAACTCTACCAACCTGTTAACACGTTGTTCTTCAGTCGTCAAAGCATCGACTTCATCTCTATGCAGGCGGTAAATATCCTTGATATGAAGCAGCCATTTATTGGTAATCATTAATTCCGGATGCTGCCTGTTTAAAGCCGCTTTAATACCACCGCAATTATAATGGCCGCAAACGATAATATGCTTAACTTCCAGAACATTGATCGCATACTGCAAGACACTGAGACAATTAAAATCGGTTGAAACTATCTGATTGGCGATGTTCCTATGAATAAAAATCTCACCAGGCGCTGCTTTTACAATGATTTCTGCGGGAACGCGACTATCAGAACATCCAATCCATAAAAATTCCGGTTTTTGTTCTTTGGCTAAGTTAATAAAAAAACCAGGATCTTCCGTCTTGACTTCAGTCGCCCAAGCTTTATTTTCCGCCAGGAGTTTTTCAAACGATTTCATAATGGCTCCTTCGTGCCAAGCCTTGATAATACAGATGGTTCAGACTAATTCTTTAAGTTGTACTTATCAATAATCTGTCATGAAACAAATACAAACAAAGCGATCGATGGTTAGATTAACTGAAATGTGGTATTTATTCGACACTTTATTTGCAGACCATTGTATTAATGAACTGAAGTTTTCCACTAATTTCAAAAAAGAACTGCCATTCTGCTTGAACTGCAGGGCAAATCTATAGAGTCTGTATAAACGGTGGCAAACCTATTTAATAAAGCACTGTCGCGTAAAGGCTGAGGCGTCATCCCGGCAGGGATTGCCGGAATGACGGTAACTATTAATGCAAAAAAAGCTCTCCAACAACTCTGGACAACCGTATAAAAACTGGGAAACTTCAGTTAATGAACAACTTAAATGAACCTTTCCAACAGGTGCCTATTAAAAACAGGAATTTAAATATCCAGAGGATTAATAGCAAAAATAACCGACGCCTCAAGCTGACAGGTCTTTTTATGGCAAGATCATTAAAATTTGAATGATAAAAAATGGCAAAAAGTGAATTGCTCACATTTTTTATTGAAAATCCGGGTTAACCTGTGAGCCGTTCTATAAACAGTAAGGAAGTGTCATGAAAAAGATCGCTCATTACACCTGTTGCTCAAGATGCGGAGACGACCTTGACACACAAGAGGAAATCGCGAGTGAGGCAAATCCGGTTTGTCCATGGTGCCAGATGATGCAAGCAGAAGCCTACGAAATTAACTGGCAAAACCAGCAAACCAGGACAATTAAACTGAAAATTTACAACAAGTAAAATGACTTGATTGAACAAAGAATGAAGTAATAATCACTTTAGTTAAATCATTCTTTGTCTGACCACTTCGTAGAGAAACACGCCGGTCGCCACCGAAAGATTCAAACTTTCAATCTTGCCCAACATCGGCAACTTAACCAGCATATCGCATTCTTCCCGGGTCAACCGCCTAAGACCTTTACCTTCAGCGCCAATAACCAGGGCCATGGGGACTTTTAAATCAGCTTGATAAATCGTTTGGTCGCCATCCCCTGCCGCACCCAAAATCCAAAGTCCTTGATCTTTAAGCCAGCGAAGTGTTCTGGCCAAATTGGTAATCTGATAAACAGGCACCGTTTCAGCCGCACCACTGGCCACTTTACATACAGTAGGGGTAATCCCTGTCGCGTTATCTTTAGTGATAATGACGCCATTTACGCCTGTAGCATCGGCCGTGCGTAAGCAAGCGCCCAGATTATGCGGGTCCTGCACATTATCCAACACCAGAAAAAGAGGGAGCGTCGAAATGTTCAGCAGGTCGGATTTCAATTCATCTTCGGATTTAGCAGCCGGCATCTCAATTTCTATCACAATGCCCTGATGATTAGTGCCGCCGGCTAATCGATCCAGTTTTTTACGATCCGCTTTTTCAGTATTTAAGCCCAAGTCGCCCAGTTGTTTGATGATTTCGGATAAACGTTTATCTTGCCGGTGACTGTCCACCCACACCTGTAAAATATTTTCCGCTGAATAATCAAGAGCCGCCTGAGCCGAATGGAGTCCGTATATTTTTGTTAATTTCACTTGGAGCGCCGTTTCCTTTTGTTTTTAATCGCTGCTGATCCGGTTTTTTTAAAAAGCTCGAAATCAATTTTCTTTTCGTCCAGATCGACTCTGACAACCTTGACCTGGACAGAATCACCCAGCCGATAGCGCATGCCAGTCCGTTCGCCTATCAATTGATGACTGGAAGGGTCGAATTTGAAAAAATCCTGCGCCAGATTGGATACATGCACCAAGCCTTCAACATAGATATCAACCAATTCAACGAAAAACCCGAATGAAGTTACGGCCGATATGATACCCGGAAACACGTCACCGACTTTATCCATCATGTATTCGCATTTCAGCCAATTGACCACATCACGCGTCGCTTCATCGGCCCTGCGTTCGCTCGAGGAACAGTGCTCACCCAACGCAACCATATCCGAAATGCCATAGAAAAAACTTTCAGGCGGTTTATTCTGCAACGCATGTTTGATCGCTCGGTGAACCAACAGATCGGGATAACGGCGTATCGGCGAAGTAAAATGCGCATACGCATCCAGAGCCAAACCGAAATGGCCTTTAAGTTCCGGGCTGTAAACGGCTTGAGACATGGAGCGAAGCAAAACTGTCTGGATCAAATGCGCATCCGGCCTGTCTTTGACAGACTCCAGCAATTTCATGTAATCCAAAGGTGTCGGTTGCGCTTCTCCTGACAGGTGAAGCCCCAACTCTCCGAGAAAAGTTTTTAACGCCAGCAACTTTTCGGGGCCGGGTCCCTCATGAATTCTCAGTAATTTTGGGATTTTTTTTCTGTTTAAAAACCGCGCCGCAGCCATGTTGGCAGTTATCATGAACTCCTCGATCAGCTTATGCGCATCATTTCGGACGACGGGAACGATTTTTTCAATTTTTCTTTCGGCGCCAAACAGGATTCTGGTTTCCTGGGTGTCAAAATCCATTGCCCCCCTCTCCTCTCTTCTTTGACGCATAGCCTTGAAGAGCGAGTAGGTTTCATTTAAATGAGGCACCAACGGTTTATATTTCTTCTTCAGCGCCTGATTATCCTCAACGAGAATTTGAGCCACTTCGGTGTAGGTTAATCTGGCATGAGAGCGCATTACCGCCTCATAAAAACTGGATCTCAACACATTACCGTCAGCGTTGATAACCAGTTCACAGACCATGCAAAGACGGTCAACGTCAGGATTCAGAGAGCATAAGCCGTTAGATAATATCTCCGGCAACATGGGAATGACTTTTTCAGGAAAATAAACCGACGTACTGCGGTTTTTCGCTTCCTGATCTAATTCACTGTTGATTTGGACGTAGTAGGAAACATCGGCAATCGCTACCCACAGTTTCCAGCCGTTTTTGGTTTTGCGGACAAACACGGCATCATCAAAATCTCTGGCGTCTTCGCCATCAATAGTGACCAGCGGCAAGGCTCTCAGATCGACTCGATTGGCTTTGGCCGACTCAGGCACCTGGTCGCTGAGCGACTCGATTTCCTTTAATAATGCATCCGGCCAGAGATAAGGTAATTCATGAGAACGCACCGCCATCTCGATTTCCATACCCGGCGCTAAATGGCGCCCCAGTATTTCAACCACTTTTCCGATGGGCTGACGGCTTCTCGACGGTTGCTCGATAATGTCAACGACAACGATCTGACCTTTCTCGGCAGCCCCGATTTCGGTGTGCGGGATCAAGACATCCTGCGCGATATTTTTATTTTCAGGGACCACATAGCTAACGCCGCGTTCATGAAAAAAGCGGCCTACGACCTGCTTGGTGTTTCTCTCAAGCACTTCAACCAGAGTCCCTTCTTTTCGGCCTTTTCTGTCAAGACCGGAAACTCTCACCAAGGCTCTGTCATTATGCATCAATGACCGCATTTCTTTGGGTGATAAAAATAAATCGGGCGAGCCATCATCCGGCCTTAAAAAACCGAAACCATCGGAATGGCCCAGAATGCGTCCGGCAATTAAATCTTTTCCGTCGACCAGAAAGTATTTTTGCCGACGGTTGAACATCAGCTGACCATCGCGCTCCATCGCTCTGAGTCGTCGTCGAAGCGCTTCAACTTGCTCCTCATCGGCGAGATCGAACTCTGCAGAAATTTCTTCACGCGATAAGGGTTTGCCAATCGTTCCGATTAACTCAAGTATCAGCTCACGACTGGGTATTGGATTTTCATACTTGGCTGCTTCTCTTGCCGCGTATGGGTCTTTGGACGCTTTAAACGTAGTTTTTTTATTTTTGGACTTCAATGTCATGTGTTCCTAAAGATTCATGATTAAAAAAGAAAGTAACTTGATAGAACGCCATTTTAACAATCTCATCGCAATTATAAAAATGAAATGACGTTCGATGCGCTTGACAAATAATAATGTTGTCCGTATAGTGCGCGCTCACTTCGCTGTTACAGCAAACCTCTTGCCGAGGTGGTGAAATTGGTAGACACGCTAGCTTCAGGTGCTAGTGCTCGAAAGGGCGTGGAGGTTCAAGTCCTCTCCTCGGCACCATTAATTTTTAGCTCTCTTCATTTTTCCGCGTCATTATTTTGCAATATTTCATCTTTCCTTTGATGAATAAACCCACATCCCTTTTCCAAGCCTTAACATCTAAAATTTTTTTAGAAGTTTATCACGAAATCCACCTTTTTTATTCAGAAATTTTACCTATAAACCACTTTAATAAATCGTAAAAACACTCTTATGCCATTGTTTTAAGTATATTTTTTGCTATTTTTAACCCCCCTTCGCAATACCCGATTCAGGATTCATCAAATAGACAATGACGTGTAGATTGGTAACAGTACGGATCGGCCACTGATTTTTTTTGCTAGCCCCGCTTACAAAACCGGACTCTTTAGTTTATTGATCAAAATTTGATGTCGCTTTTATGGCAATTCAACACAGAATCAAACAAACTTAAATCATAACTATAAGCTGATTCTCCAGGAAACGGGACATCAATCATTTCCAGCCCAATCAGATGTAACAGCCGATTAAAATCCAAAATGATCTTTCCGGAATCACGATGAAGCAACCATCAGGCAACATGAAGAGAAACGCTTACTCTCAACACACCTTGCCCAAAGCAATGGGGATGAGCGTGTCATTCCGGCTGTGTGAATCAAAATGAACACGCTAAGCCGAACTATCGGCTTGCCCCACTTGATAAGTGACAATGGCAGCAGGGACAACACCCCATCCGAGCCACAGAACAGCATTAACAAGTTAATCAGCATCAATACAAAAAAATGTTCCCACTGTGTAACTTCCAAAACGCAGCCAATAGCTTGCCTGCTGATGCGCGAAGTTAATGCCATTAGCCACTGCATTAACAGCTTGCTGGAACTGACGGCAATACCGACCGTTTCAAAAGTGCAGCTCGAGCCGATACTGCAAATTTACAATCAACTGATGCAAATACTGGCTAACAATACTTATGAGCCATTCTTTAAACAATCACCTGATGAACTCGAAAATCTCAAGAACGGACTCAGTCAATGCATAAATGAGCGCGCCATCAGGCTTATACAAACCAATGCGCAATTGATTCAGGAAAATAAGATACCGGGTGACCACGAAGCGCGGTTGACAGCATTGTTTGAAAATATGAGCAGCGGCATTGCCGTGTATTGCTTCTTGGATGAGGCTAATGATTTTATCATTACCGACTTAAACAAAGCCGCCGAGCGCATCGAAAACATCAAGCGTGAAGATGTTATCGGACAAAAACTGTCATCCGTTTTCCCCTTCTCCGCGCAACCGGGACTGCATGATCTGCTTAAGCGTGTTTCAGAAACAGGTCAGACCGAAACCCATACGATGGCCATTCAAACTGAAAACAACCGTTCAGACTGGCGCGAAAATTATGTCTGTAAATTGCCCAACGGAGAAGTTGCTGTAGTTTTCAATGATGTAACCCACCGCAAGAATGCCGATATGACGCTGCAACTGACCCAGTTTTCGGTTAATCACTGCGCCGATTCATTATATTGGATCAGCGCAGATGGACAGATCAAATATGTCAATGACAGTTCATGCCGTTTTTTAGGCTATAGCCGAGAAAAGCTGCTAACGCTGTCAGTGTCAGATATTGATGCGCACTACTCGCCTGAAAGTTGGCTTTTTCATTGGCAGGCACTCAAGGAAAAAGGCGCGATTAATTTGGAGACTGTTTACCGGACTCAGCAAGGCCATCAAATTTCAGTAGAGATATCGGCTAATTATCTGCTGTTTGAAGGCCAGGAGTATTACTGCGGATTTGTTAGAGATATCAGCGAACGCAAGGCCTTACAAACCGAACTGGAACGGCAGGCAAAACTTGACTATTTAACAGGCATAGCCAATCGCCGACATTTTATGGAACAGGCAGAAACAGAACTGGCAAGAACCGCAAGATACGGTGGCGACTTGTCCGTGTTCATGCTGGATATCGATAATTTCAAACAGGTCAATGACAACCATGGACATACCGTCGGCGACCGGGTGCTGCAAAAAATAGGCGGTATCTTTGCGGATATCTTACGTGAAACCGATATCCCCGGCCGATTGGGTGGAGAGGAGTTTGCCGTCTTGTTGCCGGAAACAGGATTAGAGAAAGCCTTTGAGGTTGCAGAACGCCTTAGAACCTTCATTGCAGATAGCCCGATATTTTTAGAATCCGGACTCATCCCCTTGTCTGCCAGCGTTTCGATCGGGGTTGCCACATTACAAAACCACGAGGGAACTATCAATGACTTACTAAATCTGGCAGATCAAGCGCTCTACCGGGCAAAATCGGCAGGCCGCAATCGGGTCTGCAAATAGTATGATCGATATCATTATTGGCTCAGAAAATGGGGAACGGCAACCGCCAAGCCTTCTTGCATAAACCTTGGGCTAGATCAAAATCGAACCCTGATCGACGTGACGGAGACAGTCAATTACCCCTTTTTCCATGCCAATCATCAGACGCACAATGCTTGCTCTTGCGCTTCTTCAAGGTGGCCTATATTCAACTTATAGCCAAAACCTTTAACCGTTATAATCCATTGCGGATTATTAGTATCTATTTCTATTTTTTTTCTTAACAAGTACATATATTGATAAAGATCAGACTTGGTTGCACGGTTATTTTCAGGCCACAGATGATCGATGATTTCGTCAGCCATAAATGTTCTATCCACATCGGTTGCCAATAACTCAAACAATTCAAATTCTTTACGTGTCAGGTCAATTTTTTGCCCTTTCAAAAACACACATTTGTTACGATAATCTATTTCAAATTCATTATATTTGTGCTTAATTTCATGGTGAGAATTAGCCGAACTAAAATTATTATATTTCATAATTCCATTATCATGATTAAAATTCATATTTCTCCTCTCAATGTAAGAACGTCTTTCTCTATGTCTTCTTTCTTGTTCTTCAGTATCTTTAAAAAGAATTAAATCCTTAAAACATCCATCAATATCAATGATATCCAATGGATCATCAATGATTTTATCAGCCCACATCGATAAACTACTCGTTACACCTGTACCGCTTTTATTGATGCCGCAGACTTTAATGTCGCAATCCAGACAGATTTGTCTCAACAAATCACGCTCTATTGCTCTATTCTCATCATTGATAAAGTCGAGAGGAATAATAATTAGCAGGGGTTTTAATTCTTTTAACAAATTGATTCTATCTACCGTTAATTCAAGCTCTGTTACCGATAAACTATTAGCATAACAGTAACCTTTTAACATGGATAAAAAATATCTATCATTATCAAATACAATTATAGTGTTATTTTTTTTCATAATATTTACTATGCAGCTTATTGACAATAAAATTAAATAATTACTGAAAAATAGGCTTATCAATCAGATAAATATTGATAAAGATATTTAACAATAACCACTATTAAATTCGGAATAAAGCTTACTGTATTCGCTTGATATCAGAAGGTATAGGGCAAATAATAAGTTGCACATAATCCCTGTCTTGATATTTTTTGAGATTAAATATCAAGCCGCATTTAAAATGTACCCCATCATTCCCGACCGCTTCAAAATAATGACCGGCTCTGGACAGAAACCGTAACCTCGGGTTAATTTCTTCATTGCAGATCAAAGGCATATCTGCCAAATGCGGAAGCACCTTGGCAACAGGGTGACTGATCAAACTTTTAGGATTAAAACCGAACAGTTCACTGCCTTTTCCATTACAGTGCTGTATCACACAGTTTTCATCCAAAATGAAGACCCCGTTTTCTGCATGAATGACATCTTGCCGGATATCACCAATTCCAACTGAACTAGCAGGCCGTTGGCCTGATGCATCCTTATTGTTCTTCACACTTTCACACTCCGGCACACTGTTTGATTTTGATTTATGATCGGACTGACCGGCTATTTCCTGCTCACCCCACACGACAACCTGGCCATTCTTCAAAACCACCGGCTGTTTGCCTCTTGGATGATCGAATTGAACTATTTCTTTCATTGAATATCCCCTTCATGCCGTTTCTGTTTTACCGGCTCTTAACCTCAGTTCGACTATCACCGCTGGACTCAGCCTTAATGCATGATTGCCTCGAATTTTCAAGGCCGATTTTTTCACTCGCCTTGCCTGCCTTGATTTCAATTTTCAAATTCTTAAAATGATTTGAAACCGGAAACCAGTATTATCAAACGCGTCAATCCCAAAGTTGACGGGGGATAATCTAACCTGAATAAGCAAAAATGAATATTCGCGCAAACACGTAAGGGCTTTTACTTATTTGCCAAATAAGTAAAAACCCTTATCATGCGCTCAAGACAATTAACTCAGCCTAAAAGCTAGGGACAGGAGCCGATTTGGTTAATTCGTATGAAGGTTCTGATATGCAAGCGCTTTTTGCGGCTATTCCCAATGCGCTGCTACTCATCGATCGATTAGGCGTTATCGTTGAGGCGAATCCTGTCGCTCAAAAAATGTTTGGCTACCATGCCGATACGATGGCAGGACTTAGAATTGAGTCGTTGATTCCTGATTATTACCTGGTGCAGCGTATCTGGCAGCAACATCAGGATCTGCCGGACAAGCGCCTGACCGATCAGGGAAGACTCCTTAATGCGCAACGCAGCGATGGCTCACTGTTTAAAATAGATATCCGGTCAAGCGATTTGCAAACGCCAAACAAAGCTTATATTCTGATTACGCTTTACGATATCTCCAGTCACTGGCCGCAAATGCAGCGAATCAGTGAAAACGCAGAAAGCCAACGCGCGATGATAGATCAAGCTATCGTAGGTATTGTCCGCACCGATCTGAACGGCAACATAACCCTGGCTAATAATTGTTTTTGCGCCATCACACATCTTGATCAACAGGCTTTGTTAGGCATGAACATGCTGGCATTGACTCACCCCGATGACCGTCCTCGGCATGTTGAACTTTTTCAACGCCTGGTGAACTTTGATCATTCTTTTACTTTCGAAACGCGCTATCAGCACAACAAAGAGGAACCGGCCTGGGTCACCCTTTCAGTTTCGCGAATATGCGATGCATTCAGAAACCCATCCGGCACAGTAGCGGTTGTGATGGATATTTCCGCACAAACGCTTGCATCCCATGCCTTAAACTTCAGCGAAGAGCGATTGCAACTTGCCAAACGTGCGGCAAAACTCGGTATATTTGATATTGATTTGATCCAAAATAACATCCAGTGCGATCGTTTCATTTACGAAATTTGGGGAGTTACTCCCGAAGAACCGTTCAATTACGAAAAATTCACAGCGGCCATCCATCCTGAAGACAAAAAGGCCAGAGATTGGGTCTTTATGGAAACGCTAAAAAACGGCTCTCATGAATATGAAATCGAATACCGGGTTATCAATCAGCAAAATCATCATGAAACCTGGATTTCAGTCCACAGTCACATTTTCTTTGAGGGTCAACAGGCAAGCCGAATAGTCGGCGTGGTTCAGGATATTAGCAAACGCAAACTCAGCGAACAGAAAAGCCAGAAAAACCGGACTGCGCTGGGGGCTTTGCTTAAACAGCAAGTCGCCAACCAAACCGCATCGGCCATCGCTCATGAACTTAACCAGCCATTGACAGCCATTTCAGCTTACAGTGAAGTTGCCCTTCAAACATTAAAATGCAAAACCATCAATCCTGATCAATTAAACTACGCGCTGCAAGGGTGTATCGAGCAAGTTCACCGCGTCGGCCACACCTTGCACGAATTGCTCAACGTTTTAAATACCAACACCATTAATCCCGAACTCATTAATATCAATGCGCTGATAATCGACACGGTCGCCCTGATTCAAGCCGATGGTTTTGACGGATTCCATGCCGAACTTCAACTCGAAGCCGGCATGCCTCCTGTTACCGCTTACCGGATTCAAATTGAAATGGTATTGATCAATCTGATACGCAACAGCATAGAAGCCATCCGCGAGACAAATAGGTTACCAGGCGCCATTTTGCTTACCGTGCGATCCGTGGCTGAAAAAAATTACGTGCAAATTACGCTGCAAGACAACGGCCCGGGTTTGAAAGAAAATACGGTAAAGCGCATCTTTGAACCTTTTTTTACAACTAAAACAGGAGGCATTGGAATGGGATTAACCATTAGCCGGGCTCTGATAGAGTCTAATGGCGGTCATCTCTGGTTTGATTTGAAGAACGATCCAGGCGCTATTTTTCACTTTACTTTACCTTTTGCTGTATGAACGAACAGGATTTGACTGTTTTCATCGTTGATGATGACACTGCTGTGCTGGACTCATTGACGCTCATGATTGAACAGGCGGAATTGAAAGTTCAGGCTTTTAAAAGCGCGCATGACTTTTTGGATGCCTACCGTCCCGGCGTTTGGGGTTGCGTCATTCTCGATATTAAAATGCCTGAAATAGATGGCCTGCAGCTGCAACAAATGCTGATTGATCTGAATGTTCCGCTACCGGTCATTTTTCTCACCGGGCACGGCAATATTCCCATGAGCGTCAAAGCAATGAAATGTGGCGCTTCTGACTTTATCACCAAGCCTGTCAAACGGGATAAACTCATGGCTTGTATTGAAACGGCTTTTGAAGAATGTCGAAACAGGCACATCAGGCAGACGACTCGGCAAAAGGCTCAGAACTTACTGGCGACATTGACCGAACGGGAATCGGAGGTTATGAAGCTGGCGCTGGATGGTCAAGCGAATAAACAAATCGCGGTTGAGTTAGGTATCAGCCACCGGACCGTAGAGATTCACAAAGCCAGAGTCTTGCAAAAAACAGGCGTGGATAATTTGCTTGAGCTGGCGCGCATCGTTGCGGACACGACGGCATAAAAAGAAAGCAATAGATCAAATTCTTACCTAGCCTACAGGTAAGCAAATGGCAATGAGAAATGGAATGTGGCACCCTGACCGGCATCGGATTCCACCCAAAGCTGTCCGCCGTTTGCTTCAATCAGTGAACGGCTGATAGCAAGCCCCAAGCCCATGCCGGTTGGCTTGGTGGTAAAAAAGGGATCGAAAATATGTTTGATCGTTTCAGCATCCATCCCTGTTCCATTGTCCTGAATCGTCACCTGGGCCATGTTCGAGCCGGCCCAGGTTCTTACCCTGACAATGATAGAAGCATTGGCTTGACCTGATTCACGCACCGCCTCGACGCTGTTGCGCAATAAATTGACCAGCACTTTTTTTACTTGAATCTGGCTGCACAGCACCAGGGGTAGCGAGTAATCCAACTCCAGCTCCGGCTGAAACCCGCCAAAACCGTCATTTCTGGCCACCATTACCGCCTCTTCAACCAAACGGTTCAAATCAACCGGCTCGAAAATGAGCTCGCCTTTATGCAAAAAATCGAGTAATTCATGCAGGCTTTGCCCGGCCCGATGCGCCTGATCGATACAACCGATAAGTGCGCGTTTTAATTGATCGGCATTTTCCGATCCGCTATTCAAATAGCGGACCGCAACTTCACTGTAGACCGAAATGGCATTGAGTGGCTGATTGAGATCATGCGCTATAGCCGAAGCGGTCTGAGCCGCCACCTGTTGCTGCAACAGATATTCCATATTGGCTCGCTGTTGCTGTAAGGTTCTTTCCAGGGCTTTACGTCTGGAAATATCCGTCATGATGGTGTGAATAAAACAGTCGTCCTCATTACCGTTCCTGATTCTTCGGCTTTCCAGTTGGACATCCAGCAATTTGCCATCCGCATGCATGATTTCCAGCTCGATAGAGACATTAAAACTGGTCCGACAGACTTCATTCAAATAGTCTCTGAACAGCTTGCGGCAAGGCAAAAATGTAACCAGGGAATAGCCGATGAGGAACTGGCGTGGCTTACCCAGCATGGCTGCGCCGGTCAGATTGATTTCCTTGACGACACCGCTCTGATCCAGCGTTAGATAACCGGCAGGCGCATAATCGTAGAGCTGCGTGAAGCGTTCCAGTGCTTCCGAAGCTTGCGTTTGTGCCGCCAGCAGTTCTGCATTCTGCATTTCCAGCTCGATCCGATAAACCTGCAACTCATGGAACAATTTATTGATGTCTTTTGGCTTGGCGGTTACTTTTACTGGCTTTTCTGCAAGCAGCTTTTCAGCCTGTTTGCGTAAATTTGAATTTTTTAAAGCGAATCCCGGCTTTTTTTTCATGGGTTCGCCGCTTTAAATTCAGCTTCCAATCGCTTGGTTTCACAAATATCAATCAAGGTTATGACCACGCCGTCGATTACATTTTCCTGCGTCCGGTAAGGCATGATCCGCACTTTATACCATCGGCCATCGTGGGTAACGATTTGCTTGTCGGAATAGACCAGGGTTCTCAGCACCTCCCGGGCATCGGTTAATAATTGCGGATAATCAAGATCCGTCACGATATCGGAGAGCGGACGCCCCATATCCCCCGGAATCAGTTTAAAAAGGTGGGTAGCATGGCTGGTGAAGCGCCGTATATTGAGTGAGTTGTCCAAAAACACCGTGGCAATTTCCATGCTATCCAGCAAATTTTTCATGTCATTGTTAACCCAGGTCAGATCGTCGACTTTGGATTGCAACTCGGCATTGACCGTTTGCAGCTCTTCATTCAAGGACTGCATTTCTTCCTTGGACGTGGTCAATTCCTCATTGGTGGATTGCAACTCTTCGTTGGACGATTGCAGTTCCTCATTGGCGGATTTAAGCTCTTCCTGAGAAGTTTGCATTTCTTCCCGTGTCACTTGCAATTCATCCTTGGCCTGTTGTAACTCTTCTTGCAGCATTTTTTGCATGGCGCTGGAGGTTTTGATTTTCTGCTTGCCCATTACGGTTGCTGGAACCTCCTGAAACACCACGATCAACATAGTGCGCAACGCTTCGGGTTTTTGAATAGTCTGTACGATCAGATTAATCAAATGAGGGGTGCCGTTGGTGGTTAACGTTAAATTTAGGACACGCACGGGCTCGGCTTGCTGCATGGCTTTTTTCAATGCGATCGCCAAATCATAGCGAATCTCCTCGCGCGCCATCGCATAAATGTTCCAATTGGCTTTTCCGGCTGCCGGTTCCAGATACAGGCCGGTACGGCCGTTGATGTAAAGAATGTCCCCTTCGGCATTGATCATGACGGCTGCAGGCGCAAAATTCTGGAGAATCAATTGATCCGCCAGGGCTTGCAAATTAAAGTGGGGATTGCTGTTAATCAGGCGACCGTTGCCTGACTCATCCCTTGCCAACGAGGCAACAGGGAAATACTTGATAGGAAAATCGACTTGCAGCATTTTTAGCTGGTTATCAGTACGCCAGTACAGCCGCGAATTATTTTCCACCGGCTTGAATAATTGGGTAAATCCGCCGATGGTTTCGGCATTGCCGAGCATCAGAACGCCTTTCTCATTCAGCGAATAGTGAAATAGCGGAATCAGCTTTTTCTGTAATTCCGGCCCCAAATAAATCAGCAGATTACGGCAACTGAGGATATCCAGCTTGGTAAAAGGCGGATCCATGATAATGTTCTGCGGCGCAAAGATGACTTTTTCCCGGATTTCTTTATTGATCCGGTAGCCATTGTCTTCAATCGTAAAAAACCGATCCAGCCGTTCCTGAGAAACATCGGCGCTGATATTGCCGGGGTAAAAGCCTTGCCGCGCCTTTTCAATCGCATCCTCATCCAGGTCGGTGGCAAATATTTGCAGCGAAAATTCGACGTGAGGTTTTGTTTTTTTTAAAGCTTCTTTAAAGACCATTGCCAAAGAGTAGGCTTCCTCACCGGTTGAACAAGCCGGCACCCAGGCACGCAGCTCTTTTCCGTTCGGGTAGGCCGCAAAAATTGCTGGAATCGCCTCGTTTTTTAATTGCTCCCACACCTGCGGGTCGCGAAAAAAACTGGTGACGCCGATAAGAAGTTCCTTGAAGAGCAAATCCAGCTCTTGCGGATTTTCACGCAGGAATCGCACATACCCGGCAATGGCGTTTATCTGGTGCAAACCCATACGCCGTTCGATTCGCCGATAGATAGTATTTTTCTTATAAAGCAGAAAATCGTTACCGGTGTGTTCGCGCAGTAAAATGACAATCTGCTCAAGCGCACTTTGAGATTTAATCGCCAGAATCGGTTCCGGTTCTTGCTGAAATCCCCGTGACGAATGTTTAAAGTAAGCCGTAATCCGCTGAGGCAGGTCCTCCACCGGGGCAATGATATCGGCCAATCCGGCATTGATGGCGCTACGCGGCATACCGTCAAACTTGGCTGACGACGGTTCCTGCACCAGAACCAGCCCGGCGTTTTCCTTGATAGCGCGTAGCCCCAGTGTGCCGTCGCTGCCCATACCGGAAAGAATGACACCGACGGCTCGTTCGCGCTGATCTTCCGCCAACGCCCGCAGAAAAAAATCGATAGGCAGCCGCAAGCCGCGAGGATCGACAGGATCCATTAAATAAAGCGTACCGTGCAGTATCGACAAATCCTTATTGGGCGGTATGACATAAATACAATTCGGCTTGACCTTGATGCGGTTGCTTGCAGGGACGACCTTCATAGACGTGGATCGCTGCAGTAATTCGGGTAACATGCCTTTATAAGTCGGGTCCTGATGCTGAATGACCACAAAACAAAGACCGCTTTCTAACGGAACATGACTGAAAAACGTTTCCAGCGCCTCAAGTCCGCCAGCGGAAGCACCTATACCGACAATCGGTGGCGAACTGCTATCTTTAGCCGGGTTTTTACGCGTTGGATTAGTCACAATTTTTGGCCTTTTTTGTTCTGAACTTTAAATTGCATTGATGGGTTGAATTCGCCTGAGTTGAATTTTGACTGCTCACTATTTAACCAGTTGATCCACAAAAAAGAGTTTTAGCACTAATACGTTACCGTGAAAACCGATGGGTAGGGTGGATAAGCGACAGCGCATCCACCTTTAACAGCATTGGCGGATGCGGCTGTCGCCTTATCCGCCCTACAACGATCTTTCATTTGCCGGTATGATGCCAAGCCTTCATGAGGGGTTAGGGCTTAATCCATTAAACAGTTGCTTTCGGAGAGAGGCCTTAAGTTGCCCTGTAACCAGGCCGCATTTCTGCCACTATCAGTTATTTGAGCACCTGCGCTGAATACGCACCCGTTGTAATGGATCCACTCGTACTGAACAATAGAAGCATTGAAATCAGTATTGGTAACAGTAAATGGTGAGGACCAGCACAGAAAATGCACCAGTAATTATTGAATTTTCCAGAAAGACCGGCGACTTCGCAGCGCCATTCTAAACCGAATCCCGGCTAAAAACGAAATGAAAAGTATAGGGGCCGGATTCATCCGCCTATCAACACGGTCGGACAACCTATCACGATCGTGCCGCCGTGGGCAGTCGAATCACCCATTCTGGCGGCCGGCATCCCGCCGATCATAACGGTTGCCGAGCCTTTGACAATGGAATCAGGCGGCCCGACACAAACCGCCATATCGCTGACCCGGGCCGCAGGAAGCCCCCCAATGAGGACATTCGGCGCACCCGGAGCAGAAATAGGTCCGCCGACATGAGGAACAGGGCCGGTAGTCATAGGGCAAACATGCATGTCGGTCAGTCTGGCAGCGGGTTGTCCCATCGTTACTCCGGTTAAGTCACTGTCTAATGAACATTGGTAGCGTCATTATTGGACGGAACGCCCGTCACCGCCTGCCGCTATATCGAGGCCTTGCTTCAAAAAGCACTGATAATTGCTTTTGACCTGTTCAGGCCCATTTTGAACCGCCGCCAGCATCACTGCTCCGACAACCGCCTTACCGCTTAACTCATCGGCAGGTGGCACAACCGTTCCTTCAACCGGTGAAATATTTCCGCCGCTCCAGAAAGCCGCCATCGCAGCCCAACCTGCAGACGTTTTAAGCCGAGTGGCTTCTGCGGCCGCTAAAGCCTTTGTCCGGTTTTCATCCGTCGGTTTATAAACCCAAGCCTCGGCCAATTGAACAGCCTGGCTATCGGTAGCCGGTGAGTTTTCATTCAGGCCTTTACGGGCCGACAAACACGCCCACCAGGTCGCTTCGCGTTTCGGTAACGCGCCGGCCAAAAACCGGACCGCATCAGGATAAAGCTCTTTTTCAATCAGCTGTGATAAATAATCAGCCGGAGTGGTAGCGTCTGTTAATAATTGCAATGCCTCGCCTTCCAATTCAAGACCTGAACAGACTGAAGCTGCCGTTGGATGCTTGATTTTAACCAGGTTCTTTTCGGACATTTATAATTCTCGACTGAAGTCCATCTGTTACCAGGAAAGTGTTCCCTAAAGCGAACACTTTCATTTTTCGTTGTGATTCGTGATGATTCGTGATGATCAGTTTAAAGCTGTGCCTCGTTTAATCTACCCTCTTTGACGAACAATACCAGACCCAATGCCGTTAACTTAAGCGTATTTTATAGGAGCGGGCCCTGCGCGCGATTGAAACACATCCGATCGCGCGCAGATATCCAATCCGAAATAATGACGCTTAAAATTCCATTCTCGCGCCTAAATTGACGCTGTGGCTACTGATATCCTGATAGCCAAGCATCACGTCATAAGAAACAAACCCGGATAATCCTTCGGCAAACTGGCCTGAGAGTCCTGTGCCGAGGGTAGCGAAATTACGATCTCCCGTTTGAGTCACCACATTGAAACGCTGTCCGCTTGGATCATCGATAAAACTGGCACCGATATTACGGCTTCCGTCCTTATATTGATGATGCCATTCGGCTCTGAGTTGAGCCAATACGACACCAAACGGCAAACTAAAAGCATAGGAGGATTCAGCGCCTAATGTCGTTGTCCATGAATCTATGGTCTGATCACTGAACGCCATGCCCCAGCCTTGACCGCCGGTTTCACGGTAAGAATCCACCGCAACGCCAAGATAATTACCTCTGAAATAAGGAGTTGCGGTCAACGCACCAAAAGCAAAATCATAACCGATGCCTAAACTGTAGGACTGCTGATTACCGCCGGGTGCGGCATTGGCTTGGGTGTTGACTGTCAAATACGAGATTCTGCGCGTTGTTTCGTAGTCACTGCCGCCATAAGACGCGATGGCATCCAGGTGAAAATTATCCCAAAAATAGTAGGTTCCATAGATCGATCCGGTATAGGTATCGGTCGTCGTATCCCCCTGATTTCTGCCGAACTCGGAATTGGAACTCAAATAACTGAACGCAGCACCCAACACCAGATCATCAGTCAGTTTGTAATCGGCGCCGCCGGTAAAGCCATAATTGTCGAAATTAAATCCCACTTGGTCGAAAGTATGATCTACATCGCCCACCTGGATATTCATATTCAACCAAACACCCAACTTACCGCCCAAGCCGAAATCATCGCCTGCCGCGCCGCCCGCAGGCCTGCCATTTTGATAAAACTGCAAGCCTGCCATTTGCGTGTTGCCGCCATTCAGTCCGGCATGTAAATTTGAAATACGGGTTTTGATGGTCGTATCTACCAGACCGACCTGACCGGCCGTCACACGCGTAGCCTGGGTGCCTTGCTGAATGATTTGTTCGGGAGAAATGGCTTGAAAGACCGCGAGGCCCTCTGCTGAATTGATAGAAATGTCGCTTTCAGAATAAAACTCTTCGATTATTTCAGAGTATCTGCTGCACAAACTAGAGTCCTGCGGGCCATCACAAGCAGATGAAACAGCATTAAACAAGTTTATCTGTGTTTTATTGAATATTGAGGGATCCAATTCTATGGACTGCGCAGATGATGCAGAAGAAAACGACAAGCCCCCGCCCATTAGCATTAACCCCAAATAACTTAGATAGGGGTTACCCGCCCTAGTGTTCAACATTTTCTTCATATTCCCCCCGGAATTATCATTTTAATTATTCGTTATTCTTGGTTCAGTGCTTCATTACCTATTTACGCAATAGCACCCGCAAGGTTTGTAAAAGTGAAATTCTAGCTCAAAAACCTGATCGGATTATATTTCCTGAGAGCAAGGCTTGTTTGAGTTGGATGCTTTTTCGTAATAGTCAATGTTGCTTTGCTCAGGCACCGCTGACCAACCCAAGCTAAACTGTGTTTTATTGATCTCCTGAATAGCCGACAAGCTTACACCGAAATAGTGACGACATTCTGTCTGGCGAGTAACAAAGCCTAAACAGGGCAGTTCCTTTTCCTTCGTGATGAAAGCAGCTTCTATACCATCAGGATTGTTCAATAGTTCATTTGCGACTGTCAATCTAAATAAGGAGTCAATACTATAATGAAGGCTCCACATCCGATTTGTTGAGGCAATAATGAGTGTCGACCGTCCCAATTCAGCAGCAGAAAATTTTGATGATGACGCAACTCGATTCAGCAAAAAGCCATCAACCGTCAAGAAATCAAAGTCGAATAAAGCAAATCATGCCTTTTCCGACCATTTAGCAATTCTTGACGTCATCGGTGAAGGCGGCGTAGGCCGGGTTTATCTGGCTTACGATGAGACTATCGGCAGACGCGTCGCCGTGAAAGAGCTTTTAGAAGCATTCCACACAACCGAGAATCCCGCCGATGCCGAAATTGAAAATTCATTTGTCCATGAAGCCAAGATAACCGGGAAACTGGAGCATCCAGGCATTGTTCCTGTCTATGAACTGGGGCGTAAAGAAGATGGCAGGCCTTATTATGCCATGCGCTATGTCAAAGGCCAGACATTGGAACAACAGCTCAGAAAAACACCTCAGTCCGACGCTGAAGACACCTTCAGTCAACGGATGAAATTATTGGGCGTGCTGATCGACGTTTGCAACACGCTGGCCTATGCGCATGCTAAAGGCGTTATTCACCGCGACTTAAAGCCCGGCAATATCATCAGCGGTAGTTTTGGTGAAACAATCGTAGTGGATTGGGGCCTAGCCCAGGTGCTTGATGATGACGACAATACTTACTTTTACCGGGAAGCGTTAACCCATCAACGGCATACGCTAAGCGATACTGCATCAACAGAAGTTTTGGGAACCCCCACCTATATGGCGCCCGAGCAATTCAACGGCATATCCGGAAAAGCCAGCGATGTTTACAGTCTAGGCATCATTTTATTCAGAATCATTACCGGCACTTTACCCTACCGGGGGCCATTGGATGAAATTGAACAGGCTATTAAAAGTGACAGCCGGACACCGTCCCCAAAACTGTTTAATTCATCCGCTCCACCCGAATTAATCGCCATTTGTGAAAAGGCAACGCATAAAGATCCTGCGTTACGCTTTGCCAATGCTGGCGAGTTGGCAGAACAGTTGAAAGCGTTTCGGGACGGTCGGATGGTCAATATTTACGCTTACTCAAAACAGGAGTTGTTACGCCGGTTTCTGGCACAGAATAAATTTACGGTCATTATGACTGGCCTGCTCTTTTTGACCATCTCCGTCGGCGCGGGCTTTTCTGTCCATTATGCGAAGCAAATGCACAATGCCAAAACTGAGGCCGAACAAGCATTAAGCCTGGTTACGGCTTACGGCGAACTATCACAGCATCAAGCAAAAACGGTTGCTGCCGCCATCGCCGCAAAAACGACCGGCTTGATTTCAGACCTGAAACAAGCGGCCGCTAAAATTAGCGCCGACAGTACTTCAGAGCAGGCAGTCATGAAGGCGCTGCATAATCGTTACCCCCGGTTCGACTCGTTTTCCCTGCGAAAAGCGTCAGAAGTCTTCACCCTCTTTTCTGCCTCCGATGAAAACAGTCAGGCTCCCACCGTCAACATCGAAAATGATCGGCTGTCACTGGTTTTTCGCACCCCAATCTTTGAAAACGGCACTATCGTCAACTATATCGAGGCCGTCATGTATCCGGAAAAGGTCTTTCCTGATTTTTTCCCGACCGTTCTAAAATCGGTTGATCGCCCCAGAGATATCTGGATCATGCGCAGCGATGGCCTGATTTTGTATGATGCGAATTCAAAATTAGTCGGCACTAATCTTTTTATCGATCAAGGCATTTGGAGCTCGCCTTCGTTGCTGGCATTCGCCCGACTGACGTTAGTGGAGGATGACAGTATCGGCTACTACAGTTTTATTGATGGCAATACTGAGTTTTACAAAATTGCCGCCTGGAATTCTGTCAAATTCGATGGCGAATTCAGCTGGAAAATCATTGTAAATTACACGTATTTAAACAAAGAAGCATCGGAAAACCTGTAAAATCAACGGTTGCGAAGAGTGTTTAAATACATCTACTCCCTTCTTACTCAATAATCGTTCAAGTATTTTTAGTGTGGAGTATGCCTATCGAGGAACGCCGTGAACCCGTCCATGTGGGCTTGCGGCAGCTCCCTGCTGCCGACATCCTCACTAGGCATACCCCACACCTTCCCATCCCTAGACGTTTTTTCGGTCAAAAGGGAGTAAGGTAAGACCTGTTGATCTGGCATTAATCGCATCGTCCAGTGCATCTGGCGTTATCGGCCTCAGCATGATTACCGTCTAGCCGGTATTGATGGTAATAAAATGCTCAAGCCAACTAAGCCATGACGGTTGTTATGGCAGAAAAAAATCTAGGAAACGAAAACACGGCAAGAGCTCAGTTGATCATGATGATGCCGCCTTTCAGCGTCAGCATGCCGTCACCGTTGACGGTGGTCATCGGGCTTTTGGCATCCAGTTTGGTATCGCCTTGAACCGTTACCATCATGCCTTTTATCGTAATACCGGATTGTTCGATCTTAATGCTATTCCCGCCGACTTTTAACTCAATCGAGGTCATGGCTTCTATTGTACTTTTGCCCACATCTACCTTGACGGAATGATCTCCGGCTTTTACCTGAGTGGAATCATTACCTTGATCAATTTGGGCTTTGCGATCACCCATTTTGACTGTCAACGTATCAGTGCCTTCATTCAAGGTCACCGTTCGGTGATTTTGAATTTCAATCGTTTGATCACCTTTGTCTTTCTTATCGAGACCGATTTTACGGGTCTCGTTGTTTTCTATCACGCAATTGAAGTCTTTTTCGGCGTGGATATAAATTTCTTCCGAGTCTTTTTTGTCCTCAAAACGCAATTCATTAAAATTTTCAGCAGACCCATTTTTGGAACTGCGCGTCTTTATTCCGCTTTGCGTTTGGTTAGCCGGTAAATCGTAAGGTGGCATTTGGTCGCCGTTATAGACGCGGCCGGTTATCAGAGGCTGATCCGGATCGCCTTCAAGAAAACTGACGACGACTTCCTGCCCCATCCTGGGCAGTGAAATCCAGCCCCATTTTTTTCCGGCCATAGGCTGAGAAACACGCACCCAGCAGGAACTGGTTTCATCTGACTGCCCGTCTCTGTCCCAGTGAAACTGAACTTTGACCCGGCCGTACTTATCGGTCCAGATTTCCTCTCCGGACTTGCCTGCCACCATCGCCGTCTGAGAACCGGCAATGACCGGTTTAGGTGTGACTCTTTGAGACCGATAGACCTGACTTGCGTCGATTGCGGTGAATTGACACTGAAATATTTCGCCGCCTCCGCCCATACCGGAAGCCAAAGCGTCACCCATGATGGTATAAGCCGCCGAAACAATGACATGTTCTTTATTTTCTTCAGCAAAGTAATAGTCGGTCAGCTTAAATTTCATACCAGGTATCACACCTGCTGCATTCCCCTGACCTTGTTTTAACGAATAAGCCATTTGGGTTTCTTCCAGACGCTTTTCCGTAAGCTTGGTACCCACCGATGCCTTGGTGTATTTACCCGGAAAGTCATAGACCTCCTGACTGTTATTGGAAAAACCCTTGAGATTATGTTTTTTACTGGTTAAATCCGTGCTGGGTGTCTCGAAGTCAAAATCATTGATCTCATATTTACCGGCAGTCACCTGACTTTGACTGAGCCACTCATGGATATGATCCTGCTCTCTGTTGCCGATGTTGCCGGGCGGAAAAAAAGGAATAGTCTGATAGCCTGAAATCGATTGCCAGTCACTGTTTGAGTCGGTAATGACTAATGTATGCTTGTTATTTTGATGTTTGAAATAATAAAAAATCCCGTCATGCTCCATCAGGCGGCTGATAAAATCGAAATCACTTTCGCGGTACTGCACACAATAATCCAAAGGTTCGTAAGAGCCTTCAATTTTATATTCAACATCGGCAAAGGAATATTCAGCCAAAACAGCCTTGATAACATCAACTACGGATTTATCCTGAAAAATACGGCTGTTGGCATTCAAGCTCAGATACCATAACCAAGGCTTTACTGTAGCGCGGTAGCAGATATAGTCACCGCGAAAACCGGTATGTTTGAACTGGACGATCTCGCCGTTAAAATAACGATCACCGTTTTTCAGCTCAAGTTTAACGGTCAATCCCTTACCGAGCAGTTGATCAGCTTTGACACTGCCCCCTTTTATCTCGCGAATCAAGTCAACTTCAAACTCAAATAACCGACCTATTTTTTCAGTCCCCGTCATTCCATAAAAGATGAGCTGGTCTTTTCCCAACGGCGTGGTTGCGGTAACGGTTCGGTTGTTTTGGCTCATAATTGAAATAATTCCAGATAAAATAACGTCTAACAGTGACTGGGCACAAATGGACTTTTTTCTTCGACTTAACCACGTTTAGGAAAGGACATGAGATTACTTGCAACCTTATAGACATCAACGCAAGTTTCAACAGGTGAATCAATAACTCTTACAACCAGAAGTACATCACCTGTTTTTCTGACGGCCATCAAGAAACCGTTCCTAAAACTCAAAATCCCAAATTTTTTTCATAGCCAGCTCAAAATCCTTCAACACCTCATCCGCTGACAGAAACTCCGGCTTATCCAATCTGAATACTCTTTTTTGAGGCTTAAAAACTAAAACCTGCTTTGCTTCCGTGTCGATTAACCAGCCCAAACTTGCACCGTTTTCCATAAATTCCTGCATTTTATCCTGCAAGGTTTTTAAGTTATCGCTAGGTGAGCGCAACTCAATCACAAAATCCGGACACAGCGGCAAAAAACCTTGTTTTTGCTCGGGCGTTAAAGTTGCTAGGCGTGACTTTTTAACCCAAGACACATCGGGCGAGCGAATCGCTCCATTAGGCAAAACAAACCCACTGGATGAGTCAAACACAACGCCGCTGCCCTCTGCTTCTGCCCAATTATAGAGTTGAGCAGTCAATCCGGAATTTCGCCAACCCGTTACACCGCCTGTCGGAGCCATAATTTCACAATCTCCGTGAGCATTGCGTTCTATACGTAATTCTTTGTTTGCCTGACAAAATTCAAAAAACTGATCATTAACCAAGCGCATCGAAGGCGGCCAATGGAGTACCACAGGTTTTATGTATGAATTTTGATCGATTGCATTATTCAAATTAGCAACCATAAAAATTACCTCTTTATTCAAAGAATCGCATAGATTGAGTTTCCGAGCGTGTAGGGCGGTTTCGCGATAGCAAACCGCCATTCAACGCACAACGCCAATACAAGCCCGCCAATTGGTGCATTGCCTAACGACGAATCAACGCTACGATTGAGTCGTCGGACGGACATGACTCATTAATTTCGGACAGTAAATTAATCGGAAACGGCTAACCGTTCAGCGGCAATAGATGCGGAGCACTTCGTATATTTGGATAGCCAATCCCAATCCTTCGCAGTAAAAGAGATCGGCGTCATGTCAGGACCGCTAAAAACTTGTGGCCAAGCATTCTTCACATTGTTGTCCCACCCTGACTTCATGGCAAACAAAGAATAACACCAAGCCAGTATCACAATCCGATTGGAAAGCAGCTGTTTATCGATTTCAGCTTTCAACTTATCTACATTATCGTGCGTCCCGCTCCCGACGTCAGTCACAATGACGTTTATGCCCGCCAGTCTCGGGTTTGTATTCAGACTATTCGCTACTTTCATATCATCTTTTGGATTGATAGCAGTGTCCTTCGAATCACGAGGGATAAATTTACCCGTCGAGAGGTCGATCTGTTGGCCTAATTGGTCGCCGTGCCTTCCAGCTAAAACAGTAAAAGTCCTTTGCCCTTTATTATATAAGTCGCGAACGATTTCTTGCCATGACCCGTCGCCCGTGAAATTCACTGACGTATAGACGTTGCCAAGTATTACCCAAGGGCAATCCTCGAATGACCATTCCCCAGAATTCATCTTGTTCCAGACGTTTTTGGGGGATAAATTGCTTGTCGATTTTATGTATTTCGCCGCCATCAGTTTCTCCTTCGCATTTAAATTCTTAATTTAAAAAACAGTTTAAGTTGGTTTTGGCGGCATCCAAGCCAACAAAACCGGACCTTTGAGACTAAGCCACCTTTTTAAGCTCAATCCCACTCAAAACTCATAAACAAACTCCCCATCCGCCACTCCGACATGTACCCGGTCAATCGACTTACCTTCCATCATCCGGGTTAAAAACTCGGCGCTGATGCTGGGCAACAGGGTATTGGTTAAAATAGAGTCAATCATCCGCCCGCCGCTTTCCAGTTCCGTGCAGCGACTGGCAATCAGCTTGATGACTTCTTCATCATAGGTAAACGGAACTTTATGACTTTCCGCAATGCGTTTTTTGATGCGACCCAATTGCAAACGGGTTATGGCGGCAATCATTTCGTCGCTGAGCGGGTAATAAGGAATCACTACCAAACGACCTAACAAAGCGGGCGGGAAAACTTTTAACAAGGGTTCGCGCAAGGCTTTGGCAATCCCTTCGGGTTCCGGCATTAAATCAGGGTCTTTACAAAGATTACTGATCAATTCGGTGCCTGCATTGGTGGTCAACAGAATCAGCGTGTTCTTGAAATCAATGACCCGCCCTTCTCCGTCTTCCATCCAGCCTTTATCAAAAACCTGGAAGAAGATTTCGTGCACATCGGGGTGTGCTTTTTCAACTTCATCCAATAACACTACGGAATAGGGTCTACGTCTGACCGCTTCGGTGAGGACTCCGCCTTCGCCGTAACCGACATAGCCGGGAGGTGCACCTTTTAAGGTGGAAACGGTATGCGCTTCCTGGTATTCGCTCATATTGATGGTGATGACATTTTGCTCGCCGCCGTACAACGTTTCCGCAAGTGCCAGGGCCGTTTCGGTTTTACCTACACCCGATGTACCCGCCAACATGAAAACACCTATCGGTTTGTTGGGGTTATCCAATCCGGCCCGTGAGGTTTGTATACGTTTGGCGATCATCTCCAGCGCGTGACGTTGACCGATAATGCGTTGTTCGATGTTGTCGGCTAAATGAATGATGGTTTCAATTTCATTCTTGACCATGCGTCCAACGGGTATACCTGTCCAATCACCAACCACAGAGGCGACTGCCTGCGCATCAACGCTGGGTAAAATAAGTGGCGATTCACCCTGAAGCTCGTGTAATTTGGCTTGCAGGGTTTTAAGTTCTTCCAGCAGTTGTTCACGGGAAACGGGGTCGGGGGGTGTCCCTGCAGCGTCATCGGCGGCTTTTTCCAGTTCGCTTGCTGTGCCTTCTACTTTGCCGGTTAATGCCCGCAGTTGTGAGCGGATATCGAGAATATTTTTGACTAAATCACGCTCGGTATTCCAGCGTTGCTCCAAACCTGTCAACCGCTCAGTTTCGCTCGCCAGGTGTTCTGAGGCCAAGGATTCACGGTCTTTAATATCAATACCTACGGCTTTTTCACGCGCAATAATTTCCAGCTCGGTATTCAGTGCATTGATTCGTTTGCGGCAGTCATCCACCTCTGCAGGAACGGCATGTTGACTGATAGCGACTCGAGCGGAAGCCGTATCGAGCAAACTGACCGATTTATCAGGCAATTGCCGGGCAGGAATATACCGGTGCGATAATCTGACCGAGGCTTCCAGCGCTTCATCCAATACTTGCACTTTATGGTGTTTTTCCATTACCGAAGCCACACCGCGCATCATCAGAATGGCTTTTTCCTCGCTGGGCTCATGCACTTGCACAACCTGAAAACGCCGGGTCAAGGCCGGGTCTTTTTCGATGTGTTTTTTGTATTCGGCCCAGGTTGTTGCCGCAACCGTTCTCAGCGTACCGCGGGCTAATGCCGGTTTCAACAGATTGGCTGCATCGCCGGTTCCGGCCGCACCGCCCGCTCCGACCAGCGTATGCGCTTCATCAATGAACAAAATGATGGGCTTTTCGGACGATTGAACTTCCTCAATCACCTGACGCAGGCGGTTTTCAAATTCACCTTTCATACTGGCTCCGGCCTGTAACAAACCGACATCCAGCGTACGCAGGGTGACGTCCTGCAAAGAGGGAGGAACATCCCCTGCAACAATTTTCTGCGCAAAACCTTCGACAACGGCCGTTTTACCCACACCGGCCTCACCGGTCAGAATGGGATTGTTTTGACGTCGGCGCATTAAAATATCGATCACCTGCCTTATTTCCTCATCTCGACCCACGATAGGGTCCATTTTGCCCAGTCGCGCCTGTTCCGTTAAATCAACAGTGAATTGTTTAAGCGCTTCCTGTTTTCCCATTTGAGCTGGCGACATCGCACCGCTGGCTTCTCCGGGAACCGCGCCGCCGCCCACCTGAAAACCGTCACTGCTGCGTAAACCTTCCTCCGGTGAACCGCTGACGATTTCGGCAAATCGCTCGGTTAAAAGATCGGGCTTAATTTTATCGAACTCTTTGGAAATAGCTTGCAGGGCATGCGTCAAGCCTTTGGTTTTCAAAATTCCGACGATCAGATGACCGGAACGGACCTGGGATTCGCCAAACATCAAAGTGCCATAAACCCACCCTCGTTCCACGGCCTCTTCAACATGCGTCGACAAATCGGAAATAGACGTAGACCCTCTTGGGAGCCGATCCAGCGACTCGGTAAAATCTCTGGCAAGTTTTGATGGGTCAATATTAAATTGACGAATGATTTTATGAAGATCCGAGTCTTGCAACTGGAGTATCTGGTGTAACCAGTGAGCGAGTTCGACATAGGGATTGCCGCGCATTTTACAGAATACGGTCGCTCCTTCTATGGATTTGTAACACACGGCGTTCAGTTTACCGAATAATGCGACACGGCTTATTTCACTCATAATTCACTCCAGCTTCATTATTATTTGCTTAATTTTGTAACGGGTTCAACCGCAAATCATCTGCATCGACTTCAGATTGACGCTGTCCCAACCAGCTTGTCCAGCCGAGGCTCGAATTTCCATCAAGACGCGTCATAGGCACTTGATCTTTTCTTAATATCAGATTGACATCCCAATTAAACTCAAAACCAGTGTAATTGCGGACAATGGCAATCAAAATTTCCAGTCGCTTACCTGCAGGCAACAAACTGAGGTATTCATTCAGCATCAAGGGTCCGAATAAGATCCTGAATTTATGCTGACAACTCCAGACGCGTGAACCCAACACCACCGACAGCCCCAAACTACCGGTTTTGGGTGACTCCCCCAGTCGGGTTAAATCCTCTTCTTGAATCGTCAACCATTCGCCAATAAACTCATCCAGTTTTACCGGCAGTTTAAAAAAATCGGCCAGGATGGATATGAGCCCATCCGCATTTTTAGCCTGATTGGATAACAAGCCAATGTAATGAAACTTGGCCAAATCCGGCATGGCGTCGCGTTTTTGAAGAGCTTCATCACCGATACCGGATAAAGCTCCCAAATACCCGGCAAAGCGATCCTGTTTTGGCCGATCGAAACTGAAAGCCGGTTCGGTATTGGCTTTTGCCCGATAAAACAAACTGATCATCCGGTGATGAAAAATGTCAGAAAACCGGGCCAGCGTATGATCGTGAAAGTTATGCTCCCTGCTTCGCACGTATTCGGTCAGATGCAAAGGCATGGCACCATTGGGACCAAACAAACCCAAAAAACGCTGGTTCAATCGGGCCGGTTTGCCATCGTGCGCCGGAATAAATTGACTGAGTGTCGACGACTCAAATGCCAAGGAGACTTCTAGACCCAATCTTACGGCATCGTCAATGGGCCGATTGGATTGTCCGATTAAAGGCTTATCGTCATGGCAACATTCAATCAGCCGTAAAGCATGAAAAAAATCATACTTGTACGGCTCCTTGAGCAGGGCTTCTGCTAAATCATTTTTCTTCGACCCATTCTCGTCGGCCATCTGATTATTTCTCCACGATCCGCAGTTTGAACCACGGTTTCAGTAAAAGAGTTGATGGAAACATAGCGTGCCAGAAAGTTTTCCAGCACAGCCCCCATCAAGAATACGCCACTGCCTTCAAAAGCAGATTCATCAAAATTAAGGGTTATTTCCAGGCCACGGCCAAAAACAATGGGCCCGGCTGTGTTGATACGCCTGACGATGGCATTCGCCTGAATCGATGACAATCCCTCAATCTGGTTGGTAATGGCCGCAACGTTGTATTCACTGTATAGCCTTAATAAACTCCTCAATGCGGTCGCGCCTTCTTTGGCGTTGCTATCGATCAGGCTTAAATAATTCAATGACAAATGATTGATCAAACTCCAGTTGGCATTGCTATAAGCATTGGATGCCCGGGGTTTAGTGGGTCCTGAAAGGCAACGGATACTGTTTACCGGCGCACCTTTTTGCATGGTGAAATCTGTTTTTCCACCGCCCAAAGGCATTTGCAAGGGCAAATCACGGTTGCTGCACAGGGTCTTTATCGATAATTGCTTCAGGCCTTTACTGTAAGGCGCGGCTTGTCCATCGACCAAAGCAATAAAAATTTCATTGCCTATATAACTGGATCTCGGCCCCTGACGTTTTTGTTTTGACGAAGCCACGCGTTGCTGGCGATACAAAGAATAATAGGCCGGCATGCTGTCATGATTACGCTCATCGCTGTATTGATAAAAAGGCTGAAATTCCCGTTTTTCAGTAGCGTCACCCTCACCGGTTCCGATAACTTCCTTAATCTGGCACACCTCAAAATCCATAGGTCTGGATCGATCCGGAATGACATGGAACTCGGATAACTTCTGATCGATATGGATAGGGTCGGCGTGTTTGGGAAACAGGTTAATTGCGGGGGTGCAAAACAAGGCAAATTGCGAACTATCAACGGCACTGATCAGTTTTGCATGACTGCGTTTAAGCAGGACAATCAAGTCCATTTCCTGAGCATCACATTGTTTTACGGCTTCAGCTAATCCGTTAAACCCGGTAAACATAAACCGTTCCGGAAAGGCAAAGTATTCCTGTAGCAAGCGATAACCCTGAAAAGACCGGGGAGAATAGCTCAGCAAGGCCTCATCATCGGAAAACCCAAGCCTGCTGATGGCATTTTCCTTTACCAGATGCTGCCATGTGTAAGGTTTTTCTGTCGATTGCATGCAAACGGCTAATGAGTCGCCGATTAATTGCTCGTACAGTTGCATGGGCAACTCACCATGACCTCTTAAAAAAACCGGCAGGGAATCTAAGGCCAGCTCATTGAACTTTAAGCCTGCCGAAGTTTTCAGACGAATCCTAATCGCAGCTTTAACGCCTTTTAAGCTTGGAACACCCAGATTTGAAACAGCGCCAAGATTGGGTAAATATTCAGCCTGCGTAATTTGCAAGGGCCATAGCTTGACCTCATGCGCGGTCCGGTATTCACAAGGGGTCTGTTCTCCTTTTCCCGTCTGACTGCGTAAAGCAGTGCCTCTTTCAATAGTAAAACCTTCATTCAATGAGCCTTCCGCCAAATCCGGCTGGAATTGAACGACGGTCATTGATGGCGTAGGTTCAAGATAATTGGGGTAAATCATTTCCAGCAAATGCTGGGTAAATCGGGGAAATTCGGCGTCAAGTTTCAGTTGAACCCGGGCGGCCAAAAATGCAAAACCTTCCAGTAATCTTTCAACATAAGGATCTGCACATTCAAAGCTGTCCATGCCTAATCGTGCCGCAATTTTGGGAAATTCAGTTGCAAACTCCCCGCCCATTTCACGTAAATGGTGTAATTCTGTGTTGTAATATTTCAACAATCTTGGGTCCATGGCTCAGCTACCCATATCGCGTAAATTCACATCACCGGTCAGCATATTGATTTCTGTCCGTAAATAAAGATGAATCGGTAGTGGTTGCGCCCATAAATTGGCCTCAATATCAAAGCTGATGGCTTGCTGATTCATCATGTCCGACGCGAAAACCCTGACCGTTAAACTATGAGGCAAAATACGCGGCTCAAAGACGGTGATGGCTTGTTTGAGTTTTCTTTCTATATCAGACAAATTGGCTCCAACCACGGAAGTGCCTGCCAAATGTTTTATGCCGAAATTGATAACCGACTGAGCCACTTCGGGATAATCGGTTAAATCAGTCACCGACTCGAATGAATCCGCATTCAATAACCAGGAAACGTCCCTCAGTACCGACTGCCTCAATTTATTCATCGACAAGACCCGCTTATCTCTGGATTCAACCTGAGAATTCGGCTCATCATCAGTCAACCTGTCAAGTAACGACGGTTGCAGGCGTTCTTTTTGGGTTAGCTCGGCCATGACTCAATTTTCAGTGTCGGAAAAGCTGATTTCACGGACATCCATCAAGGCGTAGTCGTTGTTGTTGGTGCTCAGTAACCGCTGTCCCTGTCCGGTAAAAAGTCCTTCATCAGGCTCTTGCCATTCGGTCTTTCTGGCCAGTTTTATAGCGGCGTCCGGGTGCAATTCTGAATTGACATAACGTGTTGGAATTAATCCGACTGTTTCGCCACCATTTTGCCAAAGCAGTTGAACGGGCGACCAAACCAGGTCTCGCAGATCTTCGGGTGCATCAATTTGAAGAGCTTTGATATGCTGAAAAGGCACCCAATAATACTGGCCATTAATAATGGTTTCCAGCATGGGGCCTATACGCACATCGGCATCGGCCAACCAATCAAAACTTTCGCCGTTAATGGAACCGGCTGTTGCAGGCGCACTGTCAAAAGCGTGCTCGCGCAAATTTTTTGCTTCCAGGAATTTTTGTTGCGCCGTCAATTTTAGTGCTTGAAGTAACAGGGCCATCCACTGTTGAGGTTCACCAAAAATCAGTGGCGTTTTCAAGCCTGCGAAAACGTCTTTACGCAACACTTCACAGCGTAACGCTTCACGGTAGGTTTGCACCATCGCCAACGTTGCCGCATCCATGTCAGCCAGCACATTGAGCTGGGTTAAGGCACGTTCCCATTGACCCAGAATCGACAACAGCTGAAAGAGATAAATTCTATATTTGACATTAGCTGGATCTTTTCTCACAGATTGTTGAATATCAGCTAAGGCTTGGTCAAGATTGCCGTCTTTTAAGGCTTGTTCACTGTTCAACATGACGCTATCCCCGGTTTATTTAAATCCGTATCACTATAAAAGTGGGCGGCCTAATTCTACTTAGTCAGATTAGAAGAAAGACCGTCATACCCGCCGGGAAGCGGGTATCCAGTGCCATGGATGGCGAGCTTCGAACCCTCCATGGAGCCTGGATTCGGCAATCCATGCCGGAATGACGACCTTCGGTCATGTGAAACCTGAAATCTTAAAAAGTAGAACTAAACCGCCCGCCCATTCATAAGGATTAAAGTATCCTTTAACCTGCTAACTCAGGAAAAACCGGACACCATCAGATTTTATTTTTTACCTTGTTAACACTTAAATCCCAACCTTTTGCTTCACCTTTTTTAGGAGTACCGCCTTTTTCGAATTGGTTATACTGCATGGTTATACCAATATAGTTAATGCTGAACGATTCACTCGGTCTGTCGCCACCACTGCTCATGCTGTAGCTGCTTATGATGGGGTTTTCCAGAATAATTTCGAGATACTCCTGGCCTTCAGCATCTTTGCCACCCGTTTGAATCAAATGAATCGTCGCTTTGGTGAGCGATTTTCCGCAGGTGGCTTCCTGCATTAACTGAGCAGAAGCTACGTCCATGCTTTTAGTGACAGTAACCTCAGAGAAAGAAGGATTGCTGGTATCACGATCAACACCGGCGCCGCTGGTACTTATGGCCCTGCCTACGCCCCATTGCAATGAATCCAGGGTTATCCAGCCTTCATGCTTGGCCGTTTTTGAATCACCTTTTAGTTCCGGTTCAAATTTTAATAAAATCATTTTTTATCTCCTCGAAATAATACGACTGAAAATCAATGTTTTGAGTAAACCCTGTTAGGCATTTACCCCTTTCATCTAAATATTGCCTCTACCCTTTTACACTCAGGCTACCTCTAACCAAAAGGCATTCCCTCGTTATGCCTTCTATCCGAAAACAGTTAATCAAAAACTTAACCTCCTTTTTGTGAAGGTAGTTTGGAGGTTAATCGCAAAGAAACGGTTAAACCTTCCAACTGATAATGCGGCCTTAAATAAAACTTTGAAGCATAGTAACCGGGATTACCCTCAACTTCTTCAACCACGACTTCGGCGGCGGACAAAGGTCGAATGGCTTTATCTTCTTCCGATGCTAATCCCGGATTGGTTAACACATAATTACTGATCCAGCTATTCAGCCATCTTTCCATATCGTCACGCTCTTTGAATGAGCCGATTTTGTCTCGCACGATACATTTTAGGTAATGGGCAAAACGGCAGGTGGCAAACAAATAAGGCAGTCTCGCAGCCAGATTGGCATTGGCTGTTGCATCGGGATCATCGTATTCAGCCGGTTTATGCAGCGATTGCGCCCCGATAAAGGCGGCAAAATCGGAATTCTTTTTGTGTATCAACGGCATAAATCCGGATTTAGCCAACTCGGCTTCGCGGCGGTCACTGATTGCAATTTCGGTGGGACACTTCATATCGACGCCACCGTCATCCGTCGGAAATGTATGCACCGGTAAGCCCTCGACAGCACCGCCAGACTCTATGCCGCGAATTCTTGAACACCAGCCATAAAGTTTAAATGAACGGTTGATGTTGGTCGCCATCGCATAAGCAGCATTTGACCAGGTGTAGTTATTGCTGTTAGCAGCTTCGGTATCTTCTTCAAAATCAAAGTCTTCAACAGGATCGGTTTTGGCGCCATAGGGTAAACGGGACAGAAAACGCGGCATTGCCAAACCCAGATATTTTGAATCATCAGCGTCACGCAATGAACGCCAGGCGGCATAATCCGGAGTAGAAAATATTTTGGTCAAATCCCTGGGATTGGCAAGCTCGGCCCAAGAATCCATTTGCAACGTTGAAGGTGCCACGCCGGTTATGAAAGGTGCGTGGGATGCCGCCGAGATTTGTGCGATTTGTCCTAACATGTCGACGTCTTGCGGCGAATGGTCAAAATAATAATCGCCCATCAAACAACCGAACGGTTCGCCGCCAAATTGACCAAATTCCTCTTCATAAAGCTTTTTAAATAAAGGACTTTGATCCCAGGACGTTCCCTTGAATTTTTTAAGCGTCTTGCCCAACTCATTCTTGGAAATATTCATAACCCGGATTTTTAGCATTTCATCCGTTTCGGTGTTGTTCACCATGTAATGAAGCCCACGCCATGTGCCTTCCAACTTCTGATAATCGGCGTGATGAAGTATCAAATTGACTTGATCGGTGAGCTTCTTGTCAATTTGAGCAATGATGGATTGGATAGATTGAATGGCATCGTCCGACACCAGCGACGTATCTTTTAAAACGAATTCAGCCAGCGTTTGAACCGCATTTTCAACTTCTTGCTTGGCTCTGTCAGACTTGGGTTTAAATTCCTTATTCAATAACGATGAAAATTCGCTGGCTTCGCCGACTTGTTCAGTGACTTGCGCTTCTGTAACTTTTTCTGTTTCTGCCATGGCTTATTCTCCCCCTTCGACAGTTTTATCAGTCGGTTTGGGTGCTGCGGTGAGTGATTGCAAAAGTGCCGGATCGTTAATGACTTTGGCAATTAATTCTTCTGCGCCACCCTTACCGTCCATGTAAGTCACCAGATTCGCCAGTTGTGTTCTCGCTTCCAGCAATTTGTTGAGCCCATCCACTTTTCTTGCAACGGCTGCAGGCGAAAAATCGTCCATACTGTCGAAGGTAATGTCTACATTCAGATTACCTTCCCCGGTCAACGTATTCGGCACTGTAAAAGCCACTCTTGGTTTCATTGCTTTCAGTCTGTCATCAAAGTTGTCGACGTCGATTTCAAGCATTTTTCGATCTGCGACCGGAGCCAGCGGATCAGCCGGTTTTCCGGAAAGATCAGCCAGAACCCCCATCACAAAAGGCAACTGAACTTTTTTCTCTGCACCATAAAGTTCAACATCGTATTCAATCTGAACTCTGGGCGCACGGTTACGTGCAATAAATTTTTGACTACTTTCAGCCATTGACTGTCTCCCCAATTAAAAAAAATACACAGTGGTTGCTAACTCAAATGATCTCTGCTCACCCCTCCAATTATGTTGGGTTTAGTTCTACTTTGTAAGATTTCAGATTTCACATGACCGAAGGTCGTCATTCCGGCATGGATGGTTCGAAGCTCTCCATCCATGGCACTGGATACCCGCTTCCCGGCGGGTATGACGGTTTTTCTTCTAATCTGACAAAGTAGAATTAGGTGCTTGATTGAAAAAGCTTCTGTAGCAGGAATGTTGCAGAGAGCTACAGGACGATTTCACGCGTCCTTTGAAATCAAGCGCCTACGCCCTCAACTCAAAGCGGGCTGGCTCTCACCTCAAATCTTTTATTCATCCTCTTCTTCATCTTTTACGCCTCTGATTAAATTAGCCTGACTCATCCCGTCAGGTGCAATATCCTTGAGCGCATCCATAAAACTTTTACCCACCAGCCGCAACGCTCGTTCCAAAAAGATCGGCACCGGACTGGACGGTTCGTTTTTTTTGTAATAGTCGCAAATTAATTTGAGGGCGTTGATGACATCCTGATTATTATTGATGGCGCCTGAAATGGATTTTTGCGCGGTCTGTTGTTTCGGTTTATCGCCGGAATCACTCTCACATTCTTCCTGCGCATCAGAATCAACCGAATCATTAACACCCAGTGTATCCAACCAATTTGACATAACGCCGTTGATCTCTTTTAACAGATGTCTCAACTCGTCAAAATTTGGCGCATTACTGATCCCCACCGCTTGCGTGACAAATTTTTCAAGGCTGTTCAGACTGTCAAGACTCTGTGCAATCGAAGCTTTTTTTTGTTGAAGCGCTTCGCTATCGGCGTCTTGAACGGCCGCCTCAATGGTTGATAAACTGACAGCGTTTTCAATTTTTGAAACAGTCAGTTTTTCAGTTGCAATCAGTACATCTCTGAGTGTGAACCGCCCAATGGCTTTGGACTCAACTAAAGGCGCACTCTGTAATGGCCTCAAAATAGTTTCCTGATCGCATAATGACATCAGGATATTGACGCGCTCGGTCGGGTCGTTGTCATCGTCGGGATCCAGTCGCGGATAGAGGCTATCCCATCGCTGCTGGACTAAGGCTTCGATCAGCTTAAGCCCGGCATGAAATCCCGAAACACCCTCGACAGCGATCAGCGATCGAAGATAATAAATCAGGACCCGCAAATCCCTTGTACGCTCAAGCAAAGCTTCAGAACTTTTTTTAATCTCTCGCCAATTAGGTGGCTCAGCTTCTACCAAGGTATCGCCGATTTGCTGTTCGGGTTTTCCTTTAATATCCTTTTCCAGTGCGATAAAGTCCGGATCATATTCAAGATCGTCACCACAAACATCATCCGGATCTACATCCTGCAAATATTTTTCAATATCGATACTCAATGAAGTGACTCCTTTTAAAATTATTGCTGTAACGTAAAAACTACGGCTGCCTGATATTTCACTATTTAGTGATTAAAATTAACCACAATCAAGCTGACGTTATCGCGAGCGCCCCGTTCCAAGGTAAGATCCATCAATGCTTTCACACTATCCTTTCTGCTGTAAGTGACGAGTATAGACTCAATCTCATCCCTGCTAAGTTCTTTATCCAATCCGTCACTGCTTAATAAAAACGTATCGCCGGGAAAGACATCCGTTGTTTCACAGTCGAGGTCCAAGTCATCGTCTGCACCTACAGCTCGCGTAATAATATTAGACTGTTTAACGCCCCATCCTGATAAAGAAACCGAACCCGGCGATAAGTTATCGTCGTTGTAACAATGATCTCGTGTCAGTTGCACCAGTTTGTTATTTCTTAACCGGTACAGTCGGCTATCACCTGCCCATAAAAAGGCACAGCGATTCAGATCACCAATCAAAACCAGAACGGTACTGCCGACAATCCGATCTTTATAATGACTATCGGCATAATCACGTAACGCCGCATTCACATTTAACAAGCTGCTGCGAACGCTTTCAACATAAGCGTCCAAAGAGGCTTGGGGTGGAATTTTTTGTAAGGTATCCACGATCATTTGACTGGCCACATCGCCAGCCGTATGACCGCCCATTCCGTCAGCAACCACCCATAATCGCGCGTCCGGCCGGTCAAGGATGGCATCTTCGTTAAACTTTCGACGTTTACCGATATCGGTTATCGACCAAGACGCCCAACCCGAACAGAGGATGACCGGCGACTCGTTATTCTGTATAAACCGTGGCACCGTATTCTGTTCTGATTCGGAGACGTCTGGGGATGACCCCGTTTGCAAACGTTCATTACCAAGCGATTGCAGGGATTTATCCTGATTTGACTGCACACTCTTTTTTTGAATATTCCATCCGCGTTCCCCAACGTTCCCGGTCAACAAACCTGAAAACGCAGAAAGGGGGGGCATACCCTCGCAAACCAGCAAGGCAGTTGGCTGCTCGTCAGAGCCTAAGGTACTCCATAAACTATAGCCCCGTAGGGACTGATCCAATAGCACTTCACTCAGGCCGGCAATGGCTTCAGACATGTGGTCAGGGCGATCCAACGTCACATAAAACGCATTTTTTCCGGAATGATCCAGGGACTCTTGAGTTGCGCCAGCTTGAATAGCTTTGAATTCCGGAACGGCAGGAAGGTTTTGAACCAGACGATCGAACTCCTCTGTATCCAGGCTGTCCTCCAGACCACTAAGTGCTGCAGCTTCCAGATGTTCAAACCAACCGGATGATGAACAGAACAAGTCAGGCAGATAACCCTCCTTCACTATCCGGGCAGCGACCGTGAGCGGAAAATAACGTCCAACTTTATCGACGCTGGGCATCAAAATACCGGCCCAGGCTGATTGACCGCAAACACACGGGCTTAATACGAATCGCCAAATGGGGGCGCTGATATAGCTGTTTAACCAGTGATTACCCAATTCCTCCCGGCTGGCAGAAATTGAACTTTGTAACCAATTGTCCCAAGGGGTCAAAAAATCACGCGGTAAACGGCGAGAAATAAAATCACCCAACATGGGTAGTTTGCCGTAAAACCCGGGTTCCGAATGCATAATGGCCGTCACAGACTTAACGGAAATTGAAAGTTTTGCAATTCTCTCAGTGCAAAAGGATTATCGACACTGGTTGCGCTTAATTCATAACCGGCTTGCAGTCCATCGATATCAAACGTCAGTAAAAATTTATCCTGGGCGGTAATTTGTATACCGGCTTTATCGAGCACTCTAAACCAGGCCCAAGGCCCCTCCTCCGCCCGGCTGACTTGTTTGCCATCCAGCGTATCGAAACCGAATCGCACGGACCCGCTTCCGTCAGTTCCGGGCCACTGTAACTGAGTGCTTCGGGTGGGTCCATGCCGGTAATCCGATTGCTGGCCTTCCAGGTTCAACCAGAATCTGGATGCGTTGGCATCTAACGAAACCGGTTTCAGATTAAACTTGACCAAAGGCATCTGGCTTCCGCCTTGAAAGAAAACCTCACGAATCTTATCGGCATATTGAAACTGAATAAGGACACCGGGCGCTATGCCGATAGATTGATTATTTTGAGCAATCAACTTCCAAGTTTTGCCACTTGTGTCAACAAAAGCCTTGAGATGAGTATTGAAAAACTGGTCCAAAATCCCATTCGGTGCAAAAAAACGGCTAAAGTCTTGCAGTGCTGTATCCCGACTGCTGCGTTTGGAGAAGGGATAACGGCCTTCCAATCCCGATTTATAAAGCGGCAACACTTCGCTCTGCCAAAGCTTATTGAGCTGAGCCTTGCTGGATCCCATGATAATGTTCAGATTGCCGCTGGATAAGGTTTGAGTCATGCTTTTTAACGGCTCAGGCAACCGGGCTGACTCCATCTTCATGCGTGTCATCACATCACCGCTTCCGCCCCCTTCGCTGCGCTGTGCGGCAATTTTGATAGCCGCCCCGCCGCTATCGGAGGTACTTCCCAAATCGATCATAAAGCCATACAACTGTCCGAGTAAATTGATGGTCTGATCCAACGGGGCGCCTGCTCCGCCAACGTTTCTGACTAACGATGTCAAAGGTTGAAAATATTTTTCGACTGCAGTTCCAGGGGGATCTGAGGGAAGATTTCCAGCATCTTCCGATTTAACGGTCTTCAAGAGTTTCTGTGTACGTGCATCTACAGTCTGTTCCGCACCCTCCTTGACTGCAGTCAATGCATCTAACGGACTGGGTGGTTTACGGGTCAGTGACGTTTCGTTATCCAGCGCCAGCAGCAGCAGACGAATGGGCGAATCGGGTGCAGAAGCAAATTCAAGCACTTCTATTGATTGCTGGATAGAGCTGATATTGCTGATCTTTATATTCTGCAGAAGATCATTCCAGTATTGAATAAAGTCTTTATCATAATACCCCTGGACATCCTGCTGAAGACGATCGGGATCCGGTGCGCTGACTTTGGCGGCCTCACCCAAGACCCAGTTCTGATCGACGGTTTCCTTGGCTAGCTGCTGGTTTTGTTTTAAAAAAACCTGATAGAAACCGTCATGCGTAAACAAGTAAGGGATAACCTGTTCTTCCAGACGGCCATTAGCCAGCGTAAACACCCGCGTCGCATTCGGACCCAAAGCATCAAGCACCTTATAATCGCGGCTCTTATCCTGCAACGCTTCGCTTTTGATACGTAAATAGACTTGTTGAGCAACCGGCACCCTATTTAGAATTTGTCGGGTTGAGGCGACCAGGCGCGGGTCAAGCGGCTGAGGTTCGATTTTCAGTTTCAACAGATTATCCAGATGTTCCAGCAGCTTGACCTGAACTTCATCGGAATAATTTTTTTCCCAATCAACAGCAATCCAGGGCCGCACCAATCTGGAATCCAGTCTCTCCGGTTCGCCCAGCATCAAATAAATTTTCAATAGCTCGTACAATATATCCGGACTTTTGGCTTCCTCTCCGGTAATCCGTTGTTCAAGTCTCTCTTTTATCAAGGGTAAAAATTGCTTGAGCAACACCTGTTCGTAGGTTTCGTTGATAACCGGTTGCAGTTTACTGCCCTGATAAAGACCGAAGCGCATGGACCAAGGAGTATCTTCCGGGTAAACCTGAGCAACCTGCTGCATCGCATTCATCCGCTGCAACAACGCAGAAAAATCGGTTTGGATCGGATAACTGGCGGCGGTCTTCTCGAATTGTTGAATTTTATCGTCCAGATCGGACAGCGCCGATTGGTTGCGGGTGTAGCTGGTCGTCCATAAGGCGACCATTACCAGCGTCAGCGCTAACGCCGAACCGTAGGCAGCTTGCCGCAATAAAGCCTGATAGCGCTCGACCCGTTGATTTAAGCCGGCAATCAGCGCCTCTTCAAAAATCACTTCTTTCAGCAGACGGGTAATAAAAAAACTTTTACCCTTCCCGCTAAACATCGGTGCCGAAAAACGATCGAGCTTGAAAGTACTCGCCAATATACCCATCAACCGATCGATGGGTGTGCCTTCCTGCGTGCCGCTGGTTAAATAGATTCCCCGAAGAAACGGCGCTTGCTGGTAACGGTTGGCACCGTAACATTCTTTGAGAAATTCAAGCATATTGCCTTTTAACAAAGCCATGCGTTGCGGAAAACCGAAGATAAGATGCCGTCTTTGCAGATCCCGTTCTTGCTGAAGTCTTTTCGGCAGCCGTTCATTCAGGCGCTTCAACATGGCATCGAAATCATCACCTACCCTGGAAATGATGTCGCACGGATTGTTCTGATCTTCCCCCGGAAAAGTAACACCCCACACTTGAGCTCTTTCATCCTTGCCCAAGTCAGCAAAAAAATCATTGAATCCTGCAACCAAATCGCATTTGGTAAACAACATGTAAATCGGAAAACGAATACCGAATTGTTCATGCAATTCCTGTATTCTCTGCCGTATCGCTTGGGCATGCTGGATTCGTTCTTCTTCGGTTTGCTTGATCAAATCCGACAAACTCATGGTAATCAGCACACCGTTGACAGGGCGGCGGGGCCTGTGTTTTTTGAGCAGATTTAAAAAACCCAGCCAAGCGGCCTTATCGACCGCTTCATGGCTGTCTTGGGTCGTATAGCGTCCTGCGGTATCCAGCATGACGGCCTGATCGGTAAACCACCAATCACAGTTGCGCGTGCCGCCTACGCCTCGAATTGCATTTTTACCGAATTTATCGGCTAGAGGAAATTCAAGCCCCGAATTAATCAAAGCGGTGGTTTTACCTGAACCCGGGGGGCCGATGATGATGTACCAGGGCAACTCGTATAAATACTGGCGGCCCTGGCCTGTTTTGGTTTTAATCTGTTTTAAGGTGTTAAGCGCCTCATCAAAATTTTGGCTGATAACGCCGATTTCTTCCTTTGATTCCGTCTCGGTTTGATCGGTAACCGCATCCGCCGCAGATCCTGATCCGGCCAAGTCATCGACCATTTTGTTATTGGCACGGTTGGCTTTAATCTGAATCCTTAAATTATTCAGCCCCCAAACCACAAACACAATTAACAGCGCGATGAGCCTGGACACTTCCGACTCCAGCGGCGTATGACCCGCTATCGCAATGAGCGGTCCAAAAAACCACAGTAAAAGCGCAATTGCAATGATGCCTAATAATTGAATAACCCACTGTTTCTTGAAGAAATCGATGATTTTTTTCACACTTATCCCTTATATCCTCAAAAAATAATATCAACACGCCGGTTCATGGCTTTGTGTTCGGCGCTGTCATTCGGAACCAAAGGCTGGGTTTCCGCCCGGCCTTCTGATGTGATGGTCGCGTTTACGCTTACATTGCCGCTTAATACCTTGGCGACCGATTGAGCTCGCGCTTGCGATAAATCCCAGTTCGATGGAAATCTTGCCGAAAAAATCGGGTCGCTGTCGGTATGTCCGACGATCAGGATGTTATCGGTGACTTTACTGAGCGCCTTACCGATTTTGTCCAGCAATGGAAAATAGCGGTCGGTGATGTTATCGCTTCCGGAACTGAAAAATCCCTTGCCCATAATCCGTAATATGATTTTCCCGTTTTTTCTATCCAGGGCAATTTCACCCCGCGCTATTTCAGGCGCTAAAAACGTGTTGATATCGTCGTACAATGAAAAAGCCGGTTCAGCAGCTGCCGCTTGCAGCTCGGGCGCCGGGGTAATGTCCGGGGCTGCAACGCTGGTCTGGAAGGTTAAACCGTCTTTGATGGTATAAAGTTTTGCCAGCAAGGGACTTGAAGCGGCATTGATCAGGTAAAGAAATCCCAGAAAAACCAGCATCAGCGTCACACCCACCACTGAACCAATCACCCATAACGGGACCAAACGGCTTAAAACATTGCGTTTGTCTTTGATGCCCTGCCAGCTGATCGATAATTCCTGTTCGTAATCGCCACGTTGTCTTTGAATGATCTGGTAAAGATTTTCCCTGACTTCTTCAAGACGGGTCATTCCGTGTTCTTGTACCCGGTACTTACCTTCAAAGCCAAGGCACAGGCAGAAATACAGCAACTCAAGCAAATGCAAATGCGTGCCGGGTTGTTGCATGATGTTTTTTAATATTTGAAAAAACTTCTCACCGCCCCACGCTTCTTTATGAAACGTGATCAAAAGACTTTGCGTACTCCAAAGACTGTTATTACCCCACGGCGTGTTGAGCACGGTCTCATCCAGTAACGTACACAAACAGTAGCGAGCCGCCTGGACCTGATCTGCCGGAACACCGCGCTGTAGCGAAGTGGTTTCAAAGCGTTTCACTTCATTGATGATACTGGTTCTTAGCCCGGCTATATCCGGATGTGATGCAGTGTTGCGTAATTGAGCAACCAGAGACAGTAACGACAATGCACATTGGGTGAGTGGATTGGTATCCGAATGGCCTAACTGTTCGTGTAGCCCTTCAGGAAGCGCAACAGGCGGGGAGGCTCGAACTTCAGACGGTTTTGGGCTGACCGGTTCTTGCGGTTTCGGTTTTCGGCCGCCCGGGTTAGGTCTGAGTATGGTTTTGTCATCGTCGATGTAATTTCCGAAGGGGTCGTCTTGATTCACTGTCATTACCCGTTTTTGATTGCCCAAAACTCTAGTTCAAGGCCCGGAAAATCTCCGGCAATATGAATGGCAAAACCGCCGGACTGATACATCTGCTTCCAGAGTTCGCCCTGTTTGTTCAGCTCGAAATAAGCAAATCCGGCATGATAAGGAATTTGTCTTGGCGCGACGGGTAAAGGATGGATGGTGATACCCGGCAGCGCAGAACGAACCAATTGCTGAATTTGCTCAACCGGCCCTATTTTGACTTGCGTCGGAAACCCGCTGCGCAATTGCTCTTTTGTGATTTGAGCATTGACCGCCAGCACAAAAACAGCGTCTTTCAATAAATGAGGATCGGGCACTTTGGCGCCTCGAATACCGTACTTTGGAGGGGTCAGTGGAATCGGTATTGCATTTTGTTCCAAAACCGAACTCAGCAGATCGCGCAATTCGCTCATGACCCGGGCAAAAGTGAGCTGCAAATCATCGTGCTGATAGGGCGGAAAACTCACCGGACGCTTGTTCGGCTTACAAAATGTAGACAGTTCGCCGGCAAGCTGGACAGCAAGACGGTAGAAACTTTCCGGATGAAAAGCCGGTATGTTCTGCAGATGTTCAAACAAGGGTTCGACACGATTCACTGTTTGCAAAAGCATAAAATCGGCAATTTCGGCCACGCCGCCTCTTCCCGCTTCGCTTGCTCTGCCGCCCAGCGCTTCGCCCCGGGTATGCAGTAAACCGGATAATTCCTTGATGAAACTTTTTAATATCGGTATTGCATTACAATCAACCGAAGGAGGTATGAATTGTTCATCCAGGATGACATTTTTATCAATCCTCGACTCGATGATGCGGGCAACTCCCAAACAGAGATGACCGGCACGCTCCTGTGATTCAAGCATCAACGAAGTATGGAGCTTACCGACTGAAACAGGCGAAGTGGCATTAGTACCGGTATTATGGTCTCTGACATCATATTCAACCGCATGATAGCGCGCCAGTTTGTTACGGACCTGATCGGTATCCACTTCAATGTTTCCAGGCTGACGGGTCGGCAACGACAGATAAATAATCGTATTTTGAGTATCGACGGAAATATCAACCGGCAAAGGAAGATCATCGTCTTCGGGCAAGTTGAACGGGGTTCCGTCTTGAAAAACCCCGCTGCATTCGGTTAATGAAAACTTGCCCATTGCCAGTTGGCGCGGGTCTATCCTGATTTTTTTAAATCCCCAGTCATAAGGATTAAAACCTCCACAGCGCTCCCGGATCAACGTTTCAATATAACGATCATGCTGCTGAAAATGTTGCGGGCGGAGAAACATACCCTCCGACCAGACAGTCCTGTTGTTTTCCGCCATGTTAACTAACACCTCCTCGTCACTGTCATTACTGTGCCATCAAACACATCCCGATTGCGAATGCGGTGAATTTTCAAATTGCAGCCTTCAGCATAGACCAAAAGTTTTATTGTAACTACCCGCTCCCTTGGAATAGCGGGTGTAGGTGCTTGATTGAAAAGGCTTCTGCAACAGGGATGTTGCAGAGAGCTACAGGGATGTATTCATGCGTCCTTTGAAATCAAGCACCTACACCAACAAAATAGTAGGGTGAGTAGTTAAGTTTTATTTTTTCTCGCCGAAGTCAGCGTGCTCATCTGAGCTTCATACGCTTCAACGAACGCGTCACCGAAAAAATTTTCTATGGCTTCTTCAGCAGCAACACCATACGACTCCTGGTATTTGTCCCAACACTTGGCTTTCTTTTGTAAAACGATGCCTTGCTCAAATTGTTTTTCTACCGTCTTTGGATCAAATTTTTTTAACAATTCATTCAAAGAGGCCTGGATGCCTGCCTGCATAGCCAATTGATGATTCATGATGTCGTCGAAGCCCTGTTCAATGGCTTCAACCGACCCTAAAAAACCACCTTCCCTGTTTTGAATCAATTGCTTGAGTACATCATCCGTGGTGACTGCAAATTTCAACGGGTTATTATTTGAGGCTCTGATGACCGTCATATTGACCCGAAACAGGCTTTTAAATTCTGCCCGGCTTCTTAATACAGCGACAGTGCCATCGACCATTTTTCTGAACATCTGGCCGATTCGCTTAAACGTCTCTTCAGCCGGTTCGGAGCTCATTATGCTTTGATCCAGTTGTGCACCGGACAAAAATGCATCGAACAACGCGGCTGAGGTCTGAGTTTTTTCCTGAGCGGAAGGCTTGAAGGGTTGCGAATGTTCTGGTTTTGCCTGAGATACCGGCGTTTCGACAATATCCAATAGACTGCCGGGCGCCTCAGGCTCCGGTTCTACAAAAACAGGCGTGGGTTTTGGCTCCTCGTTTACTGGCTCATCGTCTTTTGCAAGTTCAAGCGGCTCTTCTTCGAAAGGATCTTTAAAATCAAACAAGGAATCCAAGGATTGATTGCCGGAATCAACCGGCTTTGAAGCCTCCAAGGCAGGCGTGGATGAGTCGCCGAAAAGATCTTCAAAGCTTGAAATAACAGGCATATCATCCGGTTCATCGGAAGTTGACATGATGTTGGGCGCGACAAAACTGTCAAACAACGGAGATGCAGAATCCGGCAAATGACTCTGAAATTCAGCCTCTTTGAAGTTGTCACCTGAATTGATCAGATCGGAATGCTCAACATAAGCCTCATCGTCATTGACCAATAAGCGGTTGGCAAATGGATCATCGAGCATCGGCGAAAACACGTCCGGCTCATGAACCGAAATCGGAGCCGGTGTTTCCAAAAATTCATTTAAGAATGGCGAATCAGCCTCTTTAGGGGCCGCTGTAGCGGTTATAGTCACGCTGATTTCGTATTCACCGACCCGTAAGTGCGTTCCGTTAAACAATTGTTGAGTATTATTTTGCAGCGGTGCGGCGTTCATGTCGAAATAGACACCACTGAGACTGGTATCCGTCAGATAGTAAGCACCGTGCTCAAAGGAAATACGGGCGTGATGTCTGGAAACAAATTTTTCAGGATCACTGAGCACTAAATCATTATCTTCCGAGCGTCCGATGGACCCTCCTCTTTCGTCAACTGTCACAGTGACTGTTTCAGACAAAGGTTGGCCTTTATACGAGAGTAAGGTTAGCGATAAAGCCATAACAATCGTCTCTTGATGAAAGCGTGATGATTAAGAAGCATTGATTATATGTGCTTACTCACCTTTTGCCATAAAAATATAAATATAAATATCTGATAATAAAATTAATCGCCAGACCCCTTGGGTAAGCTTGCGTATGGCTTTATCGGTTTTTTCAAAGCCTTAAAATTTGACCCGATTCATACTTAAACGCTAGACTCGACCCAATACATTTTTTAGTCCCGAAACAATTTTATTCAACAATGAAATACAAACCTTTTTTCCTGATAACCGCGCTTTTTTTAATCACTTTTATTTTCGGTTGTGCGTCCACTGAGGAAGTTGCAGCGCCCAAACCAGCAGAACCCCCACCCCCCGTAAAACTCAGCCTTCAGCTTGAAGCAGGCTCGGCTTTGAATCCGGATGCTGAAAACAGGGCTTCTCCATTAGTCATACGCATTTATCAACTGGCTTCCATTGATAAATTCAATACCAGCGATTTTTTTGCGCTATACGATAATGACCAAACGTTGCTGGGCAATGCGGTCCAATATCGCCAGGAAATGGAACTTAAACCGTCAACGGATAAATCGCTGACACTGGACGTAAAACCGGATACCCGATACTTTGCTGTATTTGCTGCGTTTCGAGACCTGGATAATGCCCAGTGGCGGGCTGTTTTACCCATTCCTTTTGATCAATCTTCCGCGTTGAAGGTCTCGCTAGACGGGTACACGGTGAAACTTGAGAAGCGCTGAATAATTTGGCGGGAAAGAGGGTTATTCGGAACACTCGACTATAATCTTTCCTGATTAGGTATAATCTTCAGCCAAAACTGAAATAGTGTGATCCTATGAGTTCTAAAGGTGGCGTCGCCCCGGCATGGATTGCCGGGGTCCAAACTGCATGGATGCGAGCAGGGGGGAATCACTCCACGCTCAAAAGGATCGGTACATCCGTGTACACTGGATACCGGCAATCCATGCCGGTATGACGGCTATTTGAATGGCCATCCATTCCGATGAAAGTCATACGTAATTAGGTAATCTTTAACTCTTAACTTAAGTAAAGAGGCCAGCTATGTCAGGCACCATTTTTTTAAATCCCGCACCTGGTTTTAAATCCCCAAAAACACAGAGCCTCATGCTGGTCATGACAGGTTTGCTATTATTTGCTCCGGGCTGCCAGACCACCGATCCCAACAGCCCGGAAGGCATGCGAGCCATGGAGGGGTATAGCCCCGCTGAAACCGACAAGTTGTTCATTGTGGATTGTTTGTTACCGGGTCAGGTTAGAAAACTGGGCACACAAATGACTTATCTGACAGCCCGCAGAGCCATCAAAACCTCGGCGGGTGAATGTGAAGTTCGAGGTGGAGAATATGTTGCCTATGACCGCGCCAACCTTGCCAGTGCCCTCAAAATATGGCTACCTCTGGCACAACAAGGTGACACCGAAGCGCAAATCAATGTCGGAGAAATCTATGAAAAAGGCTTGGGAACGCAATCCGATCCCCGTCTGGCCGCTGAATGGTATAGAAAAGCCGCTGAAAAAGGTCACTCCAGAGCACAAATCAACTTAGGCTATCTCTATGAAAAGGGTTTGGGTGTTGAACAAAACATGACCACTGCGCTCAATTGGTATCGCAAAGCTTCCGGTCTGGACACCGGAGACTTGCAATTTGCTTCGGTTGCCACCTCTCAGGTCAACTCCCAGCATGAAGAGGAACTGGAAGCCCTGCGTCAGGACGCTGCACGACGTCAATTCGAAGCCGACCAGTTGCGCAAACAACTGACTGAAACCCAGTCACAACTCAAAGATCAGCAAGATGAGCTGGAATCGCTGAAAAATAATCTGGAATTGAAAAAGAAGTCTTTAAACGAGGAAAAAAACAAATCATCACGTAACGAATCCCGTTTGAAACAACTTGAACAAGAATTAAAGTCCACCCAGACCGAGTTCAACGAAAAAAGCAGCCAACTGTCCAGTATTGAAAAAAACCTTAAAACCAAAGAAAAATCCATCCAGCACCACGTCCAGTCGGCGAAAGTTCAACAACAAACGCTGACTGCAAAAGCCCCGCCAGCTCCCACCGCCTCAGTGAATCGGGATACTGATAATAAGCTGGAAAAATCTCGCATGGAATTGGCCAAAAAGGAAAAGCTGCTACAGGCTCAGGAAAAAGAGTATCAAACCATTTTAAAAGACATAAAAAGCAGCCTCGAAAACCCTTCCCAATCTTCGGCTGAGCCCAAACAGCGAGAACACTTAAGCGCCCAGAAAAAAGCCTTACAAACTCAGGGACAAAGCATAGCGTCACTCAAAAAACAAATCACGCTGGACCAGGAAAAAATAGCGCAACTCGAAAACAAACAACCCGTATTGATGGCTTTGGCCGCCCCCAATATTGAAATCCTCGATCCACCCATGGTTTTAACGCGGGGAATACCCAGTTTACAACTGAGATCGATTGCCAAAACTAAAGAAATAACCGGCAAAGTTGAAGCGCCTGCCGGGCTTAAATCATTTTTAGTCAATGATAAACCGGGAACAATCGACGACTTGGGTTATTTCCGTCTCCAGGTTACCGCGGAACAAACGGCATCGGCAGTCAACCTTGTCGCAATCGATCAATCCGGAAAAAAAAGCAGCCTTAGTTTTAATGTCGTCAGTCAAACGGAAGGTACATCGGAATCATCTTCTGAATCGGACGTGACCCCCAGCCGATCGGACAATGCCTATAAAGTCGATTTTGGGCATTATCACGCGCTTATCATCGGCAATAACGATTATGCCGAAATGCCTACACTCAAAACGGCAGTCAATGACGCCAAATCGATTGATGCCATACTTCGTCAACGATACGGCTACAAAACCACCTTACTGATCAATGCCAACCGACATAAAATTATGAGTGCGTTGAACACGATCCGTAACTCATTGAAGGAAAACGACAACCTGTTGATTTATTATGCAGGGCATGGCGAACGCGACAAAACCAGTCTGGCCGCCTATTGGCTGCCTACCGACGCGGAAGTCGACAATACCGCCAACTGGATTTCAAGCGACGATATCACGCAATACCTCAACATCATTTCAGCCCGGCATATTCTGGTTGTTGCTGATTCGTGTTATTCAGGCGCGATGACAGGCACCGCTATCGCACGTTTGCCGAATGAAATGCCGGAGGCCAAACGTGAAAAATGGCTTAAATTCATGACCACCCGAAAAGCACGAACGGTACTGACATCGGGAGGCGTCGCTCCGGTTCTGGACCAAGGCGCACAGCAACATTCTATTTTCGCACGGGCATTTATAGACGCGTTACAGAGTAACTCCGGAATTATCGAAGATTACGATATTTTCAGAACGGTCTCCAAACAAGTCCGCGTGTCGGCTGCACGAGTTGGCTTTGACCAAAGCCCTCAATATGCGCCGCTCAAGCATGCGGGTCACGAAGGCAGCCCCTTCTTTTTTGTACCGAAATCTTGATTACTGAAGTTTCCCAATAATTTCAAAAAGGAACTGCCATTCTGCTAGAGCTGCAGGAATTATCGATAGCGTCTGAGAAAAAGATGGCAAACCTATTAAATAAAGCACTGTCGAGTAAGGCTGGGGCGTCATCCCGGCAGGGATTGCCGGGATCCAGGACACAAGGACGTGCTACAGCTCTTGCCATCCATGGCTTCTGGTCACATGCCGGGCTGTCGTGCCCGGCACCCTTCGGGCGAGTGCCAATCCACTCCATGAGGATTGGTCCGGCAATCCCTGCCGTAATGACGGTAACTATTAATGCAAACAAAGCTCTCCAATAAGCCTGGACAACCCTATAAAAACTGGGAAACTTCAGTTGATTAAACACCGTCTAACTTTAGTAAGGCTGCACCGGCTATTTTCGATCAGTTTGACAATAGCCTGTGCAGCGCAACTTAACGGTTGCGCCACACCTTCTGAGTATTTTGCCGAATCGGCAAAAGAACTGGGCTTAACGGATGAACTGCTAAGCAGTCACGTTTTCGTTCATCGCATTTATGAGAATAAAACAGCTCAACAGTCAAACGATTACCCGGAACTGCATGTTTATCTGGACGGGGATGGAACGCCCTGGGAAAGCAACCGGCGAATCGCCAGCGACCCCACCGCCAGAAATCCGCTGATCCTCCATTTGATGGCGTTGGACAATGCACCATCCATTTTGCTGGGAAGGCCATGTTATTACGGTCTCAACCAATCGCAAAATTGCAGCCCACTCTTATGGACATCGCATCGATATGCCCTACCCTTGGTCGATAGTCTGGTGGAAGTTTTACACAACTGGGTACAGGACAAACGAGTCCAACGAGTGGTTTTGATCGGATTCAGCGGCGGCGGTGCTTTGGCGACACTGATGGCCTCGAAAATACCGGCAGTCAAGACCCTCATCACCTTATCGGCAAACCTGGATACTGCCGCCTGGACGAAGCACCACGGTTATTCTGAATTGAGCGAATCATTAAATCCAGTTCAGCAACCCCAATTACCAGCCACTATCAGCCAAGTCCATTTTGCTGCTGAAAAAGACACGAACGTGCCGGTCGCCATAGTCCGGTCTTTTGCCGACCAGCAACCTTCCGCCCGCTTTAGATCCATTAAAAATTATGACCATACGTGCTGCTGGACGGATCAATGGCCCGAACTACTCTCCGAGGCGCTGAATCAATGACGCTTACAAAACCGGCATCACCAGGCTGCGTAGCGCTTTACTCAAACTCAATAGTGGCAACAAACTGTTGCTGCTGGTTTGGCATACTTCCTTAAAAACCCGCTGATATCGGTTGTAGTTATTTTTATAAACAACATCATTCAATAACCTGGCAGGGCTGGTATGACTGGTTTCCAATGACTTTTGGGCCAATTGAACCAGCATTTGCTTAAGCTCCACACGCAAGTCACCGGCCGCTTTCCTCTCCCAATAATCCTGTAAAATCATGGCATCCAGCCGTTGCATCAGTTTATCGATGTCAAGCAGCGTCATAGACTCGTTTAAAACCCGATAGACTGTTTCAAAATCTCCATTCGTTTGATTCATCAGATAAACAATCAACGGAAAATCATTTAAATACGACAGGGCCACACACCGCTGAGCCAGACTTTCAGGTATGCCAGCCTGCACAAATTGAGCTATCTCTGTGTCACCTTTACCGGATGTACTCAATTTTTGTAAATAGGTCTGCAAACTGAGTTGATAGGATTTGATAAGCGTCTTATCGGGTTGCACTTTCTGATTATTGATCAGTGACCACTGGCACAATTGAGCCAGTGCATTTTCCAGTTTCAACAGCAAACTGTATTGATCATCAGCCGGAACGCGGTTATCCAGTTGATAAATTTGCTCGCGCAGACTGTCCGTCTCAAGCACCTGTTCAAACGTCAGATAGGCAGTGACGCTTTGGATCAGGGGGCATCGATCATTGTGCCAATTTAAAAAGCTAATGCCGGCCTGGTTAATGATTTTATTGCTGATAACCGTAGCTTTTATGGCTTGTGCCAGTGGATGTCCGGACAAATAATCTGCATAATTTCGAATGATGGGGTCCGGAAAATAAGACTGCAGGTAGGGATCGAACTCAGGCAAGTCAATGTCAGCCGATTCATCCATGATCTCCTGAGTCAGCATCATTTTACCGGCAGCCATTAACACGGCCAGTTCCGGTCTTGTAATGGCCTGATCCGTCCGGGCCATCACCTCTTTATTCAACGGAAATGCCTCGACCAACCGGTCCAGGTAACCCGCACCTTCCAATCGGGCGGCCAGACTCAAAAATACGTCGGCGCTGTGAAAATGTATTCGAAGCCGTTCCAGCGACAAGCACAAACTTTGCCGGTAATTGTCAGCCAGTACGCTCTTGCAGACTTCATCAGTCAGCGCTTCAAATTCGTGTTGGTAATCTTTAATCACCTGTTTCTTTTGCAGTCCGGTCAACAGGATTTTTAAATTGACCTCATGATCGGACGTATCCACTCCGGCAGAATTATCAATGGCATCGGTATTGATGCGGCCACCGGCCAGTGCATATTCGATCCGCGCTTTTTGGGTGAAGCCCAGATTCGCCCCTTCACCAACTACATGAGCCTTCAATTGAGCGGCATCAATACGTACCTCATCGTTATTTCTATCGCCCGCATCCTCATTTTTTTCAGAGGTCGCTTTGACATAAGTTCCAATCCCGCCCAGCCACAACAACTCGACCGGGGCCGAAAGCAGAAAACGGATTAAGCTCGCACCGTCCAGCGTTTTATAGCGTATGCCCAACCATTTACGCAGTTGCGGTGAAATCGGAATATCTTTGGCGTGTCGTGAAAAAACCCCTCCGCCTTCAGAGATCAGGTCACGGTTATAATCGTTCCAGCTGGATCCCGGCAATTCGAACAACCGTTGACGTTCGGCATAGGCCAGTTCCAGATTGGCCGGATCCGGATCAACAAAAATATGCTGGCCGCTGATGGCCGCCAACAGGCGTATCTGTCTGGATTGCAACATCCCGTTTCCAAAAACATCACCATCCATGCTGCCTACGCCGACAACCGAGAAGGGTTCATTTTGTATATCTTTATTGATTTCCCGGAAATGCCGTTTGACACATTCCCAGGCGCCACGGGCAGTGATGCCCAGCGATTTATGGTTATAACCACTGGAACCTCCGCTTGCGAAAGCATCACTCAGCCAGAACCGGTAACGTAAGGAAACAGAATTAGCCAAATCCGAAAATTGCGCGGTCCCTTTATCAGCCGCAACGACGAGATAAGGGTCAACATCATCGTAACGGACGATACCCGGCAATGTGACGGCTTCTTCGCCGATATAATTGTCGGTCAGATCAAGCAGGCCCTCCATTAACGTGACATAAGCCTGTTTGACTGCGACTTTAAAGTCTTCGCCATTACTTGTTGATTTGACGATAAAGCCGCCTTTGGCTCCTTTTGGAATAATCAATGCATTCTTGCTCATTTGAGTTTGCATCAACCCCAAAATTTCAGTTCTGAAATCATCAGGCCGATCCGACCAGCGAATGCCGCCTCTGGAAATCTTGCCGCCTCTCAAATGAATACCTTCCATGGTCGCAGCATGGACATAAATTTCGTTCTGCGGTTTGGGTGCAGGTAAATCAATAATGCCCAAGCTATTAATTTTGAACGCCACAAAAAAGTCATCGCTGTGCTGACGGACATGAAAATTACATCGCACCGTTGCATCGATCAGATTAAACAAGGTCCTCAGCACCTTATCATCATTAGCATCAGTCACTGCGGCCATGTTTTCGAGTAACTGCAGTTTTAAGGGAAACAGCGTCTGTTCTTCGCGCGCAAGAGGATCGTCACCGTCCAGTTCCGGATTAAAACGGGCGTCAAAATAGGCAAACAGATTTTTGGTAACCAGGGGATGATGCGTCAGCGCATGATTGAAACTGGCCATGGTTGTAGGATGGCCCAGCTGCAGAAAGTAATTGCGATAAGCCCTGAGCACATCGATTTGCTGCCAGGACATACCGGTCAAAACCAATAAACTGTTTAAAGAATCGTTATCCGCCTTCTCCTGCGAAATCGCATTGATTGCCTCCAAAAGCCGGAGTTTAAGCTTGCTGAAGCTTTCAATCTGGGTTTTAGCAGCGAGAATCGTAAAGCTTTTGATGAAGACCGGGGTGTCCTCAATATGAAAAACAAACTGAACCTGATCTTTTACTCTCAGTCCCAAATGCTTTAACACAGGAATGTATTCGTCCAGATAATGTTCCTGACGGCTGTAAAAGTGAAGCCGGTAGTCACGCCGGGCGTGACAAGGACTCAGCAAATTGACGGCTTGCCCCCCTGTTTTGACACAGGTTTCAATCGACATCATGTCCTTGACCGCAAACCGGGGCGGCATCAACATCTGATAGGACAAAGGAAAAACGGTCTGGTATTTTTGCCACAACACCGCCCCCTGCCCAGTTCCAAACGTCCTTTCTACCAATTGCCTGAATGAGGTTTTCCAGGGCCGGATGACCTTACTCAGTTCTCTGTCCAAACAGTCAATGTCGATATCGACGACCTGATCTGACGACTGCAACATCATATGCAAGCCGATAAATCGCCCGCAAGCCTGGGTATGAGACGATTTTTTTACACGGCAATTCAGCAAACTTGAAACTTTGCGTTCAACTTCCCGTTCGATATCCTGACGATACAACTGATTAGGAATAATGATGAGCAACGAAATGAAATCCGGATTAGGACTATCGAGAACCAGACATTTGACACTTTCAGACCGGCAAATGTAACTTTTTAACGATTCGATCAACAAATACAGTTGAGTCTGTTGGAGCAAAAAGCTCTCAATGATAGGAAAAACATTAAAAATATCCTTGAACTGATTAAATTCATAACTGTTTTCCTTAATACCCGTCTGTTTCATTGCCAAAGTAAATTTTTGGTCTAAAAAAGGAACTTTGCAGGCCAGACTGTTCAACTCATTGGCATTCAATTCGCCCCAAAACGCGTATTCTACCCACCCGCCTGGTTTGTTCTCTGACCTTAACCCGACATATACCAGAGATGATGGGCTCATGAAAGAGCAACCGGCCGGCAGATAATCGATCACAAAAGGCGTTGAACGGGCCAAAACATGCCGTAAGTGTTCGAGAAATAACTGTTCTTCCTGGGGATCTTTATCAACCGGGCAAAAATGAGAATACAGGGGAGCCAAATCTGAATCGGGCATCAATTCCATCGCTTCTAGCAATTTAAAAGCGCCCTGTTCAAACCAAACTAATAGCGGCTGAAAGCCAGCGAATTGGTCAAGTCCTATTACTTTTGCAAATTTATCCTGGAGTTCCGAATGATTTTCTTCCCATAGCGCAGACCATTCGAGAATGGCTTTGATCCGTTGGGTGATTGTGGTGCGCAATGATGCATCCGTAGTATCAATTTTTACCAGCATGATCATTTCGTTTACCCCTGATGTCGATTTCACATCCACTTTCAGGACCTGCTGTTCATCACGTTCTACATTCAGCACCCGGTAAAGCAGCAGTTTCAAGGGTAATTTGCTGCTGCTTTGCAAAGCCGTGATTGACTCGATGATATGTTCCGAGTGGGCACTCACAATCGCTATGATTTCCTGAGACTCTCCAGGCAGGCTTAGAACTCTTAACAGATACCGGCCTGATCGATCGATCAAGCAATCGGCTAATTGATCGATAATTGATGCTGATACCGCAGCGGGTAGCGATAAAATAAAATTGTCCCCGGTCAGCAACACCTGTGTCATCCGGTTCAGGAGACCTCGTTTGACGGCCTTGTCATGGTCATTGTATAGATCGCAAATAGACTGGATTTTTTGTTTTTGACGAGCGGATTTTAAACTCGTTTGACCGGCAGTTAGACGTACTTTCAAAGTCGCTCTCCTTATCTAAGCTTTTTTCTTATTTCCAGAACATTGACTTCGTCCAATCGCTTATAACTGACCGAATCCATTAACGTTCGTATAAAGTAAATGCCCATGCCGCCTTCCTGAGGGTGATCAAAATCAGGAATGGGCACATTCTCAAGATCAAATCCCTGACCATGATCGTATACTTTGATTTCGAGTACATCGTCCTGGATATTGATCGTGATTCTGACTTTATCCTCACCTTTGACCAAAGGACGACCACCCGCCGAATGTTTAATCGCGTTAGTGGTGGCTTCTGTCAAAACAAGATTGAGTTGATAAGCCAGGGCTTTTTTATCACCGGTATAGTTATCTATTTCCTTGCCAATACGCTCGCCGATGCTGCCGATCAAATCCAGATATTTGGTTTGGGTCGGAATAATTACATCAACCTGAATATCTGTATTTTCCATAGCAACTCCTAGGATTCAGCGGCAAAAACTTCGTCAACATCATTATAAATCTCAAAAACCCGGTTCAGGCGAGTCAACTCGAACATGGACAACACCTGTTGCTGCATGTTCGCTAACGCGAGTTTGCCCGCTTTGGCTGAAGCCTGCTTGTATCCCGCCAGTAATGCGCCTAAGCCGGAACTGTCGACAAATTTGACCTGGTCCAATTGCACGATAATGTTCAAGTTGCCTTGTTCAATCAAGTCCAAAATCCGTTCCTTCAATTCTCCGGAATTATGCGCGTCAACACGTTCCTCATTGATTTGAACAATACAGTAACCCTTTATTTCATGTTGTGTCAGATTCATAGGCGATTATTGGTTAATTAAAATATTATGTTGTCCTTTCCATTTTCAACAAATGACCCGGATCCATTAACTAAGCATCCTGGACCACCCCACTACTCAAATATCCAATTCATTACTGATTAACTTCTCAATGATTCATCACGGGCTCAATTTTATACCTTGAACCAGTTGTACCAGAAATATTGAAAATTGAAAGGCCGGCAAAGCTTTTAACTAAGCACAGGTCTCAGTCAATGACAGATCGAAAGAACCTATTTAATCTGAGTTATTTGAATCAAATCTATCTTCTTAAAACAATAAGCGAAAATAAGACGTTCTTATAATAGACCTATTGGAAAAAGATGACGATGCTTGCTATCTCACCTAGAATGACGATGACTTCAAAATAACTGATCCTTAATCAATACATGAATGCTCTATTCTATTTAACCGTTTTCCTTATCTTTTATGGATCGGTCTATCCGTTCAATTTTCATTATGTTCCTTTTGAATGGGATACCCTGTTAGGCCAACTTTATCAGCAGGATAATATTTTCGGATTAGGCGATCTGATTGCAAACGTTGTCTTATTTGTTCCCTATGGGGCCTTGGGGATTTTAAGGTATGAGTTTCATCGTCTGCCTTTAAAAAAAGCGATTCCTTTAGCTTTTTACGGAATCATTTTCAGTGCTGCCCTTCAATTGGTACAGATCTATTTACCCGAAAGAGTCTTGTCTTACAGCGATGTTATTTGGAATATGCTGGGATTAGTTATCGGCATTGGCGTGGGATGGGCAATAAGAAAAAAAACAAATTTAGCCCCTTCAAGACTCAGCTACTGGTATACCCCACCCGGTTTGATCACAGTTGCCTGGCTTTCCAGTCAATTAATACCTTTTATACCCACTCTTCAGTTTAACTTTATAAAAGATAATCTTAAACATTTACTTGAGTTACCTCTTTCCTTGAATGAAATATTTTTTGCACTGGCTGCTTGGTTGACAGTTGGTTATTGGCTTACCCAAAGCCATAAATTTACATTCTTTGCATTACTAGTTGCTTTTACAGTGGGTTCGAAGCTGATTATATTAAACAGTGATTTATCGATTAATTTTATTATTGGTTCCTTGTTTTCGATTTTATTGCTTTACCCCTTCAAACAACTAATCGCTAAAAATCACCAAACAATCGTTCTTGCATCATCTCTGTTCTTCCTATTAACGATTAAAGGATTAACGCCATTTGAATTTACATCAGAACCCAAAGCTTTTTTATGGCTACCCTTTTCCGGATTTCTTGAAGGATCCATGCTGGTAAATGCCCAGAATTTATGCGAAAAAACCTTTCTTTTTGGCAGTCTTATCTGGCTGATAAAAACCACCAGTTCGAGTATCAAAGCATCAGCCGTGTTGGTTTATATCTGGGTTTTCATCATAGAGTTGCTGCAAATATTTATTAGCAGCCATACACCCGAAGTCACTGATGCTTTGTTAGTCTTATTCATTGCTTATTTGCTACATACGGCAGATTACTTCGACGCCAATTTATCCCACTATAAAACCGAATCATTAAGGCAATCTACCGTTCCTCCTCCTGATAGGCATTACGAATATGCAAGTTCAATAGTTTTAGATAGACAGACGCTGCTGAATTTATTGATTAGGTGGTTGATCGGGGTAGTTGTTCTTACTGTATCCATTAAGTTTGTTTTAGGCCTTCCGCAAATCCCCTATAACGTCAGAGAAATGTTTCTCCATGATGGAAACATCATAAGCATCGCTCTATTTTCAAGCGCTTTGCTCTGGATAGGTATGAGTGGCGTAATATCAGCCAGGATGGCCAAATTTGGCTATTTTCAATTTTTAACTCTGCCTGCCAGCGTGATGCTATCTGGCCTTATAAGTCTAATACTTTTACAATTCAGCATTACAGAGGAAACACTTTCGGACATCACAGGATCAACCAATTTGATTTGGCAAGTGAATCAAAAAATGATTTGGGGACATTTTGGAATTAAATTGTTCGAATTGTTAAATAATCCATTCTTGATCAGTTTTATAGAGCGAATAGTTCGTTTTCTGGCGCTTTATAGTCCTATGATATTCTCACTTTCACTGTTTAATCTACTGACTGACCAGGCCAATAAGCAACCCACGCGCCTTCCATTGATGTTTGTGTATCTATTGTTGATTTCTTTACCATGGTTTTATCTGTGTAAAACTATCGCATTCACTTACTCATCTACAGACAACCTCAATGAATTGATTGCTCGGCCTGGTGAATATGAATTAGGTGGAGGTGGCTATATTTATCTTCTGCTTTTTTTAATCTCAATTAATTCAGTCTTGCTGTCGAGGATTAGTTTCAGAAGAGTAACCAAAGCCGGATTTATCCTGGCTTTAACTGTTGCTGCCATTCCTGCTGGGTGGTACTTATTGAATGAAGGGTTAGTCACAGAGTTCAAAAAATATGCAACTACCTATTCCGGTGTGGATTTCTTATTGGGGCCTGACCGGGAAAATCTGTTATCAAAAAATGATCTTTTTTGGCGCTGGACAGCCGTTCAATTAGGTTTGGTGTTTTGCTTAAGTTACGGCGGATCCATAATAAGTAGCGCCATAGATCGTAGTCCCAAAAAGAGCAATCTATAATATGGAAGTTGTTTATATCCCCAACACTAACAAGAAAAGTAAGTAGCCCTTTTGAATAGAAAAGTTATACGAGTGACGGACTACGTTCCACTTCATTAAGGCTACACACTGAGCGTTTGGGTACACAGCCTAAAAGGTGATACCCGTTGAACTTGAGTTTAATAACCCAAGGTCGCTTTTTTTATTCTGAATCCGCTTCGCTTGCAGATTCTTTAGTGGCTTCAGCTGCTGGAGCTTCATCAGATGCAGCCGGAGTTTCATCTACCTTTGGCGCATCGGCTTTAGCTGCAGATTTTGCAGGTGCTTCGTAAGGTTTAACAGTAAAACTTTTAGCTTCTGCTAATACTGCTGAACTCATCAACAAAGCAGTTAAACCAATGATTACGCGGGGCATTATAGTGTTATTCATTATTTTTCCTTATTAGAAACATTAAAAACATGAACTTAAGAAATCGAAAAACTTATTCTCCGCTCAGTGACTAGAACGGTTTATAACGTCATCGGGAGATTTAATCAGATCGACAACAAACTTGATTTGCTATCGTTTTACGAATCAATGGCCTTACGCCATTACCAAAGACAATCCAGAATATCTGATCCTTGTTCATCGTTTCCTGTTAGAACATCTCTTAAGATCCACATGGCTTTTATTACCATGCATCAGTTATACACCTATAATGCCAAATAGTTTCATATAGATTCTTTTTTATATTGTAGAGTGAATTTTTAAGCATTGAAAAATGCCTTCTATCAAAAATTCAAGCCATCGCGCTACCCCAAGTTTACTCAACCCAGAATCCTGCATTGGCATTTATCGGCCAATCCACTTAAAATAACTGCCATTGACAACTGACTCGCTAATTTATCAGCGTCTTGGATATTTAAAGCTCACGGACTATTGAATGACTGACTATAAACTGACACACCTTAAACAACTTGAATCCGAAAGTATTCACATCATACGAGAAGTCGCTGCGGAATTTGAAAAACCCGTGATGCTCTATTCAATTGGTAAAGATTCTGCGGTCATGCTGCATCTGGCATTGAAAGCCTTTTATCCCGGCAAACCGCCCTTCCCACTGATGCACATTGATACCACCTGGAAATTTCGCGAAATGATTGAATTTCGCAACAATCTCGCAAAAGATCTGGGGCTGGAACTGTTGGTTTATATCAATCAAGACGGGGTAAAGCAAGGCATGGGCCCTTTTACTCACGGCAGTAAAAAACATACGGAGGTGATGAAAACGGATGCGCTCAAACAAGCGCTGAATAAATATCAATTTGATGCAGCATTTGGGGGTGCCAGACGAGACGAAGAAAAGTCGCGGGCCAAAGAACGCGTTTATTCATTCAGAGACAAAAATCATCGCTGGGACCCCAAAAACCAGCGGCCCGAACTCTGGAATATCTATAACGGACGCATTGACAAGGGCGAGAGCATCCGTGTTTTCCCTCTGTCCAACTGGACAGAATTGGACGTATGGCAGTATATCCATATGGAAAACATTCCTATCGTACCGCTTTATTTCGCCAAAGAACGGCCCGTCGTCAATAAAGATGGCATGTTGATCATGGTTGACGACAACCGCATGCCGATAGGTCCTGACGATAAAGTTGAGATGAAAATGGTTCGTTTCAGAACACTGGGATGTTATCCGTTAACGGGCGCAGTAGAATCCCACGCAACAACTTTACCTGAAATCATCCAAGAAATGCTGCTGACTACCAGTTCCGAGCGTCAAGGCCGTCTCATAGACCACGATCAGGCCGGATCTATGGAGCAGAAAAAGCGCGAAGGCTATTTTTAATAGCCTGCATTCCAGCCTTTCGAATACGCTGTTTAATCATTAGTTAGCACCCAGATTTCAGGAATAGTTTCATGTCCCACCAATCAGACCTCATCAGTACCGATATTAACGCTTACCTTGCCCAGCATGAGCGTAAAGAATTATTGCGGTTTTTAACCTGCGGCAACGTCGATGACGGCAAAAGTACGCTCATAGGACGCCTTTTGCACGACTCAAAAATGATTTACGAGGATCAACTCGCGGCAGTAAAAGCAGACAGTGTCAAATCAGGCACGACCGGCGCCGGACAAATCGATTTGGCATTACTGGTAGACGGGTTACAGGCCGAGCGCGAGCAAGGGATTACGATTGACGTTGCTTACCGCTATTTTTCGACATCGACACGAAAATTTATCATCGCCGACACACCCGGGCATGAGCAATACACTCGCAACATGGCTACCGGCGCTTCGACGTGCGATCTAGCTATCATCTTGATTGATGCCCGTTACGGTGTGCAGACCCAAACCAAACGGCACAGCTTCATTACCTCATTACTGGGAATCAAGCACGTTATTGTGGCCATCAACAAGATGGACTTGATGGGTTACAGCGAAGAAGTATTTAATCAGATCAAACAAGACTACTTGACCTTTACTGAAAGCCTCCACTTGCACGATATTCGATTTCTCCCGATTTCGGCATTAAACGGTGACAACGTCGTTAATCCCAGTGAGCACATGCCTTGGTTCACAGGAATGCCTTTAATGGAATTATTGAATTCCATTGAGATAGCCACCGACCATAACTTTCAGGATGCCCGTTTCCCAGTGCAATATGTAAACCGTCCCAACCTCGATTTTCGCGGATTCTGCGGCACGGTTGCTGCTGGCGTATTTAATAAAGGCGACAAAATTACGGCCCTGCCTTCCGGAAAATCCAGCAAAATCAAATCCATTGTGACTTATGACGGCGAACTGGAACGCGCTTTCGCCCAAATGGCCGTGACTTTTACGCTGGAAGATGAAATTGACATCAGCCGCGGCGACATGATCGTTGGTAATGAAATTCAGGCCATGACGGTAGCCGATAAATTCAAAGCAACCATCGTTTGGATGATAGAAAAACCTCTGGCGCCAGGCCGTCAATACATTTTCAAAATGGCTTCGCGCAGCATTTCCGGTTCAATCGCGATGATTCATCACCGCATTGATGTCAACACCCTGGAACACCATGATGCAACCGAGCTCAAGCTCAACGAAATCGCCTCCTGTACCGTCTCGGTCAATGCGCCGGTTGTATTTGACTCTTATAAAAAAAGCAAAGGTACCGGTTCGTTCATCATTATCGACCGTCTGACCAATGTTACCGTTGGCGCGGGTATGATTACCGACAATGCTGACGAGTCTGAATTACTGCCGGTCACCGCTGAAGAACGCGCAGCGCGATTCGCTCAGATTCCCAGCATTATTCTGCTGACCGGAACCAAGGCTCAGGAAACCGCTTATATTCTGGAGCGAAAACTGTTTGATAACGGTCATGCTGCGACCGTGCTGGAAACCATGCTCACAGAACCCAAAGAATTTGCCGAAGCCATCAAAAATGCCGGATTACTGTGTTTGTGTGTGGGCCTAAATTACGAAATGGCCGACCTGAGCTTTGATACAAATACCTTATCAGCAGACGAAATTCATGCCGAAATGAAAATCGAGGGGATTATTCACTGATACTGGCCATAGAATTAAACACTTCAATACCCCACCCCATAAAGAAGACGATGTCCGCGTTAGTAGTTGAAAGCAAATCAACACCGTCATTCCGGCATGGATTGCCGGAATCTAGGTCACAAGGATGTGAAAGTCCAGCGCCATCCATGGCTTCTGGACCCCGGCAATCCCTGACGGGGTGACGCCCGCTATTAACGCGAACATAGCCATAAAGAAGCGTTGGCAGATCGTCCAAACTTTCCGGCAAGGAAAGCTTTGAGCAAGCATGATCTGCAACTTGTTCGCAGCATGCATTCCTAGACTTACAGTAAACTTCTAATATCAATTGTCTGAGTTGAAATACTCTGAATTATTACGAAAAATTCAACCTGCCACTGGCGCTCATCATGCCTTTCTCCCTCTACCGGTATCAATTTCAGGCAATGGGGTCGCCTTGCGAAATTCAGTTTTACAGCCCGAATGAGCAACTTGCGGCTGTAGTCAAAAATCATGTCATCTGCGACGTTATAGCGCATTGTGCTTAAATACTCGAGATACCGAGAACTGAAGTTTCCTAATAATTTCAAAAGAGAACTGCCATTCTGCTTGAGCTGCAGGAATTAACGATAGAGTCTGCGTAAACGGTGACAAACCTAATTAATGCGGCGTAATGGCGGGTCATTTATTGAATCGCTCAACAAAGCAAACAACTGTCCTCGGCCCGTTATTTCATTTGTCCATTGCCTGATTTATATGTATATTTAAAATCTTTATTTGAATATACCTAATTCAATGACTGATTCAAATCCAAAACCGTTGAAAACCCGGATGCGTCTTTTAATCACCGCCAGCCGGATTTTTGCCGAAAAAGGTTTTCAGGAAACAACGATTGCCGAAATCTGCGAACAGGCTCAGTCCAATATTGCTTCAGTCAATTACCATTTTCGGGACAAAGAAAGCCTTTATCTGGAATCCTGGCGCTATGCTTTCCAACAAGATCTAGCGCTTTACCCATCGGATGGCGGCGTCGCTTCGGACGCTCCGGCAGAGCAACGTCTGGCCGGTCGCATCCGTTCTTTGATCGCTCGTATCGCCGCAGAAAATTCGCATTTTTTTGCGATTATCAACAAGGAAATGGCTCAACCCACTTCGCTGCTGCCGGAAATTCTCGAAAAAGAAATCAATCCCCAACGCCAGGTCATGATCACACAAATTAAGGAATGTCTGGGACCGCAAGCGAATGACCAGGATATTCACTTTTGCCACGCCAGCATCATTGGCCAATGTTTTCATTTGCTGCAACTCAAGCACATGAAAAAGACCTATCCTGAGCGCAGACACTATCCGGAACTGGAAAACCCGGTGAGCTATGCCGAGCACGTTGTACTCTTCACTCTGGCCGGTATCCGGGCGCTTCGCAACCGTATAGAACAATCCAGCGGAGACAGCGCATGCGCGCAATAAAGTGTCCAGTCGTTATGATGCTGCTTTGCCTGCTCAGTGCCTGCAGCGTCGAGGTCAAAGAGTTTAAGTCGCCGGTTGCGGTAAACGAATCCTTTTCATTAACCGGCAGTGTTCCATTGCAGGAGCGCTGGTGGCTAAGTTTTAACGATACAGCGCTGAATCAGCTTATCGATAAAGCGCTGCAGCAAAATCTTGATCTTATCGCCGCTTATGAACGGCTCAAACAGGCACAGGCCATCGCTCGCAAGACCGGTTCAGAACTGATTCCCGCCCTTGACGCCACATCCAGCCTGAGCCGCAGGGATGGGAATGAAACGCTAGGCTTACTCACTAACGATAATTTTTCGCTGGGCCTCATTGCCAGTTACGAGCTTGATTTGTGGGGCCGCATCAGAGCCGGTACTTATGCTGCCGAACAGGATGTTAAAGCCTCCGAACAGGATATTCATACCGCGACAATTGCCTTGTCTGCAGAAATTGCACGCACCTGGTATCAATTGATAGAACAACAGAAACAGTACAATTTACTGACTGAACAAATCGTCATCAATGAACAATATGCCAACTTGATTGAAGTCAGGTTCAGGGGCGGTCAAGCGACAGCGGCTGACGTATTTCAGCAACGCCAATTGCTGGAAGGCGTGGTTGGCGACCGGTACACCGTGCTGGCCAACATTGAGGTTCTGAAAAATCAACTGGCGGTTTTAATCGGCCAATCGCCTGGAACGCTCGAAATTGCGACCAGTGATCGTTTTCCTGAAATAAACGGTTTACCGGATACCGGATTAACCTCGGATTTGATTCAACGCCGCCCCGATGTCCTCAAAGCCTATTTCCGGTTGCAAGCGGCCGACCTAAGAGTAGCGACTGCGATTGCCGACCGTTTTCCAAAAATCGGCCTGTCGGCAGGGATAGACACCACGGCACCGGATCTTCAGGACTTCTTTAATAACTGGATGGCGACACTCGCCGGCAATCTGGTTTTACCGTTGATCGACGGTGGCCGCCGTATTGCGG